>NZ_JAPCIX010000001.1:0-436646 GCF_027707605.1 Aeromonas sp. QDB31 | reverse complement strand
ATGTTATTCACGCTGGCCAACCTGTTTCGGGCGGACCAAATGATACGTCAGTGGGAGAGATCTCACTAAAAACTGGGGATAACGCCTTAAATGGCGAAGAAACGGTCTAAATAGGCTGATTCAAGGCATTTACGGGAGAAAAGATCGGCTCAAACTGAAAAAATGAAATGACTGAGTCAGCCGAGAAGAATTTCCCCGCTTATTCGCACCTTCCCTAAACCAGTTACCTCTTGCCTTGAGTCTTTATATTGATTTCGTGTTTTTTTATCATTAATAGTAAAGCCAGACCGCGTTATCTCAGCTCTAAGTTTTTTGCTCACAACAAAAACATTATCATCTTCATAAGCAATATTTTTTGATAATGTACTTTCTCTACTAGAAAAAGTTATATCATCAGCATACCTTGTGTATATACAAGAATTTTTTGATGCCATTCGTGCCAGTTTTATATCTAAAGCATGAGTTATAAGATTAGTTATTACTGGGGAACAAGGGCTCCCCTGAGGTAATTCATCATTATGACAAGCTATTTTAGCTATAACGGTTGCAATTTCAGGGTGTAGTTCAAAATTTCTATTTTTTATGAAAAACCCCCTAACCCGTCCGAAATTAAAACTTCCAAAAAAATCTTCCAAATCAATATTAAAAACCTGCTTTTTCCCCAAGTGCATCATCGCATTTGTTATAATCGAGCGTTTTCTTTCAAATCCATGAGAAAGAGCTGGTTGCTTAACTAATGCGGTTGAACATTTAATTTTTAGCACTTCAGCATTTTTTACCGTCTCCTTTGCTAACTGCGATTTTGGAAACGCTTTGTGATTTATTTCATCTAAACAATCAAGCAATAGGTTAGATAATAAAGATTGTATTGTTTTTAATTTACCCGTTGGTGCATTTATTACTCGCTCACCACCAGTTTTTTTAGGTATTTTAAATTGTGTGTACTGATTCTCAGTTTTTAATACATATAAACAATATGTGAGAACCGATGGCTTAACGCCCAATACATGAGCTAAGTCAGGTTTCGTGGTCGCTTTTTTCAGATCTTGTAACTTTGACATAGGATATCACCTTTAGAAGTGGTTTATGGGCACTCCTACGCAAACGTGACAAGAACTACGGAGAGCGTCTGACAACGTGATACCTTCGGGCAATCCTTTCGGACGTTTTTTTCACTGATCGCGAACCGCGATCCAATATCTGCCCATAAACCTTTTTCACCCTACCTATTTTAAATTTATCTATCAAATAGTACACAATCGAAATGTGAGCTATATATCGTTTATTTATATGTTTTGGTTCACAGGTTCAGAACCGACCATAAATCAATAAAAAGGCGACCTTCCGGTCGCCTTTTTTATTTCTATCGCTTCCCAATCAGGAAAACTCACCGAGCAGGTCGCTTGGCACCGTTTCCTTTGGCCGCAGGCTTGCCGCCTTGAGTGGCGGGTTTGGCGCCCGGCTTGGCTGAACCCGCGCGGGTCGGGGCCTTGCCCTTGTGGGCGGGTTTGCCGGCCGGTTTACCTTGACCTGTGCCTTGCGCGGCAGGTTTGCCGTTGCCGGGCCCTTTGCTGAGCTGGGAGCCTACTGGCTTGCCATTGCCCGCCTTGCCGTTCTTGGCAGCAGCAGGCGCATTGCCCGCAACAGCGGCCTTGCTGTCCGCCCCATTGCTGCGCTGATGGGTGATGGCGCTGTGACGGGTAAGGGCTGGCTTGAGGCCCTTGTTGCGGCTGCGCTCGGCCTTGGCTTCGCCACGGCCTTCCGGCGGCACCAGGCAGTCGGGGCCGTTGCCGATCAGGTGGCCCTTGCCCATCTCCAGCAGGGCTTCGCGGATCATGGGCCAGCCGGCCGGATCGTGATAGCGCAGCAGCGCCTTGTGCAGGCGGCGGCGACGCTCCCCTTTCACCACGAACACGTCCCCGCCCTGGCGGCTCACCTTGTTGAGCGGGTTTTTCTCGGTGTAATACATGGTGGTGGCGTTGGCCAGCGGAGACGGGTAGAAGTTCTGCACCTGATCGAGCTTGAAGCGGTTGGTCTTGACCCAGAGCGCCATGTTCACCATATCTTCGTCAGTCGTCCCCGGGTGGGCCGAGATGAAGTAGGGGATCAGGTACTGCTGCTTGCCCGCCTCCTTGGAGTACTTGTCGAACAGCTCCTTGAAGCTGTAGTAGCTGCCCATGCCCGGCTTCATCATCTTGGAGAGCGGGCCCTCTTCGGTGTGCTCGGGCGCAATTTTCAGGTAGCCGCCGACGTGGTACTTGGCCAGCTCCTTGATGTAGCGCGGATCTTCCACCGCGATGTCGTAACGCACCCCGGAGGCGATCAGGATTTTCTTGATCCCCTTCACATCCCGCGCCTTGCGGTAGAGGTTGATGGTCGGGGTATGGTCGGTGTCCATGTGCGGGCAGATGGTGGGCCAGACGCAGGAGGCACGGCGGCAGGTCTGCTCGGCCTTGGGGCTCTTGCAGCGTAAGCGGTACATGTTGGCGGTGGGGCCGCCGAGATCCGAGATGACGCCGGTGAAGCCCGGCACCTTGTCGCGGATCTCTTCGATTTCCTTGATGATCGACTCTTCCGAGCGGCTCTGGATGATGCGCCCCTCGTGCTCCGTGATGGAGCAGAAGGAGCAGCCACCGAAGCAGCCACGCATGATGTTGACCGAGGTCTTGATCATCTCGTAGGCCGGGATCTTCTCGTTGCCATAGGCCGGGTGCGGCACCCGCTGGTACGGCAGGCCGAACACGCCATCCATCTCGTCAGTTTCGAGCGGGAAGGCGGGCGGGTTGACCCAGATGATGCGATCGCCGTGAGCCTGGGAGAGCGCGCGGGCACAGCCCGGGTTGGTCTCGTGGTGCAGGATGCGGGACGCATGGGCGTAGAGCACCTTGTCCTCTTTGACCCGCTCGAACGCCGGCAGCTTGACGTAGGTCTTCTCCCAGGGTTTCTGCTTGGGCGGCTGCACCAGCACGGGCTTGGCCTCCTGCTCCACCGGCGCGGTGCCTTCGTCGTCAGAGCAGGGCGCCCCTTCCATATAGGGGTTCATGATGGGATCGATGCGGCCAATCTGGTCGAGCTTGCTCGAATCCACCCCGCGCCAGCCCGGCAGCGGCTCACGGCGGATGACGGCGGTGCCACGAATGTCCTGCATGGTGTCGATGGTCTCGCCACCCGCGATGCGGTGCGCCACCTCGATGAGCGGCCGCTCGGCGTTGCCGTAGATGAGGATGTCGGCCTTGGCGTCCAGCAGGATGGAGCGGCGGATGGTCTCGGACCAGTAGTCGTAGTGGGCGATACGGCGTAAGGAAGCCTCGATGCCACCGATCACCACAGGCACCTCTTTATAGGCCTCTTTGCAGCGCTGGGTATAGACCAGAGTGGCGCGATCCGGCCGCTTGCCGCCCACGTCGCCCGGGGTGTAGGCGTCGTCGTGGCGCAGCTTCTTGTCGGAGGTATAGCGGTTGATCATGGAGTCCATGTTGCCCGCGGTCACCCCGTAGAAGAGGTTCGGCTTGCCCAGGCGCATGAAGTCATCCTTCGATGACCAGTCCGGCTGGGCGATGATACCGACCCGAAAGCCCTGGGATTCCAGCATGCGGCCGATGACCGCCATGCCGAAGCTCGGGTGATCCACGTAGGCGTCACCGGTCACCAGGACGATGTCACAACTGTCCCAGCCGAGCTTGTCCATCTCCGCTCTGGACATGGGCAGGAAGGGCGCCGTGCCGTAGCACTCGGCCCAGTAGCGGGGATAGGAGAAAAGGTGGGTAACCGGCTGCATTTTGAACACCTGGAACAATTCGGGTCGCGCATTATACCGGCAGAGCAGAGCGGGGGCGATGGCTTTTTGCCCCCACTATTCGCAGGGTAAGCGCGGGGGAAAAGCGAGCCAGCCTGCGTAGGTGGCTCGCTTTTACGGGAGAAGGATCAGGCGGCCGGTTTGTCCCTCGTATTAGACGCGGCCTCCGGCGCCGGGGGGACGCTGTCGACATCAACCGCCAGCGCCTCGTCCACCAGCAGATCCCGCGCCCCTGTCATCCCCGCCCGTCTGGCCAGCAGGTGATAGATGGCGGGCACGATCAGCAGGGTAACCAGGGTCGCGAGCGACAACCCGAAGAAGACCACGGTGCCCACGGCCATCCGGCTCTCATACCCCGCCCCCATGGAGACCATCAGCGGCACCGCGCCTATGATGGCGGTCAGCGAGGTCATCAGGATGGGCCGCAGCCGACGCACCGAGCCTGCGATGATGGCCTCCTCGAAGGATTCCCCCCGCTGGCGCAACTGGTTGATGAACTCCACGATGAGGATGCCGTTCTTGGTCACCATGCCGATCAGCATGATCATCCCTATCTGGCTGTAGATGCTGAGCTCCTGTCCCGTCAGCCAGAGGCCAAGCAGGCCGCCGAAGATGCCGAGCGGCACCGTCACCATCACCACGGCCGGGGTCAGCAGGCTCTCGAACTGGGCCACCAGCACCAGATAGACCACCAGCAGGGCGAGGCCGAACACCATCACCATCTCCCCCTGGTTGTCGCGATAATCCTTGGACTCACCGGCGTAATCCACCGTCATGCCGCTCGGCAGGTGATCCGCGGCCCAGCCATCGAGGAAGTCGAGCGCCTCCCCCAGGGTGTGGCCGGGGGCCACGTCTGCGGTCAGGGCAATCGCCTTCTGACGCTGGTAGTGGTTGAGCCGCTGCGGGCTCGCCACCTGGGTGACGGTCGCCAGGGTGGAGAGGCTCACCATCTCGCCACTGGCGGCCCTGAGATAGATGCGGCTCACATCCGAGATACCGTTGAACTGGGCCTGGTTGGCCCTCAGGTAGACGTCATACTCCTCGCCTCTGTCCACATAGGTGGTCTGGCTGACGCCGCCGAGCAGAGCCTGAAGCGAGCTCGCCACGGTGGAGACCGGAATGCCGAGCTGGCTGGCCCGCTCCCGCTCTATGGTCACCTGCAGCTCCGGGGTCTTCTCGGCGTAGTCGAGATCCGGGGTCAGCATCAGCCCGCTCTGGCCGGCGGCCTGTTGCAGCGCCAGCCCCTGCTGATAGAGCTCCCCATAGTCGGAGCCCTGCAGCACGAACTGCACGGCGGCGGTGGAGCCGCCCCTGAATCCTGGCTGGAAGGTGCGGATCATCACGTCTGGAATGCCGGCCAGCCGCCCGCTCAAGCTGCGGCCAAACTCGGTGGCGGTCTCGTCCCGCACCGCCCAGTCGGTGAGCTGGATGATGACCATCCCGGTCTGATCGCCGCCACGCCCGAAGGCCGGGGTGCTGAAACTCATGGCCTGCACCACCCCCTTGCCGAGCAGCGGCATGATGGCGGCTTCCACCTGCTGCATGTTGCGCTTCATCCGCTCGATACTGGTGCCCTCGGCCCCTTTCACGAACACATAGATGACACCGCGGTCTTCGGTCGGGGTCAGGCTCGCGGGCAGCTTGCCAAACAGGGCGCCGATGCCACCGAGGCAGAGCAGCAGCACCAGCGGCATCCAGACGGAGCGGCGCAGCACGGCGCCCAGCAGGCGGCGGTACTGTGCCTCCACCCGGCCAAGGCCCCGATCCAGTAGCGCGGTCAGGGCATTGGGCTTGTCGACGGCGCGCATCAGCCAGGAGCCCATGGCCGGGGTCAGGGTGAGCGCCACCAGGGAGGAGAAGAGCACCGCCAGGGAGAGCAAAATGGCAAATTCGGTAAAGAGCCGGCCCACCATGCCATCCATGAAGGCGATGGGCACGAACACCATCACCAGCACCGCCGTAGTGGCCACCACGGCAAAGCCCACCTCACGGGTACCGTGCCAGGCCGCCATCAGGGGGGATTCGCCCCGCTGCAGGTGGTGGTGGATGTTCTCCACCACCACGATGGCGTCATCCACCACCAGACCGATGGCGAGGATGAGCGCCAGCAGGGTGATGAGGTTGATGGAGAACCCCAGATACCAGGCGCCGATGAAGGCGGAGATAAGCGACACCGGTACCGTGATGGCCGGGATCAGCGTGGTGCGCCCCTGGCCGAGGAACAGGTAGAGCACGGCAACCACCAGCACGGCGCAGATGGCGAGCGTCTCGTACACCTCGTCGATGGCCTGCTTGATGAAGACGGTGGAGTCGTAGTCCACCTCGAGCTGGGCCCCTTCCGGCAGGAAGCGCTGCATCTCGGTCATCTTGCGCTCTATGCCCTGGGCCACCGCCAGCGGGTTGGCGGTGGATTGCGCGACTATGCCTATCCCCAGGCTCTCGCGGCCGTTGCGCTGATAGGCGCTGTCTTCGTTCTTGGCCCCCACCTCCACGTCGGCGATGTCCGCCAGGTAGATGCTCTGGCCATTGGTGGCGGTCTTCACCGGCAGGGCACGAAAATCCTCGGCGCTGTGGTAGAGACGGGCGATCTGCACCGCCATGGTCATGCTGTTGTTGCGGATCTCCCCCCCGGGCAGCTCGATGTTCTCCCGCTCGAGGGCATCCTGCACGTCGGCGACCGTGATGGCGCGGGCCGCCATGTCGGCGGGGCGCAGCCTGACATACATCACCTGGGTCAGATCGCCGGAGAGGGACACCTCGCTCACCCCGTCCACCAGGCTTAAGGAGTCGACCAGCATGCGGTTGGCATAGTCGGTCATGGCGGTGCGGTCCATCTGGGTGCTGCTGAAGTTGAGCCAGATCGCCACGTCGCCGTTGCCGTTGTCCTTGGTGACCATGGGCTCGTCCGCCTCGTCCGGGAGCCTCGGCCGGGCGCGGGAGATGGCGTCGCGCACGTCCGAGGTGCCCTCCAACATGTTCCAGCCGAGCTTGAACTCCACCGTGATGGAGGAGCGCCCCTTGCGGGTCACCGAGTTGATGTTCTTGATGCCGCTGATGCCGGAGAGCTGATCCTCGATGGGCTTGGTGACCTGGCTCTCCATTACCTCGGGGGCGGCCCCCTCATAGGTGGTGGTGATGGAGACGGACGGCGTCTGCACGTCCGGCATCTCCCGCACCGTCAGCTTGGCGAAGGCCACCAGGCCGAACACGGTGAGCAGGGCACTGATGACGACCGCCACCAGGGGGCGGCGCACTGACATATCGGAGAGCCACATCAGCCTTTCACCTCGGTCAGATCGCGGACCAGGGCACCGTCACGCAGGTTGACCAGCCCCTCCACCGCGATGCGATCGCCGACGTTCAGCCCCTTGATGACCCAGACGGCCTCGCCGTGGGTATCGCCCAGTTCCACCGGGATGCGCTTCACCCGGCCGTCCGCCTCGAGACGGTAGACGAAGCGAAGCTCCCCCGCATACTCCACCGACTGGGCGGGGATCAGGGTCATCTTCTGGGCAGGCAGGGAAAGATCCACGTTCATCAGCATGCCGGGCCGCAGCTGGCCGCTGGGATTGGGGATGATGACCCGCGCCTTGATGTTCTGGGTTTCGTTGGAGATGCGACTGTCGAGCGTCTCCAGCACGCCAGAGAAGGCTTGATCCGGCCAGGCCGAGCTGGTGGCCGTCACCGTCATGCCGGGTTTGAGAAGGGAGAGGTAGCGCTCGGGTACCGCCAGATCGAGCCGCAATCTGGCCAGTTCGTCCAGATGGAGCAGCACGTCACCGCTGTTGACCAGGGCCCCTTCGCTGAGATCGATCAGGCTGACGGTGCCGTCGAAGGGGGCCGCCAGGGTGCGCAGCGACAGCTCATAGCGCGCCGCATCGACCCGGGCCTGGGCCTGGGCCACGGTCGCCTCCTGCCCTTCCAGCTCGGAGGTGGTGATGGCACCGCGCGCCACCAGCCGGCGCATGTCCCGCAGCTTGCGGCTCTCGTCGCGCACGCTGGCGCTCTGCTCGGCGAGTTCCGCCTGCTGCTTGCCCGCATCCAGGGCGATCAGGGTCTGTCCCTGCTTGACCTGCTGACCGGAGCGCACCGCAATCCTGACGATGCGGCCGGTCACCTCGGGACTGACCACCACGGAGCGATTGGCCGCCAGCTTGCTGACCAGCTTGATGGAGGGCTCTGCCAGGCTCTGCCTGACCGTTTCCGCCCGGATGTTGACCTGCCTTGGTGCAGGTTTGCTGGCCGGTTCGGCCTGCCGAAGCGTCCAGGCGCCGACCCCCAGCAGCAGGAGAAGGGGGACAAGCCACAGCCATATGCGCATTTTCATCAGACAATCCATGCAAGGTAAGAGAGAAGGAGAAGAGGAAACTTCATCAATGATGGCACCATGTTACCCCCTGACTATGCCGTGACTATGTATAAATGTGACAAAACGTAACAGCCCGGCGGGAAGATCATCAAAATCACATCCAGCTGAGACTGTGGATATTTTCTGCCTTACACTGATGTGCCGATCCCGTCATTTCCCGGTACGCCCATGCCCACACTGCCCCCTGCCTTTGCCAAATATCGCTTGCAGTGGCTGCTGCTGGGTTTCAGCCTGCTGTTGCTGCTGCTCGCCCTGCAACACGCCTTTCGCCAGATCACCGAGCTGAACCGGCGCGACGTCATCAACACTGCGGCCCAGCTGAGCAACCAGCATCAGCGGATGGAGGCCTTCCTCGAGGCCATGCGCGGCCAGGCCGAGGAACGCCTGCGCAGCAACCCCCAGTCAGTGCTCTCGCGCCAGCTCTATCAGGCGCTTCAAGTCGATGGGGAGCACGGCATCAACCTGGATCGCATCCCCATCGATCTGCCGCCCGCCCTCATCGGCAACCTGACCGGGCTGAACCCGCTGCCCCATGGCGGCAGCCAGCGGGAGGCGAGAATGCATCTCGCCCTCAGCCTCTCTCCCCTGCTCGCCACCGCGAGCAAGCTGCTGGACAAGGACGTGGCCTGGATCTACTTCACCGGCACGGACGACTTCATCTATCTCTACCCCTGGGTGCCCTCCAGCCAGTTCCGTTTTGACCCCGCCATCTACCACAAGTCTTACTGGCAAGAGGTGCTGGGCCGGCATCCGCCCTCCGAGCACGCCACGTTGTCACGCCCATATCAGGATTTTGCCGGCCGGGGACAGATGATCACCCTGTCCCAGCCCATCACCCAGAGTGACCAGATCATCGGTCTGCTCAGCATCGACATTCAGACCAGAACCCTGGAGCAGACCCTGCGCCGTCTCGCCCCCCAGATTGGCACCCTGTTTCTGGTCAATCAGCACCGACAGATCCTGGCCAGCAGTCAGTCCGGCACGGCACCACCTCTGGCCAGGGAAGCCTCGCGGGAAGGGTATCACTGGCAGCAGAGTGCGTTGCAGCTGGTCTACCCCATTCCCGCTACGCCGCTCACCCTGATCCACCGCATCTCGCTGCTGCCCCTGCTGCAGATGCTGCTGTGGCAATCGGCAACGGCGCTCCTCACCTTGCTCTGCCTGGTGGTGGCGACGCTCTCGAGCCTGCGATCCCGCCGCCTCAACCGTCGGTTGAATTACCTGTCCAGCCACGATGCACTGACCGGCGCCTTCAACCGCCACCACTTCGACGCCGTCGAACGCCGCTACGCCCAGGCTGGCAGCCATCACATCGGGGTCATCATGTTCGATTGCGATCACTTCAAGCAGGTCAACGACCGCTTCGGGCACGGGATCGGCGATCAGGTGCTGATCCGCCTGGTTCAGCTCTGCCAGCCCTTGCTGACCCGGGAGTGCACCCTGATCCGCTGGGGTGGCGAGGAGTTTCTGCTGCTGGTCGCAGACAAGGGTCTGCCCCTGGCCCCGCTGGCCGAACAGCTACGGCTGCGCATTGCGGAACACGACTGGACCGAGATAGCCCCCGAGCTGAGGGTGACCATCAGTCTCGGCCATTGCCGTCAACGCCCGGAGATCAAGCTGCACGAGGCTATTCGCCGTGCCGATCTCGCCCTCTATCAGGCCAAGGCCAATGGTCGCAATCGCAGTGAAGGCTGGCAGGATGACGCACGGGGGAAGCAGGAGTAAGCTGAACCCCCAACTCACAGCAGGAGACGCACTGTGGCACGAAAACCCCGCCTGGGCCTGGCCCTTGGCAGCGGCGCCGCCCGAGGATGGGCGCACATCGGCATCATACGGGCGCTGGAGCGCCTCGGTGTCAAACCGGATCTGGTGGCCGGTTGCTCCATCGGCAGTTTCGTCGGTGCCGCCTATGCCGCCGGCGAGCTGGACAAACTGGAGTCCTGGGTACGCGGTTTCAGCCGCCTGCAGGTGATGGGGCTGCTCGATCCCGCTCTCTCCGGCGGTCTGTTCCGCGGCGACAAGGTGTTTGGCATCGCCGCCAACCATCTGGGGGATCCCGCCATCGAGAGCCTGCCGCTGCCCTTTGCCTGCGTCGCCACCGAACTCGATACCGGCCGCGAAATCTGGCTGCAAGAGGGGCCGCTGCGCCAGTGCGTGCGCGCCTCCTGCGGCATGCCCGGCATTTTGACCCCGACCCGGATCGACGATCGCTGGCTGGTGGATGGCGCCGTGGTCAACCCGGTCCCCATCTCCCTGGCCCGCGCCATGGGGGCCGAGGTGGTGATCGCCGTCAACCTCAACACCGACCTGCATCAGCCCTGGACCGACGAGCCGGACGCGCCCGCACCGGGAGGCCTCTTCAGTCAGTGGCTGGGCCGGGGAGAACCCAGCACGCCCGGCATGTGGGGGGTGATGACCGGCTCCATCAACATCATGCAGGAGCGGATCACCCGCGCCCGCATGGCCGGGGATCCCCCCGAGATCCAGCTCTGTCCTCGCCTTGGCAGCCTCTCCATCATGGACTTCCACCGCGCGAGCGACGCCATCAACGAGGGGGAGGCTTGCGTCGAGCGCAACCTGGACCAGCTCAAGGAGGAACTCTCCCGACTCGGTCTGATATGAGGGCACCACCGGGACACGCCAATGAAAAAGAGCGCCATCAGGCGCTCTTTTGCTGTCCGGACCGCAGGCTCAGAACAGCCCCAGCCCCTTGAGCATCACGATCAGGATGAGTGGCGGCGACACATAGCGGATGATGAAGAACAGCGGCTTGAGGATGGGCAGCTCCAGCTCGCCGCCATTGGTCAGCGCCGTCTTCATCCGCTCGAAGCCCCAGACCCAGCCCACGAACAGGCAGAGGAAGATACCGCCAAGAGGCATCAGCACGTTGGAGGAGACGAAGTCGAACAGATCGAAGAAGGTCTTGCCGGCTATCTGCACGTCCGCCAGCGTGCTGTTGGAGAGCGCACAGGTCGACCCGACCGCCCCCAGCACCAGCAGGTTGATCAGCGTCGCCCTCCTTCGGCTCATGTGGAAACGCTCGGAGAGCACCGAGACCGGCACTTCCAAAATGGAGAGCATAGCCCCCGTTGCCGCGATGGCGGAGAGCACGAAGAACAGCACCATGAACAGGTGGCCGAACGGGATGCTGGCAAACACTGCCGGAATGGTGATGAACAGCAGGGAGGGACCGGCGGTCGGCTCGAAACCGAACGCAAACACCGCCGGGAAGATGGCGATCCCCGCCAGCATGGAGACGAACAGATCGGCGCACATCACCCTGACCGTGGTGAGCGGAATGTGCTGATCGTCCCGAAAGTAGCTGCCATAAGTCATCATGCAGCCCATGCCGATGGAGAGCTTGAAGAAGGCCAGCCCCATGGCGGTCAGCACCACGCCGGCGGTGACCTTGGAAAAATCAGGGGAGAACAGGAAATGCAGCCCCTCGCTCGCCCCGGGCAGGGTCAGACTGCGAATGCCGATCACCAGCAGCAGGATGAACAGCACCGGCATCAGCCGCTTGGTGACCGCCTCTATCCCTTTCGACACCCCCATCAGCAATATGCCCCCCATCAGGGCCAGCACCAGCCACTGCCAGAGCAGACTCTGCAAGGGATCCGTGATGAGCGCATTGAAGGCCGCCCCCGTGACGGCGGGATCGGTCGAGAGGATCTCGCCGCTGGCCGCCTTGAAGATGTAGGCAAATACCCAGGCCGCCACTTCGGAGTAAAATGACATGATGAGGAAGGCCGCCGTCACCCCCATGGCCGCGATCAGCCACCAGGGCTGCCCCTTGGGCGCCAGCTTGATGAGCCCGCTCACCGCATCGGATTTCGCCTGACGCCCCAGCATGATCTCCGAGATCATCACCGGCAGTCCCACCAGCAGGGTGGCGATGACATAGACCAGCAGAAAGCCGGCGCCGCCATTCTCCCCGGTCAGATAGGGAAACTTCCAGATGTTGCCAAGGCCGACCGCCGAGCCCAGGGTCGCGGCAAGCACGCCGAAGGTGCTGGTAAAGCCATCTCTGGCTTTGGGAAGGGTATTGCTCATGCGTGTCTCGCTCTGTGGATCAGGGACCTGAATTTAAAGGGTCGGAATTTTCCGGGGATTAATCCAGCTTGCCAAGATGATTTGGTTGAAATCGCCACATGAAGCACACAACGCATTACTTATTTAAATAACTGTCTGTTTTGACAAATAAAAAATGCCGCCTCGCGGGCGGCATTTTTATCAAGGCTCAGCAATCAAGCCTTGGCAATATCGTCCGGACCGATCTGGCCGATTTCGGCGACTTTCTTGTCGGCCAGCAGCCAGAGGGTGAACTTGTGCAGTTCAGGGTGATGAGCCAGGGCGACCAGGAAGGCGCCTCCAACTTCACGGTAACCCAGTTCATAGTTCTTCAGGGTAGTCGGGGGGACGCCCAGCAGATCGGCAAACTTGGGACGGCTCAGGCCAACCGCTTCGCGGATCTGACGGATCTTCTTGCCAACAGTTACGATATTTGAATTCATGTGTTCCATACTCCGTTCGGCGGATTCACTCCACCTTTATTTTTCGCGACGACTCGTAGTCAAGTGTATCAGTTTTGAACGGACTCGTTATGGTCGAGCCTCTATCTTTAATAAGCGTCTTTCGACGACAACCCTAACAAACCTCGGGGATGGTAATCGCAGAGTCGCCTCAGGTAAACAGTCTCGAAGAGAAACCTTTATTGTTGCCACGGCCATAACTCGTATAATTCGCCAGTTATCCCTTAAAGAGTATTCAGCATGGCATTCCCCGGCATCATCTCGCGTCTTCACCCGGATTCAGACCCGGATTCCCTCCCCCGCCAGCTCCATCAGGGTCAGCAAACCCGAGCCGAGGCATTCTTGCTACCCGCCGTCATGCAGAGCGAGGCCGCTCCCGTGCTGGCTTCCCTCTCGGACAAGTGCAGCCTCTACCTCGAGCACCCCACCACGCTGTCCCTGCGCAACCACGATGGGGTCTTTCTGGAAGATGGCTCCCTGCTGCTTGGCAATGGTAACCGCATGACACTGTCGACGGAGAAGGGGGATGGTGGACTAGTGCCCGAACAGGGCCTGCGCGAGATGGCCCAGTGGCTGGACGCCGGTCATCAACATTTCATCTGTTCAGCCGCGATTCAGCCGGTCGCCAGGGCCATCCTCAATATCTGGCCCCTGGACCCCTATCTCGCCCGCCATTATTTACTCAGCTTCACACCCTTGCTGTGCGAAGCAACTGAGGCCGACTATCTCGCGGTTTTCGCGACCAGGGCCGCCATCGCCACCCCGCAGCACGCTTGGGCTGAGGCCTATATGAAGCTTGAGAGAAAGCTGCATCGCGCCTACTTGGATCACTAATAAATCCAGATAAACAGCCAGTTATCCATACGACACAATCTGCCCCACAGATTATCTGTGAGCTTGATCATGTTTTGAAATGAGCATAAAGTGCGCCACGTCATCGGAATGACATCGGCTGTTCGTGGCGAAGTATGCGCTCTCGATAGCGCAACTCGCACACTTGTGCACCCAGATAACGTGCCTCCTGGATGGATCTAGGATCCCTGCTCGGCGCAACCCTTGTTGCCCGGCAGAGCCAGCAGCTTACATAAATTACAAAGTGCGAAGCACGTGAACAACGTGCCATCTCAACGAGGATTAATTTTATGATGAAAATGGCTCCTTCCCTGATCGCCATCGCCATGGCTGCCATGGGTGCAACTGCTGCACACGCCGCTGATGATATCTACTTCGGTGCCGGTGTCGGTGCGACTCACTTCAACGGTCTGAACAAGATCGAAGGCGTGAACACTGGTGAAGAAGACGCGGCTGCTGCCAATGCCTTCGTCGGTTACAACTTCAACGAATACTTCGGTTCCGAGCTGGGCTACCAGTACACCGGCCGTGGCAACACCGATGGCAACCGTTATGAGAGCCAGGGTGCCACCCTGTCCGGTATCGCTCGTCTGCCGCTGGGCAACGATTTCTCCCTGTTCGGTGAAGCTGGCGCCTACTGGGGCCACACCGACGGTATGGGCACCAGCGATACCAAGGTATCCCCGCTGGCCGGTGCCGGTGTGACCTACAAGGTGAACGACGCGCTGGATCTGCAAGCTCGTTACCGCTACATGTGGGACGTGGCTGACCTGCACGCCGACAACGTACGCTACAAGTCCAACCAGAGCGTTGCGACCCTGGAAGCCGTTTACCACCCGTTCCGTACTTCCTACGTAGCACCGGCTCCGGCTCCTGTTGTTGAAGAAGCTCCGGCTCCTGCTCCGCAGATCGTTGAAAAGAACTTCGCCCTGAACTCCGACGTGCTGTTTGCCTTTGGCAAAGACAGCCTGAAGGCCGAAGGCGTGGAAGCCCTGAACGCTCTGTACCAGCAGATCGTCGAGTTCCAGCCGAAAGACGGTAACGCCGTTGTCGTTGGTTACACCGACCGCATCGGTTCCGACGCTTACAACCAGAAGCTGTCCGAAGCCCGTGCCCGCACCGTTGCCAACTTCCTGGTCAGCAAGGGTATGGCTGCCAGCAAGGTTGCCATCGAAGGTCGTGGCGAAGCCAACCCGGTTACCGGCACCAAGTGCAACGGCGTAACCGCCAAGGCTCAGCTGATCTCCTGCCTGGCCCCGGACCGTCGCGTAGAAGTGCGCGTATCCGGCGTACAGGAAGTTCAGCAGTAATCTGACTCCGTTCAGATAACGCGAAAAGGGGATGCCACGGCATCCCCTTTTGCATGTCTGTCACCGCAAACGTCACCTCCTGTCTCACCCCCTTGTCTCCCCCTCCCTCTCTGGCCAGTCCGCATCCTCGTCGCACCAACCCCATCGCTGCATATCTGTGCAGAAACTTGATCAAGCTGATTCAAAAGAATACAGTAGCAACGCTTGTAAGACATTGGATGAACTATTAAAAGTGCTTATTGCCCGGTTAGTTGTCCATGGAGAAACAGCTTCATGAGAATCCAGGTTACCATCCATTTTTTATTCAAGCCGTCCGTGACCAGGTCACGGAATCGCATCATGAAATGTCATCTGCGATCGGTATAACAAAGAGTGCGCAGTACGCCCGTAGCACGGCAACTCAACGAGGATAAAATGATGAAAATGAAAATGGCTCCAACCCTGATTGCTCTGGCTATTGCAGCCATGGGAACGTCCACCGCCCAGGCGGCCGATGATTGGTACACAGGTATGGGTGCAGGTTGGGCTTATGGCCATGACCTGGACTCCTTCGGTCTGGATGCCGACAAGGACGCCACCGCGATCTCCCTGTTCGGCGGCTACAACTTCACCGAAAACTTTGCCGCCGAGCTGGGCTATCTCTATGCCGGCAAGGGTGGCGTCGACGGCGTCGACTTCAAGACCCAAGGGGGGACCCTGTCCGGTATCGCCCGCCTGCCCATGAACGACATCTTCTCCGTGTTCGCAGAAGGCGGTGCCTACTTCAACCACGTCAACGGCAACGGTGACAGCGACAACGGCACCTCGCCGCTGGCCGGTCTGGGCCTGAGCGCCAAGCTCACCGATCTGCTCGACCTGCAGGCTCGCTATCGCTACATCTGGGATCTGGGTGACGATCAGAAGACCTGGAAGACCGACATGAGCGTCACCACCCTGGAACTGGTGATGCACCCGAACCGCAAAGCCTATGTGGCACCTGTAGCCGCACCGGCTCCCGAGCCGGCCCCCGAGCCCGTCATGGTCGACAAGAGCTTCTCCCTGAGCTCTGACGTGTTGTTTGCCTTCGGCAAGTCCACCCTGAAGCCGGAAGGTACTGCCGCCCTCAACACCCTGTATCAGCAGATCGTCGACGTTCAGCCAAAAGATGGCAGCGCCGTGGTGGTGGGTTACACCGACCGTATCGGTTCTGACGCCTACAACCAGAAGCTGTCCGAAGCTCGTGCTCGCACCGTGGCCGACTTCCTGGTTGGCAAGGGTCTGCCGGCAGGCAAGGTCGCCATCGAGGGCCGTGGTGAAGCCAATCCGGTCACCGGCACCCAGTGTGACGGCGTCAAGGGCAAGAACCAGCTGATCGCCTGCCTGGCACCGGATCGCCGCGTCGAAGTGCGCGTCACCGGCGTACAGGAAGTGCAACAGTAAGCGGTCAACCCGCAGCCAAACAAGGGGCCAGTCGGCCCCTTTTTTTATTCGTTGCACCACCCTCCACACCCTCTCACGGGGACCAAATAGTTGTCATCCTCCTCACAGATTTTCCATACAGGGTCGCCACTTAAGTGGTTAAACGTCTCATATGGCCTATACATAATGTTGGTTATACATAACAAAGGGCTGGGAGCCCTATAACACCCAACATCGACGAGGAAACGCGATGAACATAAGACTGAAACCGGTATGGATTGCATTGGCATTGGCGACGGGAGCGGCACAGGCGGCACCTGTCCATGACTGGTATATAGGGGCGGGGGCGGGCTGGGCATGGGCCCATGATCTCGATGACTTCAGCAAGGATGCCAGCAACGACGACACCGCGTACAACGCCTTCGCCGGCTACAACTTCACCGAAAACCTGGGGGCAGAACTGGGCTATCTGTCGGGCGGTGACTGGGACGTCAATGGTCACGAGTTCAGCAATCAGGGGGCAACCCTGTCGATCCTGGGTCGCCTGCCATTGAACGACATCTTCTCGGTGTTTGCCGAGGGGGGCGGTTACCTCTACAGCGTCAAGTCCATCAACGGCAGCGAGGACAACCTGGCGCCACTGGCCGGGCTAGGCATGACCGCCAGGTTGCACGACTGGATCGACATCCAGGCCCGTTATCGCTACATGGTGCGGGTGGGGGATGACTCGGACAACGACAAGGTGGGCAGCGGCACCCAACGTTGGGTCAGCGACATCAGCACCGCCACCATAGAGCTGGTACTGCACCCCAACCGCACCGTAGCCGCCTTGCCGGTGGCGGCCCCCATGGTGGTGGCCCCGCCGCCGGCCCCCGAGCCGGTGGATCAGACCTTCAACCTGAGCTCGGACGTGCTGTTTGCCTTTGGCAAAGCCGAGCTCAAGCCGGAAGGCATGGCCGCGCTGGACGACCTCTACCAGCAGATCGTCGACGTCAAGCCCAAGGACGGCAACGCCATGGTGATGGGCTATACCGACCGCATCGGCTCGGACGCCAACAACCAGGCGCTGTCCGAAGCCCGTGCACGCACCGTGGCCGACTTCCTCATCGGCAAGGGGCTGCCCGCCGACAAGGTGAGCATCCAGGGCAATGGCGAGAGCAACCCGGTGACCGGCACCCAGTGTGATGCCGTCAAGGCCCGGGCTGCCCTCATCGACTGCCTGGCCCCGGATCGCCGGGTCGAGATCCGGGTGACCGGCGTGCAGGAAGCCGCACCAGCGGCCACCGAGCCCACTGCCGAACCCGCTGCCGAACAACCGGCACAATAATTCCCCATCCGTCTCTGCCGTGCACAAAAAAGGGATGCTTGCGCATCCCTTCTGCTTTTTGCAGCACCTTCGATCAGAACGAAGTGCGACGATAACGGCGGTATTCCGGGCGCCAGAAGTTCGCTTCGATGGCCTGGTCTATCACATCATCCGGGGTCTGCACCGCCTTGCCCTGCAGCATGGCGGTCTTGGCCACCATCTTGGCAATGTAGCGGGACACCCGATGGATGTCCGCCAGATCCGGCAGCAAGGAGCCCTCCTCTCCCTTCACCAGCGGCGAGCACTCCGCCAGCGCCCGGCTGGCGGACATCAGCATGGCATCGGTCACCCGGGTGGCGCCGGAGGCGATGACGCCAAGGCCTATCCCCGGGAAGATGAAGGAGTTGTTGCACTGGGCGATGACGTAGCGCTTGCCCTTGTGCTCCACCGGCGCGAACGGGCTGCCGGTGGCCACCAGCACCTGGCCGTCGGTCCAGCGAATGAGGTCGGCCGGCGTGGCCTCCACCCGGGAGGTGGGATTGGAGAGCGGGAAGATGATGGGACGAGCACAGTGCTTGTGCATGGTCTTGACCACCTCTTCGGTGAACAGGCCCGGCTGGCCGGAGACCCCGATCAGGATGTCAGGACGACCGTGCTCCATCACCTCCAGCAGAGAGATGTTGTCCCCCACCGGCCACTCCTTGATCCGCTCGAGCGGCTGGGACAGCTTGCGCTGGAAGTCGAGCTGGTTGGGGATCTTGTCGGTGATGAGGCCGAAACGGTCCACCATGAACACCCGGCCACGGGCCTCCGCATCATTCAGCCCTTCGGCCTTCATCTGCGCCACTATCTGCTCGGCGATGCCGCAGCCGGCGCTGCCCGCGCCGAGGAAGGCGACCCGTTTCTCGGAGAGCTTGGCCCCCGAGGCCTTGCAGGCGGCGATCAGGCTGCCGAGCGTCACGGCGGCCGTGCCCTGGATGTCGTCGTTGAAGCAGCACAGCTCGTCCTTGTAGCGGTTGAGCAGCGGGGTGGCATTGCCCTGGGCAAAGTCTTCGAACTGCAGCAGGATCTCGGGCCAGCGGCGCTTGACCGCCTGAATGAAGGCATCGACGAACTCGTCGTACTCCTCCCCGGAGATGCGCGGATGACGCCAGCCCATGTAGAAGGGGTCATTGAGCAGTTGCTGGTTGTTGGTGCCCACGTCCAGCACCACCGGCAGGCAGTAAGCGGGGGAGATGCCGCCGCAGGCGGTGTAGAGCGACAGCTTGCCGATGGGGATGCCCATGCCGCCGATGCCCTGGTCACCGAGGCCCAGGATCCGCTCGCCGTCGGTGACCACGATCACCTTGACGTTCTGCTTGGTGGCGTTTTGCAGCATGTCATCGATCCTGTCCTTGTCCGGATAGGAGATGAAGAGGCCGCGGGCACGGCGGTAGATGTTGGAGAACTCCTCGCACGCCTTGCCCACGGTCGGGGTGTAGATGACCGGCAGCATCTCGGTCAGATGGTTGGTCAGCAGGCGATAGAACAGGGTCTCGTTGGTGTCCTGGATGTTGCGCAGATAGATGTGCTTGTCCATGTCGTTGCCAAACGCCATGAACTGACGATAGGCGCGTTCGGCCTGCTCTTCGATGGTCTCGATGTTCTGGGGCAGCAGGCCTTCCAGATTGAAGCTGCTGCGCTCCTCGCTGGTGAAGGCGCTGCCCTTGTTGAGCAGAGGGGTCTCCAGCAGGGCAGGACCGGCGTAGGGAATATAGAGGGGGCGTTTCTGATTATTATCTTCAAACATGGATCTGTACCTTGACTGTGTGGCCCGTCGATCCTATGAGCTTGGACCAACAATTTCAAAGGGTTTGCACATCCGTGGCAACAGGTTTGCGACCCAGGCGACGAAAGGCGCCGGGGGTCTGACCAGTGAGGCGGCGAAAGCGGTTCGCAAAGTTCGCGCCGTCGCTGTAACCGACCCGGCTGGCCAGCTCACCGAGGGGCCAATTGGTATAGAGCAGCAACTGACGCGCCTTGTTCATTCTGAGCTCGGTCACCTTCGCCATGGGTCCCATGCCAAACAGCTGCTGGCAGAGTCGATGCAGATGGGGCACAGAGCAGGCCATCTGGCTGGCGAGCAGGACCACGCTCCAGGGCTCATCGAGGCGCGCCTCCACCCGGCGAAACAGCGCCTGCAAGCGCAGCTCCGGAGTGCCGCGCACCTCCCCTTGCAGGGTCCTGTCCAGCAAGGCCAGCAGCAGGCTCAGCAACTGGGGTTGCAAGGGGGATCTCACCCCCTCCCCCTGCATCAGGCTGAGCAGATGATAGAGCTGATCCCCCTCCTCCCCCTGCCAGATGCGATGGCCAAGCCGGTGCAGGTGCTGCCAACGCGGTACGTCGTCCAGCAAAATCCAGCTGATCTGCCAGTGCTCGCCGGTGAGCCGCAAGCCACCGGGCACAGCCGCCGGCAGGAAGATGAGCGATCCCGCGGGGATGGGCTGCTCCCCCTGATCCGTCAGCAGGGCCCCTCCCTCATCATGGCTCACCATCAGGATGTGGAACTCGGGCCGATTGCGGCGAATGAGGTAGTGATCCCGTAAGCGGGAGAGGCCGGTCAGGAAGATGCCCGCCTCCCCCAACAGCGGCAAGCCTTCGCGCCCCAGCATCCGCTCCTCGCAGCCGGGGGCTATCTCAAGACATTCGCTGACAAATGCCATAACACCTCAACAGGATAGTTTTGAACAAGAAAGCGGAGAGGTACTCACAGTGAAGCCACCCGCGACAGACCCTATCATACCCATGACAAACCTTGATTTTCACATACCCGGTCAACATAAATGAGTTATTGGCAAGCGATTTTAAAACAAACCACCGACCGTGAGTTCATGACCCGACTGTGGCGACTGGCCCTGCCGGTGTCGCTGCAGTCCATGATGTTCTCCCTGCTCGGTCTCATCGACATCATGATGGTGAGCCAGCTTGGCACCACGGCGGTGGCGGCGGTCGGCTTGGGTAACCGGGTCTTCTTCTTCAACCTGCTGGTGATAGCGGGGCTCTCGGGCGGGGTCTCGGTGTTGGCAGCACAGTATTACGGTCGCGGCGAGCTGGCCGGGGTACGCCGATCCCTGGCGCTGGCGCTGGTGGGCGCCCTGCTGGTGAGCCTGCCGTTTGCCCTGGTCTATGTGCTCTCGCCGGGCAGCGTGCTCGGCTTTGCCAGCCAGGATCCCGCGCTGCGCGCCCTCGCAGACGAGTTTTTGATGATCACCGGCGCCACCATCCTCTGCACCGCCATAGTCGTGCCACTGGAGGCGGCGCTGCGCTCGGTCGGTAATGCCGCCGCTCCCACCCGGATCGGCATCATCGCCATCATCGCCAACGTCATCCTCAACTACGCCCTCATCTTCGGTCACTTCGGCTTCGAGGCGATGGGCGTAGCCGGTTCGGCCTGGGGCACCACTCTCTCACGCTTGCTGCAGACCACGCTGCTGCTGATCTATGTGTGGCGCCAGGAGCCCCGCCTGGTGCCGCGCAAACAGGACTGGTGGGACGCCTTTCGGCGCAAGGAGGTGGTGCGCTTCACCCTGATCGCCCTGCCGCTGCTGCTGCACGACGGACTCTGGGCTTTCGGGATGCTGCTCTACGGCTTCCTCTACGCCCACCTCGGTACCGACTCCCTGGCCATCATGACCACGCTGGGGACGCTCGAGAGCATCCTTATCTCCCTCTTCTTCGGGCTGGCGGTAGCCTGCTCCACCCTGCTCGGACACCGGCTCGGGGCCGAGGAGTATGAGGAGGCCTGGCAACACTCCCAGCTGTTCCTGCTGCTCGCCCCCATTGGCGCCCTGCTGGTGGGGATAGCCGTCTGGCTGCTGCAGACCAACCTGCTGCTGTGGGTCGGCAACCTGCCGGGCGAGCTGATGGGGGAAGCGGGTCAGGTACTTGCCATCATGTGCCTCGGCATGTTGCTCAAGGTGTTCAACATGGTGGGCATCGTCGGGGTGCTGCGCTCGGGCGGGGATGTGAACTACAGCATCTTCATCGACATCGTCGGCATGTGGTGCATCGGCCTGCCGCTCGCCTGGGTGGCGGTCAGCCTGCTGGGCTGGCCCCTCTCCTGGGTGGTGGCCGTGGTACTGCTGGAGGAGCTCTCCAAGGTACTGCTGGTGCAACGCAGGATCCGTCAGCGTCACTGGCTCAAGAATCTGGTGATGGGGTGACGTTGCTTGCAGGGCAAAAAGCGGGGTCATATCAATGACAGAAAATCCCGGTTTGCAGTATGCTGGCCGCCTCTTCAATCAGCGGCGGGTACACCACGCCCTGCCAGTAGTCGTTTAAGGAGACGCACATGCAACCAGAAAAAGAGCTGATCACCGAGACTGCCCTGCTGGAGATGGCCAACGGCATCATCAAGGACCACGAAGACTTCATCCACGGCATGCGGGCCGATTCAGTGGAGCAGAAGGGGGAGATCCTGGTGTTCAAGGGGGAATTCTTCCTGGCCGAGGACGGCACCCCGACCGGCAAGACCATGGCGGTGTTCAACATGTTCAAACTGCTGGCCCAGCAGTTGTCAGGCAAGTACCGGCTGAGCTGAGATCGCAATCCCTCCGACAAGATGCCGCCTTCAGGCGGCATCCGTCTTGGTGGGCCCGGGCTTGCCCGGCGTCTTCGCCAGTTCGCCCACCACGCAGTTGCGACCCGCCATCTTGGCCATATAGAGGCACTCGTCCGCCCGGTTGAGCAGCTCCTCGACCCCCTCCCCGCGCAGAGCCAGGGTCAGGCCTATGCTCACCGTCACCTCCAGCAGTTCATCCGAGGTCGGGCTCTTCACCAGCCGCGCCTCCACCGCCACCCGCAGTCGCTCGGCGACCCGCTTCGCCTGGGCCAGCTCGGCGCAGTTAGGCAGCAGGATGGCAAACTCCTCCCCACCGTAGCGACCGAGCACCATGCCGGGCTCCAGCTGCTCCGCCAGGGTCGCCGCCACCTCTTTCAGCACGGCATCTCCCGCCAGATGGCCGAAGCTGTCGTTGATGCGCTTGAATCTGTCCAGATCCAGCAGCAGCACGGCAAAGGGAGCCTGCTTGCGGATCATGCTGACCCTGGCCTTCTCGAGCTGCTTCATCAGCAGGCGACGGTTCATCATGCCGGTCAGTTCGTCCGTGGTGGACTCCCGGTAGAGTTGCAACAGCATGTTGAGCTGGCCGCACTGCACCCAGGCACTCGCCACGGTGAACAACCCCAGCAGCCAGACCTGATTGAGGGTCTGCACGCTCAGGAGCGACTGACCCACCAGCAGCCAGTTGCCGGCCAGCATGGTGATCAGGATGCCGCCTGCCAGTTGCAGACTGAGAGAGAGCGGGATGGGGAAGATGGCAAACAGGCTGATGAGCAGATAGGGGAACGCCATGTAACCCGCCTGCAACTCCTGATCCGTCCCGAAACTGTGCAGACAGATGAGGGAGAAGAGCATCATCACCGCCATCAGATAGCCCAGCGCCAGCTTCATGCGCTCGCGCTTGAAGTGGATGAGATAGGAGAGGGGGATAAGCGGAGAGAGGGCCAGCAGGCAGAAGATCCGAACCTGAAACAGCTCGTCAAACTGAGTGGCGGGCAGGGTCAGCCAGTCCACCAGCGCCCAGGCGGGCAACCCCACCATCAGCAGGCAGGTGAGCAACCGAAGACGCACCGTCATAAAGCCCATGCGGGTCAGGGTAAAATCTTCGGAGTGGGCACGGGCACTCCAGAACTCCGACAGCTTCAGCATCCAGAGCCTCCATATTACAACTGAGGGCTCATTCTACACCGTCCCTCCCTGGATGCATCAGCATGTCCCCCATTTATAACGAGAACTGCCTCACACAAACCGGCGGATCATAATCGCCGCGCGCAAACGTTTCAACCCATCGAAAAATAAACCTTTATCGCTCCAATTAGCGCTGGTCAGCCCCATTTCAGTCACTACAATAGCGCCCAATTTTCTCCCCCTCCCCACACACTTCGAGGTATTTATGGAACAGGCTGCCGCCGCGCGCACGACTCCCGAGACCCATCCCCCCAGGCGAGCTCACAGCGAGCTCATCTACGGCATCGACGAGGTCCCGCCCCTGCCCCAGACCCTGTTCGCCGCCTTGCAGCACATGCTCGCCATGTTTGTCGCCATCATCACCCCGCCCCTCATCATCGCCAACGCCCTGGGCCTCCCCGCCGCCGACACCCGCTACATCGTCTCCATGTCCCTGGTCATGTCCGGCATCGCCTCCTTCATCCAGACCCGCCGCTTCGGTCCCATCGGCTCGGGCCTGCTCTCGGTGCAGGGCACCAGCTTCAACTTCCTCGGCCCCATCATCGCCTCCGGCCTCGCCCTCAAGCAGGCCGCCATGCCCACCGAGGATCTGCTGGGCACATTGTTTGGCACCATGCTGGCAGCCGCCCTCACCATAGTGGTGATGAGCCGCTTCCTGCACCTGGTCAAGCGCATCATCACCCCGCTCGTGACCGGCATAGTGGTGCTGCTCATCGGCCTGACCCTGATCAAGGTGGGCCTCATCAGCATGGGTGGTGGCTACGCCGCCCTCTCTGACGGCAGCTTCGCCAGCCACACCAACCTCTTTCTCTCCCTGCTGGTGCTCGGCCTCATCGTGCTGCTGCAGCGCAGTCGCAACCCCTGGCTGCGCCTCTCTGCCATCATGATCGCCATGCTGGCGGGCTACGCCGTGGCCCTGCTGCTGGGCAAGGTCAACCCCCCTACCTTCGAGGGTCCCCTGATCATGGTGCCACTCCCGCTCCACTACGGCATCGGCTTTGACTGGCAGCTGTTCGTGCCGCTCGCCATCATCTTCGTGGTGACGGCGCTGGAAGCCATCGGCGACATGACCGCCACCTCGGATATCTCGGGCGAGCCCCTGGACGGGCCCGTCTACATGGCGCGGATCAAGGGGGGCGTGCTGGCCGATGGCGCCAACTCCATGCTGGCGGCGGTCTTCTCCACCTTCCCCATGTCCACCTTCGCCCAGAACAACGGCGTCATCCAGCTGACTGGCGTCGCCAGCCGCCATGTCGGCCTCTTCATCGCCGCCATGCTGGCCCTGCTCGGCCTCTTTCCGGCGGTGGCCAGCCTAGTGCAGCAGATCCCCGAACCCGTGCTGGGTGGCGCCACCATAGTGATGTTCGGCACTATCGCCGCCGCCGGGGTGCGCATCATCTCCCGCGAGGAGCTGGACCGCCGCGCCCTGATGATACTGGCGGTGTCGCTCGCCATGGGCCTTGGGGTGGCTCAGGTGCCTGAAGTGCTGCAACACCTGCCGGAGCTGGCCAGGAGCGTGCTCTCCTACGGCGTCGCCACCGGCGGCCTCACCGCTATCCTAATGAACCTGCTGCTGCCCAAGCACCGCGCCGCGCAGGCCTGACGCTCTCCAGAGCGAACAGGTAAAGCCCCGCCGTGCGGGGCTTTACCTCCTCCTCCGTCACGGGTACTGTGCTGGGCAGCCTCTGCTCAGGATGCCCTTCATGACCTATACCCTGCTTTCCTCCCTGCCCACCAACTACACCCCGGATCAGATACTGGCCGAGGAGCGGCGTTGGCTACGAGAATGCGCCCATGATGGCCAGCCCCGCGCTCACCTCTGGCAGGCGCCCCAGTGCCTTATCATCACCCGCAAAGACACCCGACTCCCCTGTTACGCAGCCGCCTGTGAACAACTCGCCACCGAAGGCTGGCCCGTATTTGTGCGTGACAGCGGCGGCACCGCCGTGCCCCACGGGGCGGGCATCCTCAACCTCTCCCTGCTGCTGCCCCGCACCACCACTGATCTTGGCCACTATTACCATCTGCTGGGGGCGCCGCTGCTGGCCCTGTTGGGCGAATACGGCCTGACGGGAAACTACGACTTCGTGCCCGGATCGTTTTGCGACGGCCAGTACAATCTGGTGATCGGGGGTCGCAAGGTAACCGGCACCGCCCAGCGCTGGCTGGCACCAGGGCAGGATCACCAAGGCGCCGTGCTGGCCCAGGCCATGTTGCTGGTGGCGGGAGACGTGGACGAAGGCACCCGGATGGCGAGCCGCTTCTACGAGCTGGCGGGCGGCGAACTGCGCTTTATGACAGGAACCTCCACCACGCTGGCAAGCTGCATTGACTGGCGCGGTGGCAACGAGGCGTTGGTGGACAAGGTGCGAGCATGTCTGGATAGACTGCTGAGCGAGGGACTATCCCCCTCACCCTGTTCCCTCTCCCGGGGGGAGAGGGAACAGGCCCGTCCATGGAAATAGCGCAGCGCACAAAAAAGCCACGACTCGAGTCGTGGCTTGTTCTTTTCAAGGCGAACGTGAAACGAGCGGAGGAGTTCAGGCCGTCTGCGGCTCTGGTTCCGACTCCGTATCGCGGTCGCGGTCGCGGTCGCGGCCAAAGTAGGCGCGGGTCTCGGCGATCACCACATGACGAAGGCCAATCAGGCCGATGAGGTTGGGTACCGCCATCAGGCCGTTGACGATATCGGCCAAGAGCCAAATCATATCCAGATGAAGGAAGGCGCCGCTCGCCACCAGCACCAGATAGACGATGCGGTAGGGCTTGATCGCCTTGACCCCGAACAGGTACTCGGTGCAGCGCTCGCCGTAGTAGTTCCAACCGAGGATGGTGGTAAAGGCGAAGAACAAGAGCCCTATGCTCACCAGATACTGGCCTATGTGGGCATCCAGCCCTTGCGCAAAGGCCTGGCTGGTCATGGCGGCGCCGCTCAATTCACCGCTCCACACTCCGGTCACCACCAGGGTCAGGCCGGTCATGGTGCAGATGATGATGGTGTCGATAAAGGTGCCGGTCATGGAGACCAGCCCCTGCTCCACGCAGGAGTCCGTCTTGGCCGCAGCTGCGGCGATGGGCGCAGAGCCCAGACCCGATTCGTTGGAGAAGACCCCGCGCGCCACCCCGGACTGGATCGCCAGCATAATGCCGGCACCGACGAAGCCGCCGGTGGCCGCATGGCCGGTAAAGGCGCTCTCGATCACCAGCATGACAGCATCGGGCAAGGCGCCGGCATTGTTCACCAGTACCCCGGCACAGGCGAGGATATAGAAGATGGCCATGAAGGGCACCACCTTGCTCGACACGCTGGAGATGGACTGGATACCGCCCAGGGTCACCAGCGCCACGATCAGAGTCAGCACCACGGCGGTCACTTCACGGGGCACCGAGAAGGAGAGGCTCATGGCGTCGGAGATGGCGTTGACCTGGGGGAAGGTACCGATGCCGAAGAAGGCGACGCCGATGCCGAACAGGGCGAACAGCTTGGCGAGCGGCCTGGAGCCAAGCCCCTTCTCCAGATAGTACATGGGGCCGCCAGCCATCTGACCGTTGGCATCCTGCTCGCGGTATTTGACCGCCAGCAGGCACTCGGCGTACTTGGTGGCCATGCCAAACAGCGCCGCCATCCACATCCAGAACAGGGCGCCGGGGCCACCGAGCTTGATGGCGGTGGCGACCCCGACGATGTTGCCAGTGCCGATAGTGGCTGAAAGCGCAGTACAGAGGGCGGCGAAGCTGGAGACGTCCCCCTGCTTGCCCTGACCCTGATCGCGGCCAAAGACCAGTTTGAGGGCGAGCGGCAAGCGCACGACCTGAAGCAGACCCAATCGCAGGGTAAGATAGATACCGGTCCCGACCAGCAGGATCAGCAGGGGTGGACCCCAGACAAAGCTATCGATGGCGGCGAGCGCCGATTGAATTGATGACATGCATCCTCCTTAAAAAACAATGATTAAGGAGGAGAAGGATGATCTTCCCATAGGTGTCGCGATCCCCAAAGGCGATCGGATGCAGGCCAAAAACGTGTTCACACTCTTACTGCGAGGCCGTGATCAAGGCTCATGCGCTGCTCGGAAGCCTCATGTATTCACATACACTCCGGTTCCTGCGCTGCTCTTTACCTTGCTGACGACCTCTCGTGACAGATCGTGAACAGTTCCAAGCTCAGGTACAACCATCCCATCCCCTCTGTCCTTTTGCCTGAGAGTTTCCGGCACCAGCCTGCCCTTGCGGGTCGTTATGGTGCCTTGCTCCTTCGGCGCCCGATCTAACGGGTCTCTCCAGAGTATCGTCCAGTAGCAGTCCACACCGGTTGCCCGGTACCTGAAAGATTCACTTCTTCGGTGGATGGTCCCCCATCGCTCTCCTGCTACCTTCATCCGAACTAGTTTGGATTAGGAAGCGGGCATGTTAATCCAAAAAATGTGAGCTGTCTCCCACTCGGCCGGACTCCACGCCATTTTTTTCTGTCCCGACCATCAGCGAAACGCATGTTAAATGTTCGTTAACTATCAATAAGTTATGAAGTTTTGTCTGATGATGACGCACACCAAAAGACGCAGACTGCCCCATATCAAGATGATGTTTCGTCTCGACCAGAAATACTTGCCAACATATCCAATCAAAATGCTTGCACACAAACTCAATAAGTCGATAATCCCGCGCATAACTAAGCACTTTGCAAGGGAGTTATGCATTGTGCCTGGTCGGTCCCTCCGGACCACTCGCCTGAGCCGGCCGTCGCCGGTTCAATCGCATATGGCTTGGGCATATCACGCCCCCTAAGGATGATCAAAAGAGAATGAACGAGACCCTGGTCGCACAAGATTACCGTCAGCTGGTTGAACAATTTGGCTCCCCCCTGCTGCTGCTCGACAAGGCAGCCGTCCGCAAACAGTATCGGGCCCTGGCCGCCGCCCTGCCCGATGTGCGCTTGCATTATGCACTCAAGCCCCTGCCCCATGAGGCTGTGGTCTCTGTCTTGAAGGAAGAGGGGGCCTGTTTCGATCTGGCCACCAATGGCGAAGTGGATCTGGTGCGCAGCCAAGGGGTTCGTCCGGGACGCTGCATTCACACCCATCCCATCAAACGCGACAGTGACATCCGTTATGCGCTGGAATTCGGCTGCACCGTGTTTGTCTATGACAACCCGCTGGAGCTGGAGAAATTCCTGCCCTACAAGGACGAGGTCAAACTGCTGCTGCGCGTCAGCTTCCCGAATCCCGAGACCAAGGTCGATCTCTCCAAGAAGTTCGGCTGCACCCCGGAGCAGGCACTGCCGCTGCTGCAACTGGCCCAGGCCAAGGGGATCAAGGTGATGGGGCTGTCGTTCCACGTCGGGTCCCAGGTGCCCCACGCCCGTCGCCATGTGCAGGCCATCGATGCCTGCCGCGAGATCATGGAGCAGGCCTGGGATCTCGGCCTCAAGCCCTGGGTGCTGGACATCGGCGGCGGTTTCCCGGTGGATTATGAGGGCGGCGAGTTCGACATCGACGGCTTCTGCGCCCCGATCCGCGAGGCACTCGCCAAGCTGCCCGCCACCGTGCAGAAAATTGCCGAGCCGGGCCGTTTCATCAGCGCACCGGCCATGACCTCGGTGTCCAGCGTGATGGGCAAGGCCCACCGCGGTGACAAGATCTGGTACTACCTGGATGACGGCCTCTACGGCAGCTACAACGGTCAGCTCTATGACCACGTCACCTACCCGGTGAGCACCCCCTATGCCCATGGCGAGCTGCACAATGCCGTGCTCTCCGGCCCCACCTGCGACAGCGTGGACGTCATTCGCGACGGCATCATGCTGCCGGATCTGGCCATCGGCGAGCTGGTGGTGGGCCGGGTGATGGGGGCCTACACCTGGGCGTCGGCCTCCACCTTCAACTTCTTCCCCAAGGCGAGCATCCTCATTCTGGACAGCGCCCAGAAGCAGAAACTGGTGGCGGTGGCCTGAACGGTTCGACCACGAGTGTTGCATAGAGAAGGGGAGCCATTGGCTCCCCTTCTTGTTTGTCTTGTCATGCCCTCATCAGAACTGGCTGGTCAACAGCCAACCGGTATAGGCGACGAAGATGCAGAGCAAGATACCTCCTTCCACCCTGTTGATGCGGCCCTGTCCCTTGCGGCCCAGGCACATCACCAGCAGCAGCAGGGTCAGTCCCATCATCAGGCTCCAGTCGCGGGAGAGCACCGCCGGGTCCACGTCAAGGGGCGCTATGCCGGCGGCGATGCCGACCACGGCCAGGGTGTTGAACAGGTTGGAGCCGAGCACGTTGCCAAGCGCCAGGTCATGTTCCTTCTTCTTGATGGCCATCAGGGAAGAGGCCAGCTCCGGCAGCGAGGTACCCACCGCCACTATGGTCAGGCCGATGACCAGATCGCTGATGCCAAATGCCTGGGCTATGGTCACCGCACCCCACACCAGCAGGCGGGAAGCACCTACCAGGAGTACCAGGCCCACGATCAACCAGAAGATGGCCTTCTTGAGCGGCATGGCTTCGCTGTCGATCTCCACATTCACGTCTTCGTCCAGGGCGTCTCCCTTCCCCTTGATCCCGGTCCAGATGGACCAGCCCAGCAGCCCGATGAAGACGCCACCCAAAATGAGGGCGTCGCTACGCCCCAGGTGACCATCGATGAGCAGGGCACCGGTCAGCAGGGTGATGCCGAGCAGGATGGGGATCTCCTTGCGCACCACCTGAGAGGAGACGGCAATGGGGCTGATGAGGGCTGTCAGTCCCAGAATGAGGGCGATGTTGGTGATGTTGGAGCCATAGGCATTGCCCAGGGCCAGGCCCGGGTTACCCTGCATGGATGCCAGGGCCGAGACCACCATCTCGGGGGCCGAGGTACCAAAACCGATGATCACCATACCGATCAGCAGCGGCGGCATGCCGGCATAACGAGCGGTGGCGGCTGCACCGTCCACAAATTTATCCGCACTCCAGACCAGCAACGCCAGTCCGGCAATCAGGGCAACAAAAGCCAGGGTCATATTCTTCTATCTCATCGACTGCAAACACGAGAGCCAGGCGGCTAGCCTGGCTCCATCCAAACGCGGCCTCAGTGTATCGAGCCGCCTTGCTATTTCAAGATGAAATCAAACAATGATTAACATCTCACAGCGCGGCCAGCAGACTCTGCGCATCAGACACTTCGAACTTGCCGGGGGCCTCCACGAACAGCTGCTCGACCACGCCATCATTGGCGATGAGGGCAAAGCGCTGGGCACGCAGGCCGCCGAAGGCGCCTGTCTCCTTGGCAAGGCCAAGCGCCTGGGTCCAGCTGCCGTCCCCATCCGCCAGCATGGTGATGGCGTCGGCATTCTGGGCCGCCTGCCACGCCTTCATCACGAAGGCATCGTTGACCGAGAGACAATAGAGGGCATCGACCCCCTTGGCCTTGAACTCGTCCGCCAACACCACATAACCGGGCAGATGCGCGTTGGAGCAGGTGGGGGTAAAGGCGCCCGGCACCGCGAACAGCACCACTCGCTTGCCGGTAAACAGGGCCTGGGTATCCTTCACCTGCTTGTCCTCGGCGGTGATGAAGGTAAATTCCCCTGCGGGCAGGGATTGGCCGACCGTGATCATGATGTCTCGTCCTTAAGTGATTGAAAGAGGCCCAGTCTACTCCAACCAGAAAAGAGACGACACCGGCTCGCCCGTGTCGTCGCACCTGCCTGATGGCAATGTCAGCAGAAAATTCAACGTGAATTCGGCAGCCAGAACCTCTGCCTTATGCCGGGCGCCGCGCCTGCCAGGTGGCGATGGCGAGCAATGAATCCGGGGTGAATTCATCGGCCCGCTCGGTTATCTCGGCCAGACTCATCCAGTGCACCTCGCTCACCTCTTCCGCCTGGAGTTGCAGCGGCCCCCGATAATGGCAACTGAACAGACCGCCCCAGACCCGATAGCCTCCCCCGCTCGCCTCCCCCTCGGCGTAGAAGGTGCCGAAGTCGTGCAGGGGCACGTCACGGATCCCCAGCTCCTCGGCCAGCTCGCGCCGGGCGGAGGGCTCCATCGCCTCCCCCGTGGTCACCACACCACCGGCGCAGGCATCCAGCATGCCGGGACAGAAATCCTTGCTCAGGGTACGCCGCTGCACCAGCACGCGCCCGGCCTCATCGAGCACCAGAATATAGCTGGCGCGATGGCGCAAGTTCTCCTGACGCACCCGGGTGCGCTCGGCCACCCCGATCACCCTGTCCTGCTCGTCTACTACGTCCACCCACTCCACGTGCGGCACCTTGTCCATCCTGCGATGGTCGCAGTATATCGGTGCCGGGGCCGGGGGCTGCACTACTTTTTCAACGCCGGGAGCAGGACGCCAGCCCGCCATAACAAGGATTCATACAAACCTTCATCAAGTGTCACATCCGTGTCATGGTGAGACGGCATAGTGTGCCCTGTCCAAACAACAGGGTCTCTTGCCATGAAGGTGTTCAAGCAGTTGTCTCCTCGTCGAATTGCCCGCTATATCAAAAGCTTCCATCACGGCAGCTTCATGGTAGAGGCTCTGGGGCGGTTTGAATTTCAGGGGGGAATCATCGATGTGAGAACGCTGAGCTGCCGCCAGGCGCTGAGCCTGGCCCGGCAGATCAATCTGGCCGTGCGCGATCTGCGCACCACCGCCCTGTTGCCGGGCTGACATACTCCTTTCCGTTTGTAGTCTGCTTCCATGCACGTCTTTGCCCGCCGCTCACCGAGCGTGCGGGCTATTTTCAATGGGGTTGTCCCCGTCTGACCCGCATCAGTGTTGCAGGATCTGGGAGAGGAACAGCTTGGTTCGCTCCGACTGGGGGTGGTCGAAGAACTGGTCAGGCACGTTCTCCTCGATGATCTGGCCGCGGTCCATGAAGATCACCCGGTCCGCCACCTGCTTGGCAAAGCCCATCTCGTGGGTGACGCAGAGCATGGTCATGCCCTCATGGGCCAGCTCCACCATGACATCCAGCACTTCGCGCACCATCTCGGGGTCCAGCGCAGAGGTCGGCTCGTCAAACAGCATCACCTGGGGGTTCATACAGAGGCTGCGGGCAATGGCGACCCGTTGCTGCTGACCGCCGGAGAGCTGGCCCGGGTACTTGAGGGCCTGCTCCGGGATCCTGACCCGGCGCAGGAAGGTCATGGCGATCTCCTCCGCCTCCTTGCGTGGCAACTGCTTGACCCAGATGGGCGCCAGGCAGCAGTTCTCCAGCACCGTCAGATGGGGGAAGAGGTTGAAGTGCTGGAACACCATGCCCACCTCCCGGCGTACCGTCTCTATGTTCTTGAGATCCGACGTCAGGGCCGTCCCCTTGACCAGGATGTCACCGCTCTGATGCTCCTCCAGCCGGTTGATGCAGCGGATCATGGTGGACTTGCCCGAGCCAGACGGCCCACAGATGACGATCTTCTCCCCCCTGCCCACCTGCAGATTGATGTTGCGCAGCACATGAAACTCACCGTACCACTTGTTGACATCCTTGAGTTCTACCACAGCGTCCGTTTTCATCTCGAAACTACTCCTAATGCTTGTGACCGGTGTTGAGTTTGCGCTCCAGATAGATGGAGTAGCGGGACATGCCAAAACAGAACATCCAGAAGATCATGGCGATGAACACATAGGCCTCGGTGGAGAATCCCAGCCAGGCCGGATCCGCCAGCGCCACCTTGGAGATGGCGAGCAGATCGAACAGCCCTATGATCAGCACCAGGCTGGTGTCCTTGAACAGGGAGATAAAGGTGTTTACCAGGGAGGGAATGGTGATCTTGAGGGCCTGGGGCATGATGACCAGCCCCATCACCTTCCAGTAGGAGAGCCCCAGCGCCTCCCCCGCCTCGTACTGCCCCTTGGGGATCGCCTGCAGCCCCCCCCTCACCACCTCGGCCACATAAGCCGCCTGGAACAGAATGATGCCGATGAGCGCCCTCAGCAGCTTGTCGAGCTCCACCTCGCTGGTCATGAACAGCGGCAGCATGACGGAGGCCATGAAGAGCACAGTGATGAGCGGCACCGCCCGCCAGAACTCGATATAGACGGTGGAGAGGCTGGAGATGACCGGCATGTGGGAGCGGCGTCCCAATGCCAGCAGGATCCCGAATGGCAGGGCGACCACTATGCCCACCACCGCCAGCACCAGGGTCAGCATCAGGCCGCCCCAGCGGTTTGTTTCCACCACCTCGAGACCGGCCCCGCCATGGATCAGCACGAAGGCGATGACCGGGAATACCAGCAGGGTAAAGAGCGCCAGCCAGCCCTTGCGCGGGGTGCGCGGCCAGATCAGCAGCGCCAGCAGCACGGCCAGACCGGCGAAGGCCAGATTGATGCGCCAATACTGATCGACCGGATAAAAGCCGTAGAGATATTGTCCCAGACGGCTCTCGATAAATACCCAGCAAGCCCCGCCCTGGGCGCAGTCGGCACGGCTGCTCCCCTGCCAGTTGGCGGAGAAGATAGCCCAGTCCAGCGCCGACCAGAGCAGTGGCAGCAGCAGGTAGGCCAGCACCAGGGTCAGCAGGCCGTTCCACCAGTTGGGGAAGAGGTTCTGCCTGACCCAGGCGACCGGCCCCCGGCGATGATCGGGAGGCGGCAGCGCCTCCTGCAACTCGTTCACAAACATGACAGCTCCCTAACGCTCGACCAGCGTCATCCTGCGGTTGTAGATGTTCATCAGGACTGAGGTGGTGATACTGACGATGAGATAGACCCCCATGGTCATGGCGATCACCTCGATGGCCTGCCCGGTCTGGTTGAGGGTGGTGCCCATGAACACCGAGACCAGATCCGGATAACCGATGGCGGTGGCCAGCGAGGAGTTCTTGGTGAGGTTCAGATACTGGCTGGTCAGCGGGGGAATGATGACCCGCATCGCCTGAGGAATGACTACCAGCCGCAGCGTCTTGGTGGGCGAGAGCCCGAGGGCGGAAGCGGCCTCGGTCTGCCCCTTGCTGATGGCCAGGATGCCGGATCGCACTATCTCGGCGATGAAGGCCGCCGTATAGATGGTCAACGCCAGCAGCAGGGCCGCGAGCTCGGGCAGCACCGTCAAGCCCCCACGGAAGTTGAAGCCCTGCAAGGCTGGCACACTCCAGGAGAGCGGGCTGCCTGCCAGCAGGAAGACGATGGCAGGGAGCAGGATCACCAGAGCGGCCACACAGCGCCAGAACGGGAAGATCCTGCCGGTCAGCGCCTGACGGCGCCGCGCCCAGCGACTCAGCCCCCAGCTCAGGACGACAGCGATCAGCAGGGCCCAAAGCACATAGCCAAATCCCTCTTCAAACAAGGGTTTGGGTAGATAGAAGCCCCGCACGTTCAAAAAGGCGAGCCCTCCCAGCTCCACGCTCTCACGGGGAGACGGCAGGGTGCGCAGCACCGAGAAGTACCAGAAAAAGATCTGCAGCAGCAGCGGAATGTTGCGAAACGTCTCTATGTAGACGGTGGCTATCTTGGCTACCAACCAGTTGCGGGAGAGACGCGCTATCCCGAGCACGAAGCCGAGCAGAGTGGCAAACAGGATGCCGAGCACCGAGACCAGCAGGGTATTGAGCAGGCCGACCACGAAGGTACGACCAAAAGTGTAGGTCTCGTCGTACGGGATCAGGCTCTGCAAGATGCCGAACCCGGCGGTGTTGCCCAGAAAATCGAAACCTGTGGTGATGCCACGGGTCGCCAGATTGGTCAGGGCATTGTTGATGATGTAGAACAGAAACGCGAGAACGGCCGCAATGGCCAGGCACTGGAATATCTGCGCCCGCACCTTGGCGTCATACCACCAGCGGCCCTGTTCTTTCCTATGGTTTGATGCTTGTATCGCCATGAGGATGACTCCGACAAAGCCAGGGCAAGGGGGAAATGGGGGGCCAGGCCCCCCGACAGCTGTCTATTTAGCGGATGGGCGGGGCATACATCAGGCCACCCTTGTTCCAGAGTGCGTTGATGCCGCGGTCGATCTTGAGGGGAGAGCCGGCGCCGACGTTGCGATCGAACGACTCGCCGTAGTTGCCGACCTGTTTGACTATGTTGTAGGCCCACTTGTCATCCAGCCCCAGCACGCTGCCCTTGGGCTCTTCCAGCCCCAGCAGGCGACGAATGTCCGGGTTGGTGGATTTGAGCATCTCGTCCACGTTGGCACTGGTCACACCGGCCTCTTCGGCGTTGAGCATGGAGTAGAGACTCCAGCGCACCACCTTGAACCACTGTTCGTCACCCTGACGCACGGCGGGGCCCAGCGGCTCCTTGGAGATGACCTCGGGTAGCACCAGGGCATCCCCCGGCTTGGTCAGCTTGATCTTGAGGGAGTAGAGCTGGGATTGATCCGAGGTCAGCACGTCGCAACGTCCCGCTTCGAATCCCTTGACGGTCTGATCCGAGGTGTCGAACACCACAGGGGTATATTTCATGCCGCCATTGGCACGGAAGTAATCCGCCAGGTTGAGCTCTGTGGTGGTGCCGGACTGGATGCAGACAGCGGCCCCGTCCAGCTCCTTGGCGCTCTTGACCCCGAGGGATTTGTTGACCAGGAAGCCCTGGCCATCGTAGTAGTTCACCCCGGCGAAGGTCAGGCCGAGCGACCCGTCCCGGGTCAGGGTCCAGGTGGTGTTGCGCGACAACAGATCCACTTCACCGGATTGCAGGGCGGTGAAACGCTCCTTGGCGGTGAGGGACACATACTTGACCTTGCCAGCATCCCCTAGCACGGCCGCGGCGACCGCGCGACACACGTCCACGTCCAGCCCGGTCCAGGTGCCCTTGGCGTCCGGATTAGAGAAACCGGGCAGGCCATCACCGACCCCGCACTGCACGAACCCCTTCTTCTTCACGGCATCCAGGGTGCCCTCTGCCCAGACATTGGCTGCCGCCAGCGACAGCACTATCACCATACCTGCCTTGTGTATCTGCTTCATGTCACTCTTCCCTGTGGTTTGATTCGCATTGGCACCAAAACCTAGCAAGATGCCATCGTTTCCCTGCTTTTTCGCAGCTTATCCAGCGGTTCAAAAACTTGTCAATCGGTGCAACCCGGCCCAACCGTGGTGCAACAGCACAAAATGTTCGAACGAAGTGATATGCACTCTTAGAATCAAAAGTAGACCCTTATTCGCCAAATAGCCTGCTGTTAAAGGCCATTCCCGCTGTGAGGATTATTTTCGCAAAAAAATGGGATGCACCGGGATGGGGCAGCAAGATCTGCTTCCAACTGACTCATCAGGCTCGCTTTTCCACCAGCAGACCCAACCCTGGGAGCGGCAAACAAAGAGAAGGCTTTGCCGATATTTCGCGATGTAGGGTGGCAAACTGATATCAACAGGGGATCTTCTGGTGGGGATGGGGCCCGGGCCTGAGCTCTAGATCAGGGTGCCGGCCCGGGAGCAATACGCGACTCAACCACCGCGGGGACCGTCTTCAATCTCGGTGATGATGCCGTTTTCGACGGTGACGAACTGCATGAATTCGCTCCTGCCGAAGTTGTAGGTCCAGCGTTCGGCATACTTGACCGTCATCCGCGCCCCGAAGCCGTTCTCCTCGTAGCGTGTCAGATCTTCCTTGAGCAGCGGCTGACCGCAGCGGATCAGCAGTTCGGCCGTGGTGTCCCCCTCGGTCAACAGGGCGCTCTTGCAGCGCAGGGTGCCGGCATGCACCGGTAAGGCCGCTACCAGCAGCAACCACAGAATTGACTTCATTTTGCGCTCCATTTGAACAGCACCGCCCCCAGCGTGATGCACACCAGGGCAAACACCATGACTTGACCCAGGGTTCCCGCCACCGCCTGCCAGCCCGCCCCTTCCAGCATGACGGCACGGGCGGCCTCGATGATCTGGCTGAGCGGCAAGCGGGCCCCCACGGCCTGCAGCCAGGGAGGAGAGCCTTCCAGCGAAAACCAGACGCCGGATAAGAACATCATGGGCAAGCTGATGAGATTGAGCAAACCGCTCGCCAGCTCCTCGTTCTGAATGCGGGCGGCGATGAGCAGCCCGAGGGAGGCCATGGCGGTCCCGCCGACCAGGGCGATGAAGAGCAGCAGCCAGCCAGAGCCGAGCAGGGGCACATCCAGCAGCCAGTAAGCCACCAGAAAGACCAGCAGGCTCACCACCAGGGTGATCAGCACCCGTGACAACAGCTGGGCGCAGAGAAACTCAGCGGCCGAGAGTGGTGTGGCCCGCAAGCGCTTGAGTACCCCGTTCTTGCGATAGCGCACGATGACGAAGCCGACCCCGAACAGGCCGGAGAACATCAGGTTCATGCCGATCACCCCGGGCAACAACCAGTCGCCGTAGCGGATGGTCCGACCGCTCAGGGCCTCTCGTTGCAAGGGCGCGCGCACCGCCTGGCGCAGCAGGTATTCGGCCATGGCCCCCTGGGGGGCGTCCGGGTTGACCCAGTAGTGGCCGCGCGCCGGTGACAGCAGCAAGTCCAGCTGGTGATGGCGCACCTTGAGGGCCCCCCTCGCCTCGTCGTCATAGGGAATGAGCTTGAGCAGCGGGATATGGGTCAGGGGCTGATAGGCCGTCGTCAGCTCCCCCACCACCCCTATCTGTACCAGCGGCTTGGGGGGACCGGAGAAGATGAGGGAGAAGCCAATCACCAGCAAGAGCGGAAAAAGCAGGTTCCAGACCAGGGCCGCCCTGTCGCGCACGAACTCCAGGGTGCGGGCATAAAAGAGCGCACCTATGCGCTTGAGAGATCCCGTCATCTTCCGCTCCTTGAGCAGGTTGGCATCGGTAACATGCTGGCAGGCGCCGCAGCGGGGCGCCGCCATGAGGCGGCGTTCATGCGCCGCTCCGAAGGCTGTGGCCGGTCAGGTGCAGGAAGAGATCCTCCAGATTGGGGGAACGCACCTGCATGCCGGTCAGCGGTACCCCCAGGCTCAACAAGGTTGGCAGCAAGGCTGCCACGTCGGGGCAGTTCAGCTCCACCTGATCGCCGTGGGGCAGCAGCGGATAACCCAGGCTGGCGAGGGCCGGATGATCCGCGAGACGCACCAGCACACCGTCGAAGTGCTGTGCCAGCAGGGCCGCCGGCGTGTCCAGGCTGAGCAGATGACCGTGATCCACGATGGCGATGCGATCGCACAGTTGCTGGGCCTCGTCCATGTAGTGGGTGGTGAGCACCACCGTCTTGCCCTGGGCCTTGATCGCCTCGATCCGCTGCCAGAAGTGGTGGCGGGCCTGGGGATCCAGCCCTGTGGTGGGTTCGTCCAGAAACAGCAGTTCGGGATCCCCGAGCAGGGCCAGGGCCAGCAGCAGGCGCTGACGCTGGCCGCCGGAGAGCTTGCGGCTGTCCCTGTCGATGAACTCCCCAAGGGCGCACAGATCGATGAGCAGTTCCCGTGGCAGGGGGTTGGGATAGAGGCTGGCGAACAGGCGCAGGGTGTCGCGCACCGTCAGAAAATCCTGCAGTGCCGTGTGCTGGAACTGGATGCCGATGCGGGAGCGATAGTCGGGGCCACGGGGGGTGCCATGAAACAGGATCTGGCCGCTGTCCGGGGTGAGGATCCCCTCGAGCAGCTCTATGGTGGTGGTCTTGCCCGCCCCGTTCGGGCCGAGCAGGCCGAAACAGCTCCCGGCGGGAATGGCAAAGCTGAGTCCGTCCACCGCCTTGACTCCGGGGAAGTTCTTGATGAGATCGACGACTTCGATGATGGCAGCCATGGCCTGTCTCCCTGGGTGGCCGAGAGTGCGACGTCCTGACTATATCCAAATCTCCCGAGAAGGCCATGGCTCATCCACCAGGGCGTGGCGGCGCGCAAAAAACAAACGGCGACCCAGGGGTCGCCGTTTGCATCACGCCAACCGGATCACAGGATGTCCAGCAGCTCCACTTCGAAGACCAGAGCGGAGTAGGGCGGGATGGAGCCGGCGCCACGGGCACCGTAGGCCAGATCCTGCGGAATGTAGAGCTTCCACTTGGAGCCAACCGGCATCATCTGCAGTGCTTCTACCCAGCCGGCAATGACGCCGGTGACCGGGAATTCGGCAGGTTGGCCGCGGGCGACCGAGCTGTCGAACACGCCACCGTGGGTGAAGGTACCGTGGTAGTGCACACGCACGGACTGACCGGCCACCGGCACGGCGCCATTGCCTTCTACCATGACTTCGTATTGCAGACCGGAGTCGGTCACTTTCACGTCGGCGCGCTTGGCGTTGTCGGCCAGGAAGGCTTCGCCATCGGCGGCGGCGGCCTTGGCAACGGCTTCCTGCTCTTCCTGCATGCGGGCGGTGATGACCTGGAAGGCATCATTGATATCGTCACGGCTGACCGCGAACTCCAGGCCGTTCAGGGCATCTGCCAGACCTTGTTGCAGGGCAGGGATATCCAGACCGGCAAAGGCTTGCTGCGCCAGCTGATCACCCATGTTGCGGCCGATGCCATAGCTGGCCTTCTGTTCGATAGAGTCGTATTGGGACATTGAGATGTTGCTCCGGGTCCTGAGGGTAAAAGAGACGGGATAATATCAGACTTTTTGGCGAGGTGCTGCCGACTGCCTTCCTGATTTCCCCGCCCGTGGGAGAGACTTCACAGAAGAAGGGGATGAACGCCGCCCATCGGCGGCGATCTGCTCAGGCGCGATCCAGCAGGACCCGTACCGCAGTAACCTTGGCGTCGTCGGTAATATTGACCCGGCCGTCGTCCGAAGTGCCCATATTGAATCCCATGGAGAGGCACCATGCCGCCGCACGGCACGTATCAGGCCTTGTCCAGTAAAGCCCGCACCGCTGCCACCTTGGCACCGTCGGTGATATTGACCCGGCCGTCGTCCGAGGTGCCCATATTGAATCCCATGGAGAGGCACCATGCCACCGCGCGGCACCTATCAGGCCTTGTCCAGCAAAGCCCGCACCGCAGCCACCTTGGCACCGTCGGTGATATTGACCCGGCCGTCGTCCGAGGTGCCCATGTTCACTCCGTGGGGCACCATGCCGCCACGCCAGCCCATGCCGGACATGTGCACCTCGCTCACCCCGGTGAACTCGAGTATGGTGCGCACGTTGTCGGCATTGACCCCGGCGCCGGGCATCAGGCTGGCGCGGCCCGCTAGGGTCTGCTGCATCGCCTGCAGGGTCTCCAGACCCGCCAGGGCAGTCGGGGCATGGCCGGAGCTCAGGATCCGCTCACAGCCGGCCGCCACTATGGTCTCCAGATCGGCGCGCCAGTTGGAGCTGAGATCGATGGCGCGATGGAAGGTGACCCCAAGGGGACCTGCCGCCTCGACCAGCTGTTGCAACTGGGCGGCTGGCACTCTGCCCCCCTCGTCCAGCAAACCCACCACCACCCCTTGCAGGCCCGCAGAGCGCGCCGCAGCGATATCCAGCAACATGAGTTCGAACTCGGCGGCACTGAAGCAGAAATCCCCGGCACGGGGGCGGATCATGGCGTAAACCGGCACGCTGGCATGGCGGGCAGCAAGCTGCATGAAACCATAGGAGGGGGTGAGACCACCCAGCCCCAGCGCAGAGCAGAGCTCGATGCGATCCGCGCCGGACCGCTCTGCGGTGAACAGGGATTCCAGGTTGTCGATGCAGATTTCAAGACGGGTCATGATGACTCCTTATCCAGGGAGATCAGACCCAGTGCCTGACCTCATAAATTGAGCAGGGCGGCGCCACGCACGCCACCGGCGCCGCCGAAGCGGGCCTGACGGATAGCCGGCAGGGCGACACCTGGCAGCAGGTGGCCGGGCAGACGCTTGGGCAGCTCTTCATACAGGGCGGGCAGCCCGCTGAGGCCGCCCCCCAGCACCACCACCTCTGGGTCTATCACCGAGATGGCGGTGGCGAGCCCGGCGGCCAGGATCTCCAGCCAGCAGTCGATGGCCGAGAGCGCCGCGGGTTCCCGGGCCTCGGCGCGGGCAACTATCAGATGGCCACTGGCGCGCCCGCCGCGGAAGTGGTGATAGAGCCGCTCCAGGCCGGTGCCCGAGGCGTAGGTTTCGAAACAGACCAGGCGGCCGCAGCCGCAACGGGGACGGGGCAGGTCGGGATATTTCATCAATATGGTGGCAGGCAGCGGGTAATGGCCTATCTCCCCCGCCAGCCAGTTGCGACCCTGGATGAGCTTGCCCGCCAGGTAGACGGCGCCACCGATACCGGTGCCAATGGTCACCCCCAGCGCACTCTCGGCCTCGGCGGCGGCCCCCTGGTGCACTTCGGACCAGAGGAAGCAGTTGGCGTCGTTGTCGACGCTGACGGTGCGTGCCAGTCGTGCGGCCAGATCCGCCCCTAGATGACGACCGTGAATGGCGGGCAGGTTCGCCGCCACTATGCTCCCATCAAGGCGATTGATGATGCCGGGAAACCCGATGCCGACGGCGCCTTTCGCACCGAAGCGGGCGTCCGCCGTCTCGACCCGCGTCAGGATCAGCTGCAACAGCCCCTCGTAATCATTGCCTGGGGTGCTCATGCGCTCTTCGTGACAGAGGTTCAGGCCACCGTCATACATCGCGAAGGCAATCTTGGTACCACCAATATCAAATCCGTAATACATGCCACACTCCCTTGCCGGTGAACCGGGTCACCTCAGTCTGTCCAGATGGGGCACATTGTATTAATTCGCAAAAAAAATAAAGTATGCATGGGCAAAAAACGGGAGCCAGCTCAAAGCAAACGGAACATTTGTCGCTGAAGGCAGGGTTGTCCCAGGCTCGTCAGGGTGCGCTCCTGGCCGTCAAACACGAAGCCGCGGCGCAGGTAGAACCCCTCGCCGATGTGATTGCCATCGAGCAGCCAGAGCCTGACGCGCTCGCAACCGGCCCGGCGCATCTGCACCGCCACCGCCTGCCACAGCCGCTTGCCATGGCCTCGACGCCAGTGATCCGGGTGCAGATAGAGCGCCCGGATGCGCGCCGTCATCAACCCCTCTTCATGGGCTGGGTGCCAATAGAGCAGGCCGATGACGACCTCGTCCTGACACAGCAGCATGGGGATGGGGGCGGGTTCGGCGAGCCGGCGGCGCCAGATCTGCAGATGGTCGGTGACCGCCAGCTGGGCTAGCAGATCCTCCCCGAGCACACTGCCATAAGCCGCCAGCCAGCTGGCCCGCTGCATCACCGTCATGGCGGCGGCATCGGCGGGACGGGCCAGCCGCAGGCTTATGCCTTGCACTTGGGCTCCAGCCCTGCGGCTCGCGCCTGCTGATACAGGGGCTGCACCTCGGCCTGCTGGGCTTGCAGTTCGGCGATGCGATTCTCGTCGCTCGGGTGGGTAGAAAGCAGTTGCGGCGGTGCCTTGCCACCGGAGGCGGCACTCATGTTCTGCCACAGGGGGATGGCCTGGGCCGGATTGAAGCCGGCGCGGGCCATCAGCTCCAAACCGAGTCTGTCGGCCTCGCTCTCCTGGGTTCTGCCATAGGGCAGGGCAATCCCCACCTGAACCCCTAGCCCGAGCGCCGCCATGGTGGCACCGCCCCCCTGGCTGCTGCCGATGGCGGCATCTGCCACCGCCAGCCCGATGCCGGTCAGCTGATCCCGGGAGAGGCGTTCGTTGGAGTGCTGTGCCAGCACATGGGTCAGCTCATGGCCGATGACGGTGGCGAGCTGATCCTGATTCTTGGCGACCTTGAGCAGACCGCTGTAGACGCCGATCTTGCCGCCAGGCAGGGCGAAGGCGTTGACCTCCTTGGAGTCAAACACCACCACCTCCCAGCTGGTGATGCCATAGCTGGCAGGCACCTGGGCGGTGACCGCCCTGGCCACGCAGGAGACATAGGCATTCACCCTGGCATCCTTGCTCACCTTCTCCTGCTTCTTCATCTGCTCGAAGGAGTCGGCCCCCAGCTGGTTCATCTGTTGGGGGGAGAAGAGCAGCATCTGGCTGCGGCCGGTCGGCGACTGGGCACAGCCGGCAAGCAGGGCACTGCACAAGGCTGCCAGGCCGAATTTGGACAGGGAAGATGCACGCATGAGAGGGTCCTTTACCATGAAGTTGCCCTATTCTCGGGAATGCCGCCCTCCGGTGCAAGCCAGGCACCACCCCATGCGACCAAAAAGATCCCATGGCGCCAAAATAAAAACGAGCCCGTTCGGGCTCGTTTGTTTGCGCTGCAAAAGCGGGATTACATGATGCCCAGCTTCTTCAGATCGGCCTCAACAATCTTGGCCGGTACCGGCACATAGCCGTCCTTCGCCACTATGTTCTGACCAGCCTTGGAGAGCATCATCTTCACAAACTCCTGCTCCATCGGGGAGAGCGGCTTGTTCGGAGCCTTGTTTACGTAGACGTACAGGAAGCGGGAGAGCGGGTACTTGCCGGTCAGGGCGTTGTCTGCCGTCGCTTCAACGAAGGTCTTGCCATCCTTGGAGAGCGGCACGGCGCGCACACCGGAGGTGACGTAGCCGATGCCAGAGTAACCGATGCCGTTCAGGGACGCGGAGACGGATTGCACCACGGAGGCGGAGCCCGGCTGCTCGTTCACGCCGCTCTTGAAGTCACCGTTGCACAGGGCGTGCTCCTTGAAGTAACCGTAGGTACCTGAAACGGAGTTGCGACCGAACAGTTGCAGATCCTTGGAAGACCAGTTGCCATCCAGACCCAGATCAGACCATTTGGTGGCCGCCTTGGCTTCGCCGCACTTGAGGGTGCTGGAGAAGACGGCATCAACCTGCTCCATGGTCAGCCCCTTGATGGGGTTGTCCTTGTTCACGAATACCGCCAGGGCATCGACCGCGACGCGGATGGCAGTCGGCTTGTAGCCGTAACGCTTCTCGAATGCTTCCTCTTCACCGGCCTTCATGGCACGGCTCATGGGGCCAAACTGGGCAACGCCCTCGGTCAGCGCGGTCGGCGCGGTGGAAGAACCGGCGGCCTGGATCTGCACGTTGACGTTGGGGTAGACACGCTTAAATTCTTCGGCCCACAGGGTCATCATGTTGGCCAGGGTGTCCGAGCCCACGGAGGACAGGTTGCCCGAGATGCCACTGGTCGGGGTGTAATCCGGCAGATTTTTATCCACTCCGGCAGCCAGAGCGCTGACAGAAAACAGGGTTGCTGCGGTGAATCCGATTACACCAGCCAGTTTGTTGAGTTTCATCCAATCTCTCCAAAGTTACAGAAGGCAATTGCCAATACATGGCGCCGATTAACACTGTCTTGCGGTGGTCAAGCTGACTGTATCAGCCAGCTTGTTGAATTTTATCCGTCCCCTCTTTCCCAAGGTGACGCTGGGTCTGTTCTTAAGACGGCGCCAGTATCTGACCTGGCAGTGACAAATTTATGGAATTTATATGACACTTTGATGACATGGGCCCGGCGCGGCACAAATGCCAAGGGGGCCGCTCTCGCCGCCCCCTTTTTTATTGCTAACCAGTTGTCAATGAAGACTATTTTACCACCACCATCCTGGCAGGAATGAGGAAGCTGAAACGGCTGCCCTGGCCGACCCGGCTCTCTATCTCGAGCTGGGCATCGTGATGGCTCAGGGCATGCTTGACGATGGCGAGGCCAAGGCCTGAGCCGCCGGTGTGGCGGGATCTCGCCTTGTCGACCCGATAGAAGCGCTCGGTGAGCCGCGCCAGATGCTCCGGGGCTATCCCCTCCCCCTCGTCCTGCACCACAAAGAGCGCCATGGCCCCCTGTTTGCGCCACTCAACCCTGATCTTGCGACCCGCCGGTGTGTAGTGAATGGCGTTGTAGACCAGGTTGGAGACGGCGCTGCGCAGCTGGTCCCTGTCCCCTTTCACGAACAGGTTAGGCTGCACCTGGAACTCGATCTGATGGGCATTCTCTCCCGACAGGGCCCGCGCCTCCTGCTCAAGCAGTCCCAGCATGGCGGGCATGTCCACCAGATGGGAGAGATCCACGGTCGGGGCCGCCTCGATGCGCGACAGGGTGAGCAGCTGATTGACCAGGTTGTCCATGCGGATGGTCTGCTCCATCATCACCTTGTGCGCCTTGGCCCACATGGCGGGGGGCGGTGGCTCCTCGGTCATCTCCAGGTACCCCTTGAGCACGGTGAGCGGGGTGCGCAGCTCGTGGGAGACGTTGGAGACGAAGTGCTTGCGGGTCTTCTCCAGGCTGCGCAGCCGAGTCACGTCACGCACCACCAGCATGGCCTGATCCTCGGCATAGGGCATGATGCGAAACTCGAGAAACTTCTCCTCGTTGATGGGGGAGCTCATCTCGAACGGCTCGTCATACTGCCCCTTGCCGAGGTAGGCGACGAAGCCGGGATGACGGATGAGGTTGCCGATGTGCTGGCCGGCGTCCTCGGGCCAGCGAAAACCGAGCAACTGCTCCGCCAGCCGGTTGCACCAGAGGATGCTGCCGTCGGTGCGAAACACCACGGCGGCATCGGGCAGGGCCTCGGCCCCCTCCCGGAACCGGCGGATGAGCCCCGCCAGCTCGCGGCGCCGGGCACGGTGGCGCTGCTGCAACTTGTAAATACCATTGAAGATGTATTCCCAACTGCCGCTGCCATGGGGCGGCACCAGGCTGCGATCGTGCCACAGCCAGTCCGACAGCCGCTTCTGGAAGCGGTAGTGCCAGCCCAGGTGCAGCACGGTCGCCACCAGCAGGCAGAGGGAGAGGTGTTCTATCAACCAACCTACCAAGACGAAGGGGGCGTAGAAGAACGCCATTCGCCACAACTGTCGCCGCCAGGCGTAAGGTTGCAACATGTTATCCCCTAGAGACGGGTTGAGAAGCGGTATCCGGCTCCACGCACCGTCTGGATCAATCTGTCGTGCCCGGTCTCTTCGATGGCCTTGCGCAGGCGACGGATGTGCACGTCCACCGTCCTGTCTTCCACATACACATTGGTGCCCCAGACGTTGTTGAGCAGTTGCTCGCGGCTGTAGACCCGCTCGGGATGGGTCATGAAGAAGTGCAGCAGCTTGAACTCGGTCGGCCCCATGTCCAGCGCCTTCTCCTCGGCGCTGACCCTGTGGGAGACAGGATCCAGCTTGAGCCCCTGCACCTCGATCACCTCGTCCACCGAGGTGGGGGAGACCCGGCGCATCACGGCGTGCAGACGGGCGGTCAGCTCCTTGGGAGAGAACGGCTTGGTGATGTAGTCGTCGGCGCCCGCCTCGAGGCCGCGCACCTTGTCCTCTTCCTCACCGCGGGCGGTCAGCATCACCACGGGGATCTGGCGGGTCACCTCGTCCTGCTTGAGCTGCTTGATGAACTGGATGCCACTGCCGCCTGGCATCATCCAGTCCAGTACGATGAGCTCGGGGTAAGGTTCACGCACCTTCGCCAGTCCATCGGCATAATCTTCTGCCTCAACCGTCTCATATCCTTTTTGCTCGAGCACGAAGCAGAGCATCTCGCGGATTGGTGCCTCGTCCTCGACCACCAGAATTCGCTTAGCCATATCCCTTCTCTCTCCTCTGTGAAGATGGGTGCGCCAATTATTAGAACTTTCTGTGACACTTTTATGACTTTATGACAGGCGGGATGATAAACGTTTTCAGATTCAGTTGGCAGCAATGCGTTGCAGCAGGTCCCAGCGGTTGCCACTGATGTCCTCGAACACCACCACAGTGCCATAGTGCTCGTAGCGGGGCTGTTCACAAAAATGCACGCCGTACTGCTGCATGCGCTGGTAGTCGCCCCAGAAATCGTCGGTCTCGAGAAACAGAAAGACCCGGCCGCCCCCCTGCTGGCCGATGGCGACCTGCTGCTGCGCATTGGCAGCCTGGGCCAGCAGCAGGGCCGACCCTGGGGCACCTTTCGGGGCAACCCGCACCCAGCGCTTGCCCGGTTTGCCCGGCTCGTCGAGGGGCGTGTCTTCCAGCAGCTCAAATCCGAGCCCCTCGGTAAAAAAGCGAATGGCCTGATCGTAGTCGGCCACCAGCAGGGTCAGGGCACCTAGGTGTTGGGACATGGGAAACTCCTTGACTGAAGAGGGGGGCCCGCGCCCCGGCTGGCGCGCATCATAACGGCTGGGAGGCCGGGGCTCCAGCCGCAATCACCTTAGCGAAGGCAAGGCCCTTAGTCGGTTGGCAAGCCTGCGCCCTAGCCCACCTCGACCCGGTTGCGCCCCCGTTCCTTGGCCTGATAGAGCGCCTCGTCCGCTCGCTTGAGGGTCAGCTCCAGGGAGTCCCCGCGCCGCTCCGCCACCCCGAAGGAGGCGGTGATCCTGAGCCCGAGGGGCCACTCCCTGTAGGCCTCCAGCGCCCCCCTCAGTCGCTCGGCCAGCCTCTCTGCCCTCGCCTGCTCATGGTGCAGGCAGACCAGCACGAACTCCTCTCCTCCCCAGCGCACCAGGCGGCACAGGCTGTCACAATGGCGCAGCAGCTCGCTCACCATGTGCTTGAGCACCTCGTCCCCCATGGGGTGGCCGTGGGTGTCGTTGACCCCCTTGAAGTGATCGATGTCGATATAGATGAAGGAGAGCGGCATCTCCCCCAGTTCGCTCAACAGCTTCTCGCCACCGAGCCGGTTGAGGGCCCCGGTCAGGGGATCGTAGCGGGCCTCCTCCTCGGTGCGGCGGTACTGCTCGGACAGGCTCTGGCTGAGCGCCTCCGCTGCCAGCCGCGCCTCGCGAGCCTTGCGCAGCTTGTCTCCCATCAGCAGGTACTGGGTCAGAAACAGCAGTATTCCGTATATCAGCCAGCCCAGCAGCAGCTGGCGGTAGAAGTCCCCCGGCTTGCCCCAGCGGCCATAGAACTCCAGCTTTTCCAGGATCAACCTGTAGTCCCCCGGCTGCATCCTGTCGTCGGTGGCAAGCTCGATGGCATAGACATGGTGCAGGTCCGCCCCCTGCTGCGCCAGCGGGATCCGGTACTGCTGCACCCACCAGGAGCTGGGGGCGAACACCTTGAGGGGGACGTCCTGGATGCGGCCGTAATCGTCGGGACGAAAGAGCACCTCGTTGAACTTGTGGGAGATCTCGTCCCCGGCTATCGAGTAGGCGGGATCATAGTTGCGCAGATAGAGGCGCCAGCTCTGCGGCTCGCTCCCCTCCACCCTCAGCTTGACCCGCACGCCGTTGAAGTGGGAGAGATCCAGCCCCCACTCGGGGGCTGACAGGGTCAGGATCAGTTCACAGAAGGGGGAGCTGTGGCCCGCACGCAGCTTGCAGTCGATGGCGGGCTTGTCGCCCCCAGGGATCAGTGTGGTGACTGATTGGCCGCCATGGGCGCGATCATCCTGGGCCCTGGCGGCCAGGCTGGCCTGGCTCAGGATATCCAGCCGCCGCTCTGGCCCGAACTCGAACACCAAGATGGCCAGCAGGCTGCCGAGCAGCAGGCTCCAGAACAACATATTGGTCACGCGGGAATAGGATGGGGTCATGACGATCACACCTGAAAAAGAGCTTTTACTCTACACCTTGTAATTCTGCACCGTGCTGATCCAGATCCAAGGTTATTACACGCGCCCTCATGGGCGCCGGGGCATTGGTCGGATCAGCCCGTGTACAGGGCGTCGCCTGCCATCCGCCGGGCTGTATCCTGTCGGCATTGCACCGCAAGAGGCGGACGCCAGCTCCTGGGGAAACGGGTTCCCGATGTCATCATTCCTTTCACCACTGAGCGCTCCATGCCATGGAAAAATAAAGAAAAATCATCGCAGAGCCCCAGTCTACACAAGCAAGCGGTGCGGCAACACCCCTATCCCTCTTCCCGCAGCGCCCGGTAGAGGGTGGTGCGGCTGATGCCAAGCCGCCGCGCCGCCTCGCTCACGTTGCCGCCACACTCCGTCAGGGTCTGCTGCACCCGCAGCCGGCTCTGTTCGCGCAAGGTGGTGGCGCCCCGGGGAGCCGGCATGGCGGCCACCTCGGGCAGATGCAGGTGGGCGGGTTCAATCCAGCCCTGCCCTTCCGCCAGCACGCAGGCCACCTCCAGCGCCTGCTTGAGCTGGCGCACGTTGCCGGGCAGGGGATGGGCCAGCAGTTGCCGCTCCGCCTGCGGCGTCAGTTGCAGGGCCGGGTCCATCTCCGAGAGCAGGCGCCGGATCACCCCCAGGCGCTCGCCCTGGGGCCAGGCCCGCAGCGGCGCAAGCTGCTGGCGCCAGCCACAGATGCGGTAATAGAGGTCTTCGCGAAAGCCGCCATCCTGCACCATGGCCGTAAGATCCCGGTGGCTGGCGCTGACCAGCCAGAAGTCCACCGGCTCGGGTTTGTGGCTGCCAACCGGCGTCACGCTGCGCTCCTGCAACACCCGCAGCAGCCGGGTCTGGGCCGGGAGCGGCAACTCGCCGATCTCGTCCAGCATCAGGATGCCGCCGTGGGCGGCGCGCAGATAACCCTGGCTGCCCTGGCTGCGGGCGCCGCTGAAGGCCCCGCCCACATAGCCAAACAGCTCGGCCTCCACCAGATCGGCGGGCAGGGCGCCGCAGTTGACGCACACCAGGGGCTTGTCCCGTCGGCTCGACTGACTGTGCAGGGCGCGCACCAGGTGCTCCTTTCCGCTGCCGGTCTCCCCCTCGATGAGCAGGGAGATGCCCCGCTCCAGCATCTTGAGGGGCACCCCGGCGGTAACGGCTGGCTGGGGCTGGTTTTCGGTTTGAATCACCACAGGTTCGGGCTCCAGCCGCAATCCGCGCCGATCCCGCAGCAGCTGCTTGCCGTCAAACGGGTGCTGGCCGAGCCAGAGCCGTCCTGCCCGGTTGGCCCCGAGCAGCTCTCCCCCCTCTCCCAGCAGCAGGCGGGCGGACCAGAGGCTCTGGGGATCGAGATCCACCAGCCAGCCCGGCTGACGCGCCAGCAGGGCGTTTTCCAGGGTCATGGCCAGGAGCCGCACAGTGCCCAGCATGTCGCCGTCGTGGTGGGCCGCATCGGTGGAGATGTCGAGCACCCCCAGCAGTTGCCCGTCCGGCCCGAGCAGAGGGCAGGCGCTGCAACTGAGGAAGCTGTGCTGGGCGAAGAAGTGCTGGGCCCCCAGCACCTGCACCTCGCTCTGCTCGGCGAGCGCTGTGCCTATGGCATTGGTGCCCTTGCTCGCCTCCCCCCAGCGGGCGCCGCTGCGCAAGAAGATCCGCTCGGCGTGGCGGGCGAAGCCATCGTCACCGCTGGCGGCCAAAATGGCCCCCTCGCCGTCACACAGCAGCAGGCGACAGGGCCTGCCCGCCAGCAACTGGGCAAACAGCGGCAACACGAAGCGCTGGAAGCAGGTGATAAGGGTTCTGTGCTGCTCCTGGCGGGCCGACAGCTCCCCCTGGGGCAGCAGATCCAGCTCGGCGCTCTGCTGGCGCAGTAAGCCCTGATGCAGGCAACGTTGCCAGGAGCGCTGGATCGGGCTGGGACTGGGACTGGGAATGGACTGAGGTAACTCGCTCATCACGCCTCCTGTTCACAAAGGGCACAGTGTCACGACCACTGTCCAGAAACGGCACAGTCTCATCGCCACGACCGGGGTCACTGGTTAATCAAGATACGCCGCCGCACCCCGTTTGATAACGTTTTATTAACTTTCGTCCCTCTGGTCAGACCCTCTGGCACGGCCCTTGCGATAGCAGCTGGTCACCGGCCCCGGGCCGGTCAGGACCACACACATAAGGATGATGAGATGATTTACACCGCTCCCGGTCAGGCAGGCGCCCTGGTCAGCTTCAAGTCCCGTTACGACAACTTCATCGGTGGCGACTGGGTGGCCCCCCGCGCCGGCCGCTATTTCGAGAACGTCTCGCCGGTGGATGGCCGGGTGTTCTGCGAGGTGGCCAGATCCGACGCCGCCGACATCGAGCTGGCGCTGGATGCCGCCCACAAGGCCTTTGCGAGCTGGAGCAAGACCAGCGTCACCGAGCGCAGCAACCTGCTGCTGCGCATCGCCGATCGCATCGAGCAGAACATAGAGGTGCTCGCCGTCGCCGAGACCTGGGAGAACGGCAAGGCGGTGCGCGAGACCCTGGCCGCCGACCTGCCGCTGGTGGTGGATCATTTCCGCTACTTCGCCGGCTGCATCCGCGCCCAGGAGGGCTCGGCCGCCGAGCTGGATCAGCACACCGTCAGCTACCACTTCAAGGAGCCCATAGGCGTGGTCGGCCAGATCATCCCCTGGAACTTCCCGCTGTTGATGGCAGCCTGGAAGCTGGCTCCTGTGTTGGCGGCCGGCTGCTGCAGCGTGCTCAAGCCAGCCGAACAGACCCCGGTCACCATCATGCTGATGATGGATCTCATCAAGGACATACTGCCCCCCGGCGTGGTCAACGTGGTCAATGGCTTCGGCGTCGAGGCGGGTCAGGCGCTGGCTACCAGCGACAGGATCCAGAAGCTGGCCTTTACCGGTTCGACCGAAGTCGGCGCCCATATACTGCGCTGCGCCGCCGACAAGCTTATTCCCTCCACCGTCGAGCTGGGCGGCAAGTCCCCCAACATCTACTTCGCCGACGTGATGCAGCACGAGAGCAGCTACATCGACAAGGCGGTGGAAGGCATGCTGATGACCTTCTTCAACCAGGGCGAGGTGTGCACCTGCCCCTCCCGCGCCCTGGTGCAGGCGAGTATCTATGACGACTTCATGGACAGGGTGCTGGCCCGCGCCCGCACCATAGTGCAGGGCAACCCCCTGGACACCGCCACTCAGGTGGGCGCCCAGGCGTCCCGGGAGCAGTTTGACAAGATATTGAGCTACATGGAGATAGGCCGCGGAGAGGGGGCCAAGATGCTGATAGGCGGCGGCCCGGCCAAAGTGAATGGCCTTGAGGGGGGCTTCTACATCCAGCCCACCATCTTCTCGGGCCAGAACAAGATGCGGGTGTTCCAGGAGGAGATCTTCGGGCCGGCGCTCGGGGTCACCACCTTCAAGGACGAGGCGGATGCCCTGGTCATTGCCAACGACACCCAGTATGGCCTGGGGGCGGGGCTCTGGACCCGGGACAGCAACCTGGCCTGGCGCATGGGGCGCGGCATCCAGGCTGGCCGGGTCTGGGTAAACTGCTACCACGCCTACCCGGCCCACGCCGCCTTCGGCGGCTACAAGAAGTCAGGCATAGGTCGCGAGACCCACAAGATGATGCTGGATCACTACCAGAACACCAAGAACCTGCTGGTGAGCCACGACATCAACCCCCTCGGCTTCTTCTGATCCTGCCACCTCTGATGACAAGGGCGCCCATGGGCGCCCTCTCTTTTTCCACCAGGCTCATCAGCCCCCTGGCTGGCCCAGTTGCTGGCGATAACGCTGGGGGGCACACCCCTGCTCACGCTGGAACATGGCGATAAAGGCCGAGGTCGAGGTGTAACCCAGGCGCCAGGCTATCTCCTGCACCGGCATCTCCCCCCGCAGCCAGTCCAGCGCCTTGACCATGCGCAGCCGGGTGCGCCACTGGCCGAGGCTCATGCCCAGCTCCTTCTGGCAGCGCCGCGCCAGGGTGCGCTCGGTGGTGTGCAAGACCTTGGCCCATTCGGCCAGGGTGCGGTTGTCCTCGGGGGCCGCGTGCAGAGCGGCCAGCAGCGGGGCCAGCAGGCGATCGCGACTCTGGGGCAGGTAGCTCGGCTGGCAGCGGGTGCGGGCCAGCTTCTCGATGAAGAGCTCCCCCTGGCGCGCGTCCCACTCGTCCTCCAGATGGCCGACCCGGCGCTGGGTAAAGTCCTCCAGCAGGGCCCGCAGCAAGGGGGTCAATTCCAGCAGTTGGGGTTCCCTTGGCAGGCGCGGGGCCAGCGCATGGCTCACATAGATGGAGGTGTAATCCAGGGTCTGCTCGTTGAAGGCGCTGTGGGGCAGGTTGGCCGGCACCCAGATGAGGTAGTCGGCCGGCGCCACCAGTCGCTCTCCCCCGACCTCCACCACCATGACCCCCAGGCTGATGAGGCTGAGCTGGCCCCAGGGGTGGGTATGCTCGGCGCAGGCGTTGCCCCCCTGGATCTGGCGGTAGCGAAAATAGAGGGGGTTGGGGTCGGCCAGCAGGCGATCCTGCTCGGCCAGGGTGAGGCTGCCCATGAAGATTGTCCCAAAGCGGTTATGACATGTCTTATTTACGCTACTTGCATCGTTCAAGACAAGGCTAGACTCTCGTCATCGTATCAAGGAGTGCCTATGCCCTTTCTCTTCCCCCTGCTCGCCATCCTGATCTGGGCCGCCAATACGGTGGTCTCCAAGGCCGCCGCCGGCGTGCTGGATCCCGCCGCCATCTCCTTCTACCGCTGGGTGATCGCCGCCCTGGCGCTCTCCCCCTTCTGCCTGCCGCAACTGTGGCGCCGCCGCGCCGAGATCCGCCCCTGGCTCGGCAAGCTGCTGGTGCTGGCGGCCCTTGGCATGGTGCTCTACCAGTGCCTGGCCTACTACGCCGCCCACAGCACCTCGGCCACCAACATGGGGGTCATCGGCTCCCTCATACCGCTGCTGACCCTGCTGCAGAGCGCCCTCTTCTTCGGCCAGCGCCCGGGCAAGCAGGCGCTGCTCGGCATGAGCCTCTCCCTGTTCGGGGTGCTCTGGCTGCTGGGTCAGGGCAACCCCCTGGCCCTGCTGCACGACGGCATCAATCCGGGGGATGGCCTCATGCTGCTCGGCTCCGCCAGCTATGCGCTCTATGGCCTGCTGATCCGCCGCTGGCAACTGCCGTTCGGCCCCTGGATCAACCTCTATCTGCAGATCCTGCTGGCGGTGCTGCTGCTGATCCCGGTCGCCCTGAGTGCTGACTCCCTGGCGGTGCCCGCCGAAGGCTGGGGTCTGGTGCTGTTCGCCGGGCTCGCCTCCTCCCTGCTGGCGGCCTACTGCTGGATGCGCGGCCTCGCCGCCATGGGGGCGGAGCGCACCTCTGTGTTCATGAACCTGATGCCCCTATGCACGGCGCTGATCGCCGTCATCACCCTGGGGGAGCCCATCCATGGCCATCACCTGCTCGGCGGCGGCCTGATCCTGACCGGCGTCATGATCTCCCAGTTCAAGCCGAGGGCACGCCCCGCCCTGGTAGAAGGGGCATAAGCCGGCGAGCGCCGTTGCTGCGCAATGAAAGAAGGGAGCCTCGGGCTCCCTTCTTTCATCAGCGGGTTAGAACGGCCTCAGCTGCTCCGGCGCCAGTGATAACGCCGCTCGGGGCGACCGCGCTGGCCGTAGTTGAGATCCACGTCCAGCTTGTCTTCGGACTCCAGAAACTCCAGGTAGCGGCGCGCCGTGGTGCGGCTGAGTGACAGGCGCAGCGCCACCGTATCGGTGGAGAAGGCGGTGTCCGGCTCCCCCGCCAGCAGCTCCAGCACCTGGCGCAAGGTGATGGCGTCTATGCCCTTGGGGGTGTCGCGCACCTCCCTCGGCTGAATCCGCCCCTTGCCCATCAGGCGATCGAGATCGCTCTGCTCCAGCAGGCCGCGCTCGCACAGGCGGCGATGCAGGGTCAGGATCTCGTCCAGGCTCTGCTGGATGCGAAACAGCCGCAGCGGCTTGATGATGTAGTCCTGCACCCCGAGATTCAGGGCCTGCTGTATGGTCTCCACGTCGCAGGAGGCGGTCACCATGACCACGAAGACCTCCCGATTGTGGCTGCGCAGCCGGTTCACCCACTCGAGACCCGAGCCGTCCGGCAGGGAGATGTCCACCACCAGCAACTGGGGTTCGGTGGCGCGCATCATGAGATCGGCCTGGGCCAGGCTCTCGGCCCGCCCCAGCAGGGAGTAGCCCGGGGTCGAGGAGATAAGCTCCGCCAGGATGGCGCCGATCCGCTCATCGTCCTCGATAACAAGAGTGAAAATTGGCTTCATGACTCACACCAATTGGTTTTTATTCAAATAGATACCGAACAAGGTGGTCTGTTCGGCGGTGCGGCGCCATTCTATCACACCCCCACGGCGGGCCACCGTCTTCTTGACCAGGAAGAGGCCTACGCCATGATCGCCGGTCTGGCGACTGATCCCATAGTCGAACAGGTGATCCGCCAGCGCCTCGTCCACCCCCTCGCCGCTGTCCTCCACCTCGATCACCAGCCGGCGCCCGAAGTCATCCACCGAGATGAGCACCCGGGGCGCGCACCGCTGGCGGTTCGCCCAAGCGGCCCTGATGCCGTTGTCCAGCAGGTTGCCGATGCAGGTGATGAGATCCGCCGACACCTCGGCCGGGTACTCCCCGAGGGCCGAGCCGGGATCCAGCACCAGCTCGACCCCCAGCTCCCGCGCCCGGCTGAACTTGCCGAGGATGAGGCCGGCCACCGGCTTGTTCTCGATGGAGCGCAGCAGATCCTGCAGCATGGTCTGGCAGGCCTCGTTCTCCTGCTGGATCAGCTCCACCGCCTGATCCACGTGACCGAGCTGCAGCAGGCCGGAGAGGCTGCTCAGCTTGTTGGCGAACTCGTGGGTCTGGATCCGCAGCATCTCGGCATACTGGCGCAGATGGGTCACCTGCATCCCCAGGCTGCCGGTGCCGTCGGGGCGGCTGAAGATCAGCATGCGACCGGGCTCGCGGCCGCTGAGATCCTGCCAGTGGCCGACAAAGGCCTCCCCCTGCACGGTGAAGTTCACCCCCCCCTGCTGGTTCAGGGTCGGCAGAAGGCTGGGGGCCAGCTCGGCCAGGGATTGCCCCAGCAGGGCGTGGCGGCCGGTGCCCGGCAGCCGCAACTGATAGAAGGCCGCGCTGTTGAGCATCTTGATGCGATGGTTGGCGTCGAGGGCCACTATCCCCTCCGAGATCCCCTCCAGCACCAGATCCTGCTGGGCGAAGCGGTTGACTATGGTCTCCGGCTCCAGATCCAGCAGGGTACGCCTCAGCCGGTGCTGCAACCAGAGCGCCAGCAGCAGGCCACAACCCAGTACGGCGCCGATGGCGCTGATGAGCAGGGCGATCCGCTCCAGATAGGTACCCTCCACCGTCCGCATCAGGTAGCCCACCGCCACCGCCCCTATGGTGCGCCCGTCCGCCCCTATCACCGGCGAGAAGCAGCGGATGGCCGGGCCCAGGGTGCCCTCATCCCTGGAGCAGTAACTGCGCCGCTCGTGGATCGCCGGCCAGATGTCCTCGCCACGGAAGGTTGCACCGACCAGCTCGGGGGAAGGGTGACTCAGGCGGCGGGCATGCTCGTCGGTCACCACCATGTAGGCGGCATCGGTGCGGCTGCAGATCCCCTGCACATAGTCCCGCAGGCCGGGATCGCTGCCCTGCTGCAAGGCCTGCACCACCCGGGTATCCGCCGCCAGCACCCGGGCCAGATCGCTCCCCTTCTCCTCCAGGTTGCTCTCCAGCAGGTGGCGGATGAAGAGGGCGAGCAAGCCGCCCAGGATCAGGATCAGCAGCAGTGACAGCCCGAGGGAGAGGGTGACCAGTTGGTGGCGCAGTTTCATCGATTAACCTTGCAGCGTCAGGAGGCGGACCAATAGTGCGGGCGCCACCAGGTCTGGTCAATGAGCGGTGCGGGATCACCGGCAAAATCCGCCAACCCCTCCTCGCGGGCGGCCAGGGCCACGGCTCTGGCGACGGCACGGGCCACCTCCCCCACCTGATCGATGGGAGGCAGCAAGCGGCCGGTCTCCAGGGGATAGGCCCCGACCGCCCGCACCGCCGCCTGCAACATGCCATCGCTGATGCGCCGCGCCTTGACCGCGCAGGCCCCGAGGCCAATGCCCGGGAAGACATAGACGTTGTTGCACTGGGAGACCACCCGCGCCTCTTCCGCCACCATGACGGGAGCGAACGGGCTGCCGGTGGCGAGCAGGGCGCGCCCCTCGGTCGCCCGCCACACCTGCTCCGGCGTCGCCTCGGCACTGCGGGTCGGGTTGGAGAGCGGCAGGATCACCGGGCGCTCGCACACCGCCCCCATGGCGCCAAGCACCTGCTCGGTGAAGAGGCCGCCCTGGCCACTCACCCCGATCAGCACCCCGGGGCGCAACCGGGCGATGAGCTCGGGCAGGGAGGTGCAGGCCTCCTGTGACGGGCGGGCGAAGGGCTGCTGGGAGGGGGTCAGGTTGACCCTGTCCAGGCAGACCAGACCATCCTGATCGAACAGTTGCACCCGCTCTGGGCTGCCCGCCAGGCGGGCCAGCATGGCGGCGATCCCGCAGCCCGCCGAGCCGGCGCCGACGATGAGCACCGGGGTGTCGGCAAAGGTGCTGCCCGCCTGCTGCAAGCCCGCCAGCACGCAGGCGGAGGCGACCGCCGCCGTGCCCTGGATGTCGTCATTGAACATGCAGAGCTCATCCCGGTAGCGGGCCAGGAGGTTGGCGGCATACTTGCCGGCAAAATCTTCAAACTGCAGCACCACCTCGGGCCAGCGCCGCCGGATGGCCGCCACCACCTTGTCCATGAAGTGGTAGTAGGTCTCGCCATCGATGCGCGGGGCCTGCCAGCCGAGGTAGGAGTCATCCTCCAGCAGCGCCGGGTTGTTGGTGCCCACGTCCACGCACAGGGGCAGGGTGCGCGCCGGGTTGATGCCGCCGGCGGCGGAGTAGAGCGCCAGCTTGCCGATGCAGATCCCCATGCCGCCGATGCCGAGATCGCCAAGCCCCAGCACCCGCTCCCCATCGGAGATGACGATGACGTCCACCTCCTGCTCCACACTGGCGAAGATGTCGTCCAGCTCGTCCCTGTCGTGCCAGGAGAGGTAGAGGCCGTGGCTGCGCAGATAGAGATCGCTGTGACGCTGGCAGGCCTCCCCCACCACAGGGGTGTAGATGATGGGCAAGAGCTCCGGCAGGTGGTGGCGCACCAGATCGTAGAACAGCACCGGGTTGTCCTCCTGCAACTGGCGCAGCAGCAGGTGTTGGTCGAAGGGACTCTGCATGGCCGAGACCAGGCGGTAGATGCGGCGCCGCTGCTGGGAGAGGGATTCCTCCTTGTGGGGCATGCGCCCCATCAGCCCCTGACGCTTGCGTTCGGCATAGGGCAGGCTGGTGCCCATCATGGTGTCGTTCATATCGGTTTCCTGTATCCAGTCGTCACACGAACAGAGAGATGAGGGCGGTGGCCAGGATCAGCATCACGGCCCCGCCAAGGCGAGAGGAGATCTGGGCGAACGGCATCAGCTTCATGCGCTGGGCCGCCGACAGCACGGCTACGTCGCCGGTGCCCCCCATGTTGGCCATGCACAGGCCACCGGTGATGGCCGCCTCGATGGGATAAAAACCTATCATGCGCCCCACCAGGGCCGCCCCCAGAGCGCCGCCGACCACTGTGGTCAACACCATGATGAAGTAGTTGACGGAGAAGGCGCCGATGAGCTCGGGGATGCTGGTGTAAGCCACCCCTATGCCCACCAGCAGGGAGGGGGTGAGGTTGCTCACTACGAACTGGTACCAGTCGGCCGCCGCCTGCTCGTAGCGGCGCGGCAATACACCACTCACCTTGATGAAGGCCACCGCCAGTATCATCAGGGCGAAGGGGTGCATGGGGATGAAGTTGCCGAGCAGGGAGCCCAGCACGAACATGCTGGAGCTGATGAAGAGGCCCATACCCAGGCTCTGCAGGGTCGGCGCTTCGGCCTGCTCGTCGGCGACGCTCTGGCCACTCTCTTTCACCATCAGCCTGCCGTTGCCGGTCAGGGAGGGGTAGCGGCGACCAAGGCGCGCCAGCAGGGAGCCCACCAGTATGGCCAGGGTGTTGGCGATCACCACGGCGGGCACCATGCGTGACAGCAGGTCGGCGCTGGACATCTGCAAGGGGCCGGAGAGGATTTCCACCAGCGGCACGGCGCCGGCGCCCATGCCTCCCCCCATGATGGGCAGGCCGATGAGCAACACCGCATTCTTGAAGCCGTACCCCATCAGGGAGCCGACCAGGCCGACGCTCAGCAGCGCCAGCGCCACGCCTCCCAGGATCACCGGCAGGTAGCGCATGGCAGCGTTTTTCAGCAGGGCGCTGCTCATGCCGAACACTGAGCCGGTCACCAGGCTGGCGATGAAGAAGTTCAGAAAGCCTCCCTCCTTCATGAAGCGGGTGATCACCTCACCCGCCTCGGCCGGCAGGATTCGGTACTCGAACAGGGCGGCGCCGCCGAAGATGGCGAGTATGGTGCCACCCCCCAGATATTCCCGGATGGGGGGGATGCGCTCGCCCAGCTCGCTCAGCAGGGTGCCGAGCACGAACATCAGCGCCAGGGCGCCGACCATGCCGAGTGGCAGGGAGCCGTTCCAGCCAGCGTAGAGGACGCAGGTGGCGAGCCCGAGGAAGATCATCATGGGCATGCCGGCGATCTGCTGGTCGCCCCAGGCGCTCTTCATCTGTACTTCAGGGGTAGAGAGGTTTTTCATTGTTATGCTCCAGCTTGTGGTGTGGCGCCACTCTACGTATCCCCTCCTCTGCTGTCGGTTAGCAGACCTGCAAAGCCATATAAAAACATTGAAACCTTAAGCACCATTCAGCCCCTCCGTGCCCCCCTCCCCCGCCGAAAACTGAACGTGACCTGCATCACACCATTTACTTAGCCTGCGAAATAAATATAATGCTTAGCAAGCTAAGTAAATAAGGAGCCCGTCATGGGAAAGGATCTGGAAATGCTGCGCGAGCTCTCCCTCGCCGAACAGCTGGGACGGCTGCACCGGTTGTGGCGCACCGTGGCCGACCTCGAGCTGGCCCCCCTGGGACTCACCCACCCCCGCTGGACCGCGCTGTGGAAGCTGAGCCGCCTCGGTGGCCACCTCAGCCAGAAGACCCTGGCTGAGGTGCTGGAGATAGAGCTGCCCTCCCTGATGCGCACCCTGGGCCAGCTGGAAGAGCAAGGCCTTATCGAACGCCACTGCTGCAGTCAGGACAAACGCGCCCGCATCGTCACCCTGACCCCGGCCGGCAAGGCTCTGCTCGACAAAATCGAGGATCGCATCATGGAGATACGCCGGGAGTTGCTCGCCGGCATCAGCCAGCAGGAGCTGACGCAGTTTGAAGAGATAGTGCACCGCATATCCGCCAACGCCCTCGGCAAGATCGGTGCCCAGCATGAAGAGAGAGAATGAGATGACCCCGGATCAACAATTCAAGCGCTGGATCAAATGGGCCATCGCCTGCTTCACTCTGGTGTTTGGCTACTTCCTGCTGGCCGACATCAAGATGCCCCTCACCCCCCAGGCCATGGCCACCCGGGTCGTCACCAGGATGGCGCCCCAGGTCAGCGGCAAGGTGACCGAGGTCGCGGTAGCGAACAACCAGCATGTCAAGCAGGGGGATCTGCTGTTCGTGCTGGATCCGGCCCCCTTCGAGCTCGCGGTCGAGCAGGCCAGACTCGCCCTTGATCAGGCCGAGCAACAGAATCGCCAGCTGGATGCGACCCTCAATGCCTATGAGGCTGAGTACAGCTCCCTGCAGACCCAGGCGGCCCAGAAGCAGCGGGAAGCCGAGCGCATCGACGCCCTCTATCGCCGCCACATGGTGTCGGAGCAGCAGAAAGACGACGCCGACAGCGCCGCCCGCACCGCCCGTGCCAACCTGCTGGCCAGCCAGGCCCGGGTGGAGCAGGCTCGCGTCAACCGGGGCCTGCCCGGTGACGACAACCTGCTGCTGCGCCAGGCGCGCAACCGCCTGGCCCAGGCCGAGCTCAACCTCACCTATAGCCAGATCCATGCAAGCCAGGATGGCATCATCACCAACCTGCAGCTCAAGCCGGGCAGCGTGGCCACGGCAGGCTCTCCCCTGCTGGCCCTGGTCTCCGAGCAGGTGGACGTGATCGCCGATTTTCGCGAGAAGAGCCTGCGCCACATCACCCCGGAAAGCCGGGCGCTGGTCGCCTTCGATGGCGAGCCAGGCCGCCTCTACCCGGCCCGGGTCGCCAGCCTGGATGCCGGGGTCAGTGCCGGCCAGTTCGATGCCAACGGTCTCCTGGCCAATCCCGTCGAATCCGATCGCTGGGTGCGCGATGCCCAACGGCTGCGCCTGCACCTGACCCTGGAGCAACTGCCCGCCCATCTGCCGGCCGGGGCTCGCGCCACCGTCCAGCTGCTGCCGGACAACGCCCTGACCGGGCTGCTGGCCCGCGGCCAGATCCGCCTGCTCAGCCTGCTGCACTACATCTATTGAGATGACGACCATGAACCTGTGGCACAGACCCCTCACCGCCAACGAGCTGCGCCAGTGCCTGCGCATCGCCTTTGGCTGCACCCTGGGATTTGTGCTGTGCAAGATCTTCGGCTGGAGCAACGGGGTCTTCTTCACCGTCACCCCGGTGCTGCTGCTGGGGATGATCCCCGTGATGAACGGCCACGCTGCCCGCCAGCTCATCGCCTCCGCCGCCATGTGCGGGCTGGAAGTCGGGCTGCTTGGCGGCCTGTTCGGTGGCCATCCCGGCCTGATGCTGCCCATCGTCTTCCTGCTGTTTCTCTACCGCTTCGCCGCCATGTCCCGGGGCAGCCTCTTCCTGTTCGGCGCCAATGGCGTGCTCAGCCTCAGCATCATGCTGCACTTTGCCAGCTACCCCGAGACCGATCTGAACGATCTCATCTTCAGCAACCTCTGGGCCAGCGTCCTGTCGGTGCTCATCGCCTACCTGATGACGGCGCTGATCCCGGATGTGGAGGCGCGGCCCGCCCCCACCCCTTCCCCCAAAGCACCGCACCGGATGCGCCACGAGGCGCTGCTCGGCGCCAGCATCGCCACCCTGTCGTTCCTGGTGTTCCAGCTGTTCGATCTGCGGGACTCCATGTCCGCCCAGGCAACCACCCTGCTGGTGCTCTTCCCCATGCACTGGGACGGGGCCCTGAGCTACGCCCGCAAGCGCGCCATGGGCACCCTGCTGGGGGTAAGTTTCGGCATCCTGGGGCAGCTGGTGCTCTATGACTGGTCCGGTTTGCTCTTGCTGGTGACCCCGCTGCTCTGGTTGGGAGCCATGCTGTTCAGCCATGCCCATGTGAAGGAGGCGAGCGGCTCCGGCGTTGGCTTCGGCGCCCTCACCACCCTCGGCATCCTGTTTGGCCAGTACCTGACGCCCGGCAACGATCTGGTGTTCAGCGCCCTGTACCGAGTCAGCAGCATACTGTTTGCCATCGTCGCCACCCTGCTGGCCTGCTACCTCATCCACCGCCTGCTCAACCGCTTCGAGGCGACCCGCTTCGGCCATTGATATCTCTTTTCTGTAGCCCAAGGACGGCACCCTTTCGCCCCGCTCGCCTGGCGGGGCGTTTTTTTGCCCGCTGACTGTGCAGGATGACGGACGCATCCCGACGCAAGAGGGAGACACCGAGGTTGCAGTTGCCTCTCAGCCTGTTAGGCTCAAGGCCATATGACACCGATCAAAGGATGCGACATGAAACAGGCCAAGCTCTTTCTACTGGGGATAGGCACCCTGACCCTGCTCGGCGGCTGCGATCTGGGGGCCGGCAAGCTGGGGGTCACAGGGGGCGATCCCGTCACCTACCTGTGCGAACAGAACCAGAAGGTGCAGGTGCGCTACTTCTCCCTCTCGGACGAAAGCCTGAACTTCGTCAAGCTCGCCCTGCCCGATGGCAAGGATTACACCCTGCCCCAGGCGGTCTCCGCCTCCGGCGCCCGCTACACCGACGATCATGAGGTGGTTTGGTGGAACAAGGGGAAGGAAGGCTTCGTGGAGATGCGCGATGACGCCGGGGAGTGGCAGAGCCGCTACAACGACTGCAAGGAGCAATAAGCCCAGCAGGCAACAGCGCCCCCGCACAGTGACAAAGACCCCGGCCAAGGCCGGGGTCTTTGTCATCTCACTTCGACGTCATATCGGACCACCACCCGCACCGGGATGGCTTGTGGATTCTGCTCGGACACCCGATAACGCACCTGCGCCAGTCCAGAGATGGCGATGAGATCCAGCACGCCGGGTGGCTCGGATGACAGGACCTCGGGACTGAACAGATCGCCATTGGAATCGATGAGGTAGCGAAGCGTCACACAGCCCTTCACCGGCCTCTCTTTGGGCAGTCCACCGACCGGATTGAAGTCGCCTATCTGCTCCACCTGAACCCAGTATTTGGGCAGGTCTTCCCAAACGATATCCACCGGAGGCTGATTCAGCTTCGCGGTGGGGCTGGCACATCCTCCCAACAGGGCCAGGGTGGCCCACAGCAACAACAGTTTCAAACGCACTGACACTCCCTCTTCGTCAAACCGCTCGGCTCCTTGAACGGCCAACCAGTGTCAGACAGTGAGGCTCATTCGGGAAGTCCCCATCTGGCGAGACACTCTCGCGGGCAATAAAAAGGCCAACCCTGGGGTTGGCCTTGTTCGCACGGGGATGGCTCAGGCGCGCTTGTCGCTGACCACCAGCCAGAGCGCGTGGACCATGCCGGGCAGGCCGCCGAGCAGGGTCAGCACTATGTTGATGAAAAAGTGCAGGCTTAAGCCCACCTGGATAAAGGCACAGACCGGGGGCAAGAAGATGGCCAGCAGGATCTTGAGCAGATTGTTCATCTCATGGTTCCTCATGAAAGATGTCTCGTGATTCGGATGGGCTAACCATAAACATCCCTGGCTTCAACTGCAAACCACAGCGGACAGCTTTCGCGCCTTTCTCGCCCGGGATTGAGCCAGGGTTCAGCTGACGGAGGCCCGCGCCCCCACGTCATCCTGGGATCTACGGGTTGTGGCGATGATCATGCCAGCCGCTGGCAAGGGATCAGTCCCTTGTGCTCCCGCTCCCGCCAGGCGTTGAGATCGTGAATGATCTGGTTGCTGCTGCCGCGCCAGAGCAGGCCGGGATCTGCCAGCTCTTTTTCAAACTTGCCATCCACCAGCACATCCAGCAGGGCGATCAGCTCGCGCTGGGCCGGGCTGAGCTCGCCGAGCAGATAGCCGGTCCAGCACCAGATGTCCTTGCCCGGGCACTCGGCACGCACCCGCCGTACCAGCGCCAGCACCTGAGGTACGTTGGCGGGGTGGAGCGGATCGCCGCCCGAGAGCGACAGCCCCCGGCGCTTGATGCGGCTGTCGTTGAGATCCTGGATGATGCGATCGCTCATCGCCGCATCGAACGGCTTGCCGCCGTCGAGCCGCCAGGTGCTCTGGTTGTAGCAACCCGGGCACTGGTGCTCGCAACCCGACACGAACAGGGTGGCGCGGGTACCGGGGCCGTTTATGACATCGACCGGATAGTATTGGTGGTAATGCATCGCTTGTTTCCTGCCTCCTTCATAGGGGTGCAAACGGTCGCCATCCCATGAAAATGGCCCCTTGCAACAGGGGCCAGCGCTTCATCGTTACCGCACTTACATATGCTTGACGCGGCGCTTCACTTCTTCCTGCTTGCCCGCATTGAAGGGGCGCGCATCCGGGCTGCCGAGGTAGCCGCACACCCGGCGGGTCACCGACACCTTGGCGGGGTCGTGGTTGCCGCAGCGGGGGCAGGTGAAGCCCTTGGAGGTGCACTCGAATTCGCCGGTAAAGCCGCAGTCGTAGCACTCGTCTATGGGAGTGTTGGTGCCGTAGTAGGGCACCTTGTCATAGCTGTAGTCCCAGACGTTCTCGAGCGCTTCCAGGTTGTGCTGGATGTTGGGGTACTCGCCATAGCAGATGAAGCCGCCGCTGGCGATGGGCGGATAGGGCGCCTCGAAGTCCAGCTTGTCGTACGGATTGACCTGTTTCTCCACGTCCAGGTGGAAGCTGTTGGTGTAGTACCCCTTGTCGGTCACCCCGGCCACCACGCCAAACTCCTTGGCATCGATGCGGCAGAAACGGGTGCAGAGGTTCTCGCTCGGGGTGGAGTAGAGGCTGAAGCCGTAGCCTGTCTCCTCCTTCCACTCGTCGGTGGCCGCCTTGAGCCGCGCGATGATGGCGATGGCCTTCTGGCGCAGCACCTCGCTGTCAAACAGATGGGCATCGGTGCCGAACAGGGCGTTGATGGTCTCGTGCACCCCGATGTAACCCAGGGAAATGGAGGCACGGCCATGTTTGAAGATCTCGCTGACGTTGTCATCGGCCTTGAGGCGCACCCCGCAGGCCCCTTCCATGTAGAGGATGGGAGCGACCCGCGCCTTGACGCCGTCCAGTCGCTCGATGCGGTACATGAGCGCCGTCTTGGCAACCCGCAGGGCGGCATCCAGCTTGTCCCAGAAGTCCGCCTCGTCCCGGGATCTCAGGGCGATGCGCGGCAGGTTGAGGCTCACGACACCCAGGTTGTTGCGCCCTTCATGGATCAGTTCACCATTCTCTTCATAAGCGCCGAGGAAGGAACGACAGCCCATGGGAGTCTTGAAGGAGCCGGTCACCTTCACGACCTGGTCATGGTTGAGGATGTCCGGGTACATCCGCTTGGAGGCGCACTCCAGGGCCAACTGCTTGATGTCGTAGTTGGGATCCCCCGGCTTGTGATTGAGGCCATCCTTGATGGCGAACACCAGTTTCGGGAACACGGCGGTCTTCTTGTTCTTGCCAAGGCCGGCGATGCGGTTGCCGAGGATGGCACGCTGGATCATCCGCGACTCCCAGCTATCCCCCAGGCCAAAGCCGAAGGTGACGAAGGGGGTCTGGCCGTTGGCTGTGTGCAGGGTGTTCACCTCGTACTCCAGGGACTGGAAGGCGTCGTGACACTCCTTCTCGGTGCGAGCCATGGCGTAGGCATCCACGTCGCCGATGCCCCACTCCTCGGCCACTTCCCGGTGCTTGTGCCAGCTGATGGTCACATAGGGAGCCAGCACCTCGTCGATGCGGTTGATGGTGGTGCCGCCATAGATGTGGCTCGCCACCTGGGCAATGATCTGGGCGGTGACCGCAGTGGCGGTGCTGATAGATTTGGGGGTGTCGATCTCCGCATTGCCCATCTTGAAGCCATGGGTCAGCATCCCCTGCAGATCGATCAGCATGCAGTTGAACATGGGGAAGAAAGGGGAGTAGTCGAGATCGTGGAAGTGCAGATCGCCGCTCTCGTGGGCCTGCACCACCTCGCGGGGCAGCATGTGGCTGATGGCGTAGTGCTTGGCGACGATACCCGCCAGCAGGTCGCGCTGGGTCGGGATCACCTTGGAGTCCTTGTTGGCGTTCTCGTTGAGCAGGGCCGCATTGGTCTGCTCCACCAGGCCTCGGATCTCCTGGGCCAGTCGGCCACGGGCCTCGCGGGCCTGATCCCGGTCGTGACGGTACTCGATGTAGGCGCGGGCGATGGCCTTGTCGTCGGAAGCCATCAGGTGGTTCTCGACCCGGTTCTGGATCTCGTGGATGTCCACCTCGCCTCGCCCCTCCAGCTCCTGGCTGACGGCACCGGCGATGCGCTCTGCCAGCATAGGGTTGGCCTGATTGACCGCTTCCGCCGCCCGGCTTACCGCCTCGGCAATCAGCTGGCCATTGAATGGTGCACGACATCCATCGCGTTTGATCACTACCGGTTTCATCGATTTTCCCCGCGTTAAAGGCCTGGCTCTCGCCCTCGGCTCACCCTTGTTGAGTCCCCTTCTCCGCACCTGTCCCCGGCGCAAATAAATTCAGCCGAGGCGTGAGAAACCCGGGCTGACACTGAGAGGGTGACGACTTATGCACAGCTTGATAACACTATATATGGGTGTTTTTTTTATGATAACCCCTATATGTGGGGTCTATTAGGCACCAAAGCAGTACCTCGTTTCTTGATCCAGAACAGGTTTTGGGAGGGGTGGTGCAGTTCACAACCAGCGCCAAAAGAGGCTTATTCAACGCATCCCAGACGGGGAGCGGGCTGGCGCACCATACGACCGGCTGGAAAAAGATTTCCCCTCCGACAGTAATTGACCGGGACAGGCCTGCACCAAGATGGACATAATGAGTGACGACTCTTTTCTTGTCCGATGGGAAGCGACATGAACAAGCCTGTATTGCGGTGGCTGCTACTGCTGCTGTGTACCCTGCCGCTGCGGCTGTGGGGGGCCGAGATCCTGGTGATCAGCAGCTATCACCCCGATTACCTGTGGGATCGGAGCTACAACGCCAGCCTGGAGGCCCATTTGGGCAGCAACCACCGCATCAGCCACTTCTACATGGATACCAAGCGTCGCTCTCCCGATGACTTCGACCAGATTGCCGAGCAGGCGCTCGCTTTCTACCGGCAGACCAAGCCGGATCTGGTGGTGCTCGGCGACGACAATGCCATCAATTACCTGGCCAGAGAGATCGCCACCCTCGGCACCCCTGTGGTGTTTCTCGGCATGAACGAGAATCCGCGCCACAAGGGGCTGGTCGGCCATCCCAAGATCACCGGCGTGCTGGAACGCCCCCTGCTCAAACGCAACATCAACGAGATGAGCCAGCTGATGGGGGGACTCGACAAGGCGCTGGTACTGTTTGATTCCAGCAACGTGTCGCTCACCGCCATCGAGGACGAGTTCAAGACCCAGACCGAGTTCCGCGTCGGCCAGACCCTGGTCAACAGCCAGTTGATCGGCGACTACGGCCTGTGGCAGGAGGCCGTGCTCAACGCCAAACAGAATGGCTATCAGGCCATCTTCATCGGCCTCTACCACACCCTCATCGACGAGCAGGGCAGGCATGTGGACGAACAGCAGGTACTGGCGTGGGCCAGTGCCCACAGCCCGGTGCCGCTGTTCTGCTTCTGGGAGTTTTCGGTGGGCAAGGGCCGCGCCATCGGTGGTCTGGTGCTCGATGGCCGCGATCAGGGGGCCAAGGCGGCCGAACTGGTCAATGCCATACTGGCGGGAGCCCAACCCAAGACCCTGGCTCCGCGTGCCGCCCTGCGCGGAGAGTATGTCTTCAGCGAAAGCGAGTTGGTCCGCTGGCGGCTCACCCTGCCCGACAAGTGGCGCTACAGGACCCTTTGGCGCGACTGACCCAGTCAGGCCCTCATAACAAAGAACCCGGCCATGCCGGGTTCTTTGTTTCTCGTTCTGTGTTGGCGACTCAGCCCTGCAACGCCTGTTGCAGCTCTTCTTCACTCCAGACGGTGATGCCGAGCTCCTGGGCCTTGGCGAGCTTGGAGCCGGCGGCTTCGCCAGCCACCAGCACATCTGTCTTCGCCGACACCGAGCCCGCCACCTTGGCCCCCAGGGCCTGCAGCGCCGCCTTGGCGTCGTTGCGGGACAAGGTGGTGAGGGTACCGGTCAGCACGAAGGTCTTGCCAGCGAAAGGCTGATCGCTTGCCTCCTTCTTCTCGATGGCAGGCCAGTGGATGCCGGCGGCCAGCAGGGCCTCCAGCACCTCAATGTTGTGGGGCTGGCGCAGGAAGTAGTAGACGTGCTTGGCCACTATGTCCCCCACGTCGGCTACTTCTAGCAACTGCTCCACCGAGGCGGCACGCAGGGCATCCAGGGTGAGGAAATGGTTGGCCAGGTTCAGCGCCGTCGCCTCCCCCACCTCACGGATCCCCAAGGCAAACAGGAAGCGCGGCAGGGTGGTGCTGCGGGCCTTGTCGATGGCGGCCACCAGATTGAGGGCAGATTTTTGCCCCATCCGCTCGAGACCCGCCAGCTGGATGGCGTTGAGGCTGAACAGATCCGCCGGTGTCTTCACCAGCCCCTTGTCCACCAACTGCTCCACTATCTTGTCACCGAGGCCATCCACATCCATGGCGCGGCGGGCGGCGAAGTGCTTGATCGCCTCCTTGCGCTGGGCCTCGCAGAAGAGGCCGCCGGAGCAGCGGGTCACCGCCTCCCCCTCCAGCCGCTCCACCGCCGAGCCGCACACAGGGCACTGGGTGGGGAAGAGGATCGCGCGAGCATCCGCGGGGCGCTGGGCCTCTACCACGGCCACTATCTGCGGGATCACGTCCCCCGCCCGTCGCACTATCACTGTGTCGCCGATCATGACGCCGAGGCGTTCAATCTCGTCGGCATTGTGCAGGGTGGCGTTGGAGACGGTGACGCCGCCGACAAACACCGGTTTAAGCTTGGCCACCGGGGTCACGGCGCCGGTACGGCCCACCTGGAACTCGACGTTCTCCAGCAGGGTCATCTCCTCTTCTGCCGGGAACTTGTGAGCCGTGGCCCAGCGCGGGGCCCGGGCCACGAAGCCCAGCTCCTGCTGCAGTGCTATGTCGTCCACCTTGTAGACAACGCCGTCGATCTCGTAGGGCAGCTCGCTGCGGCGGGCCAGGATGTCGTCGTGGAACGCCTGACAACCGGCAGCGCCCTCTTTGAGCTTCACCTCGGGGCTGAGCGGCAGCCCCCAGGCCTTGAGCTGGTTGAGGCGAGCGAAGTGGGAGTTCCCCAGCTCGTCGCCGCCTATGCCCACGCCATAGGCGTAGAAGCTCAAACGGCGACGAGATGTAATACGAGAATCCAATTGTCTTAGACTGCCAGCTGCAGCATTACGTGGGTTAGCAAAAACTTTCTCACCTGTAGCTAAAGCCCGTTCGTTCAGGTCATTGAAGTCCTTCTTTTTCATGAAAGCTTCACCACGAACTTCCAAACGTTGAGGCCAATCTTCCCCCTGGAGAGCCAAGGGAACAGATCTAATCGTTCTCACATTATCAGTAATGTTCTCCCCAACTCGTCCATCCCCACGAGTCGCAGCCTGAACCAGTATCCCATTCTCATAGAGCAGACTAACCGCAAGCCCATCCAACTTAGGTTCACAACAGAATGTTAACTCACGACTAGACCGTAAACGTCCTTCAATTCGATGGACAAAGTCAGCAAGATCTTCATTATTAAAAACATTATCCAAGCTAAGCATGGGGATTTCATGCTGAACTTGTCGGAATTCCGTCGATGGGGGACTACCAACACGCTGGCTCGGTGACATAGAAGTTCGCAGAGCTGGTTGTTGTCTTTCTATATCAATTAGCTCTCGCATTAGACGATCATATTCAATATCAGGGATCGTTGGTTCGTTGAGCGTATGGTATTGATAACCATAAAGAGTAAGCCGTCGGCTTAACTCACGATGACGGGAATACGTATTACTCATTGGTATATCTCGTAATTTAGTTAACAGATACACAAACAAAAATGCGGTACCTGGGTACCGCATTGTTATTCTCAATCGACCGCAGGCTGCCTTAGTCGCGGCTGGCCTCGTAGGCCGCCAGCTCATGGCGATAACGGGCAATGTCGTCGTCGCTCAGCGGGCTGCGCGAGGCATCGGTCAGCATGGCATCGAGATCGCTCGCCAGCTGATCCGCCGCCTGCAGCATGTGTTCGAACGCAAAGGCCGCGTTGCTGCGCAGGGGCAGTTGCATGAAGAGGGACACACCCGGGGTGCTGAACTGCTCCATGCGATAGGGGTTGAAGGTACCCGGCTTGACCATGTTGATCATGGAGAAGAGCACTTCACCCTTGCCGTTGAGATCTTCATGGCGGTGGAAGATATCCATCTCGCCAAACTTGAAGCCCAGCGCCAGCAGGGAGGAGAGCAGGGTAGCCCCTTGCAGATCGTGACCAGGGCGGGCCATCAGGTTGATGACATAGACGTCCTGCCAGATCTTCTCGACCGGCGGCAGCTCCTGGACAGGCTCGGCCACCTGGACCGGCTCTTCGTAGGCGGGCTCGTCATCATAATCGGGCTCTTCATACGCAGACACGGGCTGGGCATAGCGGGCTTGCTGCTGCGGTGCGGGCTCGCGGGCACCGAAGGTCGGCGCCTGGGCGTAGGCCGGCTCCACCAGCGGTTCGTCGTCCAGTGGCTGCATCATGGGTTCGCGCTGGGGGCGGGAGCGGTGCACCGGGGTGCGGCGGATCACCTGGGCAGGCTTGCGTACCGGCGCTGCAGGCACCTCTTCGACAGGCTCGGCGCTCGGCTCCTCATACTCGTCTTCTTCTTCATAGACGGGGGGCGGCGTCACCGGACGGGGGGCTGGCTTGCGCACCACGGGCGGCGGCAGATCGTCATCCTCGTCCTCATCGAAGGCGGGCACGGTGGCGGCACGGCGGGGTTCCGGCTGATGGGCCTCGTCGTTGCGCAGCTTGGGCTCGGCACGACGGCCACCGCTGACCACGCGCACCTGACCGATGCCATCGCTGTCAAACGCATCGCTGTCACGATCCCGTGACTTGGATTCCATCCGACCCAGGGGTTTTTCCTTGATCGGTGCCTGACGGTTCTTTCTGTTGCTCCACAACCCGTGAATGAGCAATGCCGCGATGGCAATACCGCCCAGGGCAACCAAGATGTAACGCAATTCCTGCATTAGCTGCTTCTCTTTCTAGTTTTGCTCAGCCAAAGCGACGGCTTCACCGATGTCAACCGACACGATGCGAGAAACCCCGGGCTCTTGCATCGTGACGCCTATCAGCTGCTCGGCCATCTCCATGGAGACCTTATTATGACTGATGTAAACGAACTGTACTGTGCTCGACATCTCTTTGACAAGAGAACAGAAGCGACCCACGTTCACTTCATCGAGCGGTGCATCCACCTCATCCAGCAGACAGAAGGGAGCTGGATTGAGTCTGAAGATGGCAAAAACCAGCGCAAGGGCGGTTAGCGCCTTCTCCCCCCCGGAAAGCAGGGCAATGGTAGCATTCTTCTTGCCCGGAGGTCTTGCCATGATGCTCACCCCGGCTTCCAAAAGATCATCCGAGGTCAGCTCAAGCCAGGCACTGCCCCCCCCGAACACTTTCGGGAACAGGGATTTTAAATCTTCATTGACCTTATCGAAAGTGTCGCGGAAGCGTATTTGTGTTTCTTTATCAATTCTTTTAATGGCTTGGCTCAGGGTTTCGAGCGCCTGCTCCAGATCCTGGCACTGATTTTCCAGGTAGCTTGCCCGGGTTTTCGCCTCTTCATACTCCTCCAGCGCCGCCAGGTTGATGGCGCCAAGTGCCTCCACTTGTGTCTCCAGTGTCTGGATCTCCTGGCGTAGCTTGCCGCGATCGGCGGCGATGAGCACGGCCTGATCGAGATCCACCAGACGCACGCCCAGCTCTTCGAACTGCTCGTGCAGCCCTTGTCGCCGGGTGAGGTTGCGCTCCCGCTCCAGTCTGAGCTGGGCGAGCTTCTCCTGCAGGGTCACCAACTGTTTGTGGTCGGCGCTTCTGGCCTGCTCCAGCTCGGCCAACTGACGCTCCAGCTCGGCGAGCCGCTGATGACAGGCCAGCTGCTGCGCCTCCAGGTTGCGTTGCTCCGCCAGCAGGGGCGAGATGTCCTGCACCGCCTGAGCGTCCGGCCCTTTGAGCTCGGCCAGTTCCAGCCCGAGCCGGGCCAGCTCCTGCTCGCGCAGGGCGATGAGCTGCGCCAGATTTTGCTGCGCCAGTTGCCAGCGCTGGCAGCTTGCCTGTTGCTGCTCCCGGCGCGCACGCGCCTCCTCCAACGCCCGCTCGGCACTGGCGACTCTTTCCTGGGCCAGCAAGAGTGCCTCCGCAAGCGGCTCCCCCTGCTCCTGCAGCTCGGCAAGGTGCGCCTCTTCCAGCTCGAGCTGCTGCTGGGCCGCGGCCAGCCGCTGCGCCTCCTCGGCCTGTTCCTTGTCCAGCCGGATCAGCTCTTCCCCAAGCTGGCCTAGACGCAGCAGCCGCTCCTGACGCTGGCCCTGCTGCAGGCTCCAGGCTTCCCGCAGTTGCTGCCATCGCAGCTCCTGCTCGCGCAGGGTGCGCTGGTTCGCCTCAAGGGCGCTGTGCAAATGGGCGCGGTCGGCATCTGCGGCCTTCAACTGGGCATCCAGCTGAACCAGGGCCTGCTCCCCAGCGGCCAGTTCGGTGTGTAACCGCTCACGTTCACCGAGCAGCGCCAGGGTGCCGAGGGCGCCGCCCTGGCCGAGATCGGCCCAGTTCGGGCCAAACCAGTCCCCCGCCGGGGTCAGCACAGACTCACCGGCCAGGAGGGATGACTGGCGGGCCAGGGCCGCCTCCCTGTCATCGGCCAGCCAGATGACGTTGAGGAAGGCGGGGATGTGATCCCCCTCGATCCGGGCCGCCAGGGTACCGGGCACCGCAGGGTGAGCCGGGCCAATCCAGAGTCCGCCCTGCTCGAGGTTGCACTGGTCCCCCGGCTCGGCGGTGAGCCAGCGCCCGAGCACCTTGTCCAGCCCCTGGGCCCACTCGGGGGCGACCTGCAGCCGATCCGCCAGGGTGGCGCCCAGCATCTGCTCCCCCAGCATCTGATTAAGAGTGGTGAGGCGGGCCCCGAGCTCGCGTAGCAGGCCGCCCTGCCGATCTCGCCGTTCTTTGAGGGCCTCGTGGCTGGCCACGCCGGCCTGCCACGCCTGTTCCAACGCCTCGTGGCGGGCACGAGAGAGTGCCAGCTCATCCGACAGGGCATCCAGCGCGGGCTGCAGGCTCTCACCTTCCCCGCCGAGGGGACCGGCCTGTTCATCCTCCAGCTTGAGTCGCGCCAGCCGTGTCTTGGCTTGCAACTCCTGCAGGCCGCTTCGCTGGGCGCGGGTCTGGTTGAGCCTGCCCTGTGCCTGGCCGAGCTGCTGCTGCCACTGCTGCTGGCGTTGGCGGGCCAGCTCCAGCCGCTCACCTGCAGCGAGGCGAACAGCCTGCTGATCGGCAAGTAACTGCTCACACTGCTCGAGGCGCGCCGACTCCACCTCTCCCTGGAGGGTGCCCTCGGTCAGCTGCTCCTGCTGGCTCACCAGCTCCCCCCTGATGGTCTCGATGCGCTCGCCCAGGGCCTGACGCCGTGCCTGCCAGTCACGACCGAGCTCGGTCTGGTGAAGCTGCTGCTGTTCGAGGCGGGCGATGGCCTGGCCGCCAAGGAAGATCTGCTGCTGACGGCTCGCCTGCTCGGCCTGAGCCTCCTGACGGGCTACCGATAGTGTGACGTGGCGCCCTTCGTCCGCGGTGCGCTTGGCATCGAGCGCCACCAGCGCCTGCTCTGCCTGGGCCAGCTCGCTCTTGGCCTCGCCGAGGCGGGTTTCCAGCGCCCACAACTCGGAGCCGATGAGCTCGGCCCTTGCGGTACGACTGCGGCTCTTGAGCTGCTTGTAGCGCTCGGCGGTTTCGGCCTGGGATTTGAGGTGCTCGAGACGGGAACCCAGCTCGCCACGGATGTCGCCGAGGCGCTCCAGGTTCTCCTGGGTGTGGCGGATGCGCTGCTCTGTCTCCCGGCGCCGCTCCTTGTAGCGGGAGACGCCGGCAGCCTCCTCCATGAAGAGCTTGAGGTCCGCCGGGCGCGACTCCACCAGCCGGCTGACGGTGCCCTGCTCTATGATGGCGTAGCTGCGCGGGCCCAGGCCGGTGCCGAGGAAGAGATCAGTCACGTCCTTGCGACGGCACTTCTGGCCGTTGATCTGGTAGTGGTTGGAGCCGTCACGCAGCACCTCGCGGCGCACCGAGATCTCGGTATAACGGCCAAATTCACCGGGCACCCGGTTGTGGGGATTGTCGAACACCAGCTCCACCGAGGCGCGGCCATGGGGGCTGCGGTTGATGGAGCCGTTGAAGATGACATCCGTCATGTTCTCGCCGCGCAGGTGGCGGGCTGAGCTCTCCCCCAGCACCCAGCGCACGGCGTCGATGACGTTGGATTTGCCACAGCCGTTGGGGCCCACCACGGCGGTCATGTCGGCCGACAGTTCAATGCGGGTCGGCTCGACGAACGACTTGAAGCCGGCGAGTTTGATCAGTTTCAGACGCATGGCGACCCGTGTCAGTGGCGAAGTGAAGAGGCGGCGGGCGGGCTGTCAGCCCACGAATATCATCCAGCATCCGGCCTGACCGGACGGGATATCGGGAATAGTTCGCGACTTTACCAGATCCGGACCCGGCCTTGTTGGTCGTGCGCAGGCAGTCAGCCCACGAATATCATCCAGCATCCAGCCTGACCTGGCGGGATATCGGGAATAGTTCGCGACTTTACCAAATTGGAGGCTTGTTTGTAATATGCTGGCACCCTACCCATTCATTGATGGATCTCAGATGAGCCAATCCCCTCACATGGTCAAAGATTCGGTCAGCGGTGCAGACTACTTCCTGCGCGGCTTCTCCCTCATTCGCCAGCCGGGCATCCGCACCTTCGTGCTGATCCCCCTGCTGGTCAACTTCGTGCTGTTCGCCGGCGCCTTCTATGCCCTGCTGCTGCAACTGGACGGCCTGTTCGCCTGGCTGCACCAGCAGATCCCGAGCTGGCTCTCCTGGCTCGACTACCTGCTGTGGCCTATCGCCCTCATCACCATACTGGTGGTGTTCTCCTTCATCTTCAGCTCGGTGATCAACTGGATAGCAGCCCCCTTCAACGGCCTGCTGGCGGAGAAGGTGGAGCAGATCCTCACCGGCGAGGCGGTGAGCGACACCGGCATGCTGGACGTGGTCAAGGACGTGCCGCGCACCTTCAGCCGCGAGTGGACCAAGCTGAAGTACTACCTGCCCAAGGCCATCGGCTGCCTGATCCTGTTCCTCATCCCGGTGGTGGGCCAGACCCTGGCACCTGTGCTCTGGTTCCTGTTCAGCGCCTGGATGATGGCGATCCAGTATGTGGACTACCCGTTCGACAACCACAAGATCGACTTCATCACCATGCGAGATGCCTTGAAGCAGCGCCGCGGCAAGTGCCTGAGCTTCGGGGCCCTGGTCACCCTCTTCTCCGCCATTCCCGTGGTCAATCTGTTCGTGATGCCGGTCGCCATCTGCGGCGCCACCGCCATGTGGGTGGATCAGTATCGCAACGAGCAGCTTCGCCGCTGAGCCGCGCAGACATAACCAAAAACGGGGGCATGGGCCCCCTTTTCATTACTTAATCTAATGCAAACATGAGAGTGCTTGTCGTGCCAGGCCAGGCTTGTTAGGATGCGGGCCTTTCTCGCACCCTGGGATAACTCATGTTACATGCACTCTTCTTGCTCGGCCTGGTGGCCGAAGGGATGACTGGCGCGCTGGCGGCGGGCCGGCGGCGGATGGATCTGTTTGGTGTCGTCATCATCGCCTCGGCGACGGCCATAGGGGGAGGTACCATCCGGGATGTGCTGCTGGGGCATTACCCCCTGCTCTGGGTGGAGCACCCCGAATATGTGCTGCTGGTGGCGGGGGCGGCCATGGCAGGCGTCATCTCGGCCCCGCTGATGCGTTATCTCGGCAAGCTGTTCCTGGCGCTCGATGCCCTGGGGCTGGTGGTATTCTCCATCTTTGGCGCCGCCCGGGCGCTCGAGATGGGACACGGGGCCGGCATCGCCTGCATCATGGCGGTGGTGACCGGCGTCTTTGGCGGCGTGCTGCGGGATCTCCTGTGCCAGCGCATCCCGCTGGTGTTCAAGCGCGAGCTCTACGCCGCCGTCTCCCTGGTGACGGCCGCTCTCTACTGCTTCGCGCTGGATCAAGGCCTGCCCAATGACTGGGCCGCCTTCGGGGCCATCGGCATCGGCTTCGTGCTGCGGCTGCTGGCGGTGCGCTTCAAGTGGGGACTCCCCACCTTCAATTACCAGTACGCCACCCACTGAGCGCGCCAGTTTCTGGCCAGATTGGCTGGATTGCACACAACAAAAAAGCGCCGGATGGCGCTTTTTTGTTGCTGATGGCAGTGAAAAAACTGACTCAGTTGATCCCTTCCGAACTGAAGAAGGTGGCCTTGTCGGCGATGAAACGGATCTTGATGTTCTTGCCGTCTCCACCCCAGACGCAGCTGGTGGTGCCGAGCGCATCGTCGCAGCGCTCCGCCTTGCCAAGGATGGCGCTCGCCTCGGCATAGGTGATCCCCATCTTCAGCTTGTCGTAGTTTTCCCGGTTCAGCTTGCTGCACCCGGTCAGCAGCAGGGCGATCAGGCCCCCGATCAGAATCTGCTTCATCTGTCTCTCCTCTGGATAGTGCCCAGAGCCTAGCAGCTCGGAGCCCTCCTGTGCCAACCCGTTACCAGCTGCGCACCGGCCCGGTATCGAGGTGGACGAAGTTGTCGGAGGGGTAGTAACCCACGCCGCCGACCTTGAGGTTCAGAGCCGCCTTGCGCAGGTGCGCCAGCTGCACGCCGGGGATGCGCACATCCACCGCCTGCCCCAGGGTGTGGTAGCTGTGTTTGGCGACACCACGGCTGCGCTGGCGCTTCTGGCGATTGGTGGCCGGGGAGCGATACCCCGAGATGAGCTGGATCTCCCCCTTGCGGCCCAGCTTGTGCTGCAGCAGAAACAGCTGATCGAACAGCTTTCTGTCGATGTTGAACACCTCGTTGCGGCGATAGTCGCGGAAGATATGGTTGAGCTCCGCCAGACCATCGTTCAGATAACGACCATTCTCCCAATAGCTGGCGTTGACCCGCTCGCCGGTATTGAGGTTGAAGAAGCTGAGTTCACGCCCTGTGGTACTGCGGCTCGCCACGGCCGGGAACGACAGCAGGCTGGCCCCCATCAGGCAACCGGCCCCCAGCAGCAGACGGCGTCGGCTTATCTCTTGTTCCAGCATCCGTTGTCCGTCCATTCCAGAGTGAAGTAACAGTGGTGAATGAATATGATACAGAGGCCGAAACTACCCGCCCGTAAAAGTCATGTCAAACCGCAAAGGCCCATGAAAAAGCCCGGCACTGGCCGGGCGCTTCACTCTGTGGCGGGGATCACAGCAAGCGGCTCTGAAAGCTCACTCGATCGAATCCGTAAATATCATTGCGCAGTTGCTGGCGCCCCTCTTCATCGATCCAGCTGCTCCAGTAGACGGTGAACACCGGGATAGGGGTAGTCAACGGCAGCCACTTGGTCTGGGTCTCTTTCAGGATGCTGGCGACCTTGTCCGGCTGATAGCGGGAGTCGGCGAGCAGCAGCTCGGCCAGATCGTCCGCATGCTCGACCCGGATGCAACCGGAGCTGAAGGCGCGAGCCCCCTGCTCGAACAGGGCCCTGCGCGGCGTCGAATGCAGGTAGATGGCATCGTTGTTCGGCAGGTAGAACTTGTAGCGCCCCAGGGCATTGTGATCCCCCGGCTTTTGCCGCAACCGGTAAGGGAAGCCGGACGCCAGCGCATGGTGCCAGCCATCTTCGCTGAACTGCACCGGGTTGCCCTCGCCGTCGATCACCTCGAACTGTTCGCGGTCCAGATAGGCGGGATCCCGTCCCAGCTTGGGCAGAATGTCCTTGCTCAGAATGGAACGCGGCACATGCCAGGCGGGATTGAGCACGATGGAGCGGATCTCGCTGGCAAGGATGGGGGTGGCCCGCTGCTCCTTGCCGACGATGACCCGACTGGTAAAGACCTCGCTGCCGGACTCCACCACGCTCAGGCGGTAATCCGGGATGTTGACCAGCACGTAGCGGCCGGCGAGGTGATCCACCAGATCCCGACGCCACAGGTTGCGCAACAGCAGGCTGGCACGCACTTGCGGCCCGGTATTGAGCCAGGAGCGGGTCTGACGGCCGATGATGCCGTCGGCGGTCAGGCCATGGCGGCGCTGGAACTGCTTGATAGCCTGCTCGGTCTCGGCGTCATAGGTGGCATCCTGGTGGTTCGGGGCACCGTCCCCCAGCTCGTTGAGGATGGAGCGGATCTGGCCGAGCTCGGTAGCGCTCTCCCCGGCTCGCAGGGTCGGCATGTCCAGGGTCGGCCAATGCTTGGCCATGGGCATGGCCAGCAGCTTGCGCACTTCATCGCGTACGGCCTCATATTCGGCGACCTGGGGCCTGAGCTGTTTGACCTGATCCAGCAGGTTGTCACCCAGGGGCTCATGGGCCAGGGGCTTGGTCAGGTCCAGCTTGAGGGTCTGCATCTGCTCGCGGGCGACCAGGTCCATGGCGCGCCAGGCTTGCTGGAAACGCGCCAGCTTGCCGAAGGCTTCGTCGTAGAGGGCGCCGCGCCGATCGGCCGGGGTCTTCTGCAACTGCTGCCAGAGCCGATAGAAATCCGGGTGCAACTGGGCAAGCACCGCCTCCTGCAGTTGCAGCTCCAGCTCATGGCGTGCCTGTTCTGCGGTGCTGTTCTGATACCAGTCATGCTGGATGCTGGGACTGGCCACCACCATCTGTTCTGTGCTGGCATGGACCATGCCAGCCGGCCAGCAGCCCAGCCAGATAAGGTTTGCCAATGCCAACCAATACTTCTTACCCATGCTTCTTACCACGCTTGCCTCAAATCGGTTCACTTCGGCCTGTCAGGCGCAACGGTCAGGTGCCCATGATGCGGGAATGGCGGCGACTTTGCTAGCGGGCGGAGGTGTAGCGTCGCCAGATGAGCGCATGCTCCCCGCTCTTGCCAACAGCCATGATCGCCTGATTGAATCGCTGCACGAATTCGCTCGATATCGTCTTTTTGCTCAACATGAAAGAGGTCGGCGTCTCGTAGATCCCCATCACATGGGGGACCACCTCCTCCGACAGCCCCTCTTTCTTCAGACCCCAGGGAGTGGCCAAACTATCCCCGAGAAATCCGTCTATCCGACCCAGCACCAGTTTGCGGTAATTCTGCACGTCATTGACTGCGCTCACCTGATCAGGGTAACGGCGCAGCAGTTCGGAGATCTCGGCGCCATAGTAGTAGTCCCGGGTGATCCCCAGCCGGTGGCCCTGAGCCAGCCAGCTCCCCAGATCCGTTTCATCGTCGGTACCGGCCTTGCGCACCCAGAGCGCCGTCCTCCCCGGATTGTAGGCGGTGGAGAACCAGGCATAGCGCGCCCTGTCCTCAGTGAAGTAGGCCTCCATGGCGATGTCCTGCCGCCCCAGTTCCAGCTCGTGCAGCCCCCGCTTCCAGGGACGCTCTACGTAGATGAGACGGCATCCCAACCGGGCCGAGACGGCGTTGAGATAGTCGACCGCGAAGCCGCGCAGCCGCCGTTTGTCGCCATCCTGCTGGTAATAGTGGTAAGGGGGCCAGTCATCGAAACCGACGCGCAGCGGGGAAGGACAGAGCGGTTGAGCCAACAGCGAGTGAAGGGGCAAACAGCAGAGCACACACAGGAAGAGCAGTCTCATGGGTCATCCTTGACGGCGGGACGGGTCATCTTAATTCTGTCAAACGAAAATGGCGACAGATCCTGCCACAGCGATGCACTATATCAGCCATTTGCCTGATAAGGCCATGGGCAGGACAGGACCCAGGTCGCACTGGATGCCCGCCACAAAAGCAGGATGCGCACGACACCAAAGCCCCTTGGTACGCAGGGGGATTGGGGGTTAATATGTGAGCAAATTTATTTTTGTGATCCACTATGCTTTTTTTGCAATTGGATTAGCATATGCGCGAATCCAGCCTACCTATCCGTCGGGCATCGAGTGAGTAATATGACCTACAAAAAGTTCGGTTTTCTGGCTGCCATCCTGGCATTGAGCGGTTTTTACCTTTACACCCTCTACCTGGCCGCTCACCCCAACGTGAGCCTGGCTTACAAACTCTATTACCTGGAAGGCAAGACCCGCTTCTGGGAACACAACTCCAGCATGACTTACCAGCCGGGCAACGAACTCAACCTGACCAAACCGAGCCGCTTCCTCTCGAGCGAAGGCTGGGCCAAGAAGCCGAGCGAGCAAGGCACCGAGCTGAGCGGTCAGGGTGGACTCTATTTCGTGCTGCCCAAGCAGCAGGCTCAACCTGAGCAGCTCACCATCCAGGCCAGGATCAACAGTCCGCAAGCCGGCACCCTGCTCAAGGTGGCGCTCGGCCATGATTTCACCACCACGGTCAAGCTGGCCAAGGCGGGCATCAACGAAATCAGGCTCAACCTGCCGGGCGACTCCCTGACGGCCGATCCCAAGCATCCCAACTTCCTTGCGCTCTCAGCTCCGACACCGCTCAACGTCCAGTCGGTACGCCTGACCGTCGCGCAGTGAAGCTGAAGATCCCAGCATCAGTAGTCTTATAAAATAATTCTTTCAATAAGGAAGTTCCCATGTCGCATGCCGATTTTCGACTCTCTCTGGTCGTGCCCGTTTACAACGAGGAAGAGAGCATAGACGCCTTCATCAGCGCGATAGATGCCGAACTGGCTCCCCTCAAAGACCGGCTTGAAATCGTGTTCGTCAATGACGGCAGCCGCGACCGCACCCGTGAAGTGGTCGAACAGGCCATTGCCCGCGATCCCCGCGTGACCCTGGTCAACCTGGCCCGCAACTTCGGCAAGGAAGCGGCCATGACCGCAGGCCTGCATCAGGCCAAGGGCGATGCCATGGTCCCCATGGATGTGGATCTGCAAGATCCCCCCGCCCTCATCCTGGAATTCGTCAAGCTGTGGCAGACCGGCGACTACGACACCGTCTACGGCATCCGGGTGGATCGCAGCGCCGACACCCCGATGAAACGCCTCACCGCCGGCGGCTTCTACCGCTTCTTCAACGCCCTATCCACCAGCACCAAGCTGCCGGAGAACGCCGGTGACTTCCGACTCATCGATCGCAAGGTGGTCGAGGCTCTCAAGCAACTGCCCGAGCGCAACCGCTTCATGAAGGGGCTCTTCGCCTGGGCTGGTTTCCGTGCCGTCGGCGTGCCCTACGAGCGCCCCGCCCGCCACGCCGGCGAGACCAAGTTCAACTACTGGAAGCTGTGGAACTTCGCCCTCGACGGCCTGATGAGCTTCTCCAGCTGGCCGCTGCGGGTGTGGAGCTACGTCGGGGTCGGCGTCTCCTTCATCGCCTTCCTCTATATCCTCAAGATCATCACCCAGGTGCTGTTCTTCGGCATCGACGTGCCGGGTTACGCCTCCCTGATGTCGGTGATGCTGTTCCTCGGCGGCATTCAGCTGCTGTCGCTCGGCATCATAGGCGAGTACATAGGCCGCATGTTCGTGGAAGTGAAGCAGCGCCCCGTCTACCTCATCGAGGGAGTCTACGGCCAGTATGCCCGGAAGGATGCGGGCAAGCAGCCGGATGCGGCGGCAACCCAGAGTGAAAAGGCGCAGGATGCGGACAAACAGGAGCCGGCGTCCCAATGATCTCCCGTGAGGAATTCTGGCGGCTGGTTCGCTTCGGTTTTGTCGGCGGGGGGGCGACCCTCGTCGATCTGGGCACCTCCATCGCACTGTTCCATACCTGGCCCGCCATCTCTGAGCATCTGGTCACGACCCTGGCCTTTGCCATCGCGTTCTGGTTCTCGTTTTTCGGCCATCGCTACATCACCTTCCAGAAGCAGGGTGCCGCCAGCAAGTTTCTGCTGGTGGCCCTCTTCTCCCTGGCGGTGCGTAACCTGATCCTGAGCGGCCTGCTGTTTGCGGGCCTCTCCGGACTGCTGCCGGTGGTGATTGCCACCCTGACGGTCACCGTGCTCACCTACATACTCTCTCGCGTCTGGGTTTTTGCCTGATGAATGACATGACCAATACTCCTCCCCTCGCCGGGGATGCCCTCCCCTATCGCCCATCACTGCGCATCAGCAGCCGCGACTGGCTGATGATCATCGCCGCCTTCGTGCTGAGCCGGGTGGCCCTGTACGGCATGGGCTATTTCGGCGTCCAGCTCTACGGCGCCCCCGACATAGGTCCGCTGCAAGCCTATTGCCAGTTCGACTGTGTCTGGTTCCAGCGCATCATCGAGAACGGCTACGACCTCTACCCACGCTGGCTGAGCAAGGGCAACGCGGCGAACTGGGCCTTCATGCCGCTCTACCCCATGCTTGCTGGCGGGCTCTCCAGCCTGCTAAACATCGAGAGCCTGATCGGCCTGATGCTGGTGGCCAACATCGCCTTCTTCATCAGCCTGCCGCTGATGCTGCTGGTGCTGCGCCAGCTCAAGCTGGGGGATGAGACCGCCCGTTTCGGGGTCTGGCTGCTGGCCTTCTCCCCCTTCTCCGCCTACTTCGTCTCCGGCTACACCGAGCCCATGTTCATGGCGCTGATGCTGGGGATGTTCCTGTTCGCCTACCGCGAGCAGTGGCTGATGGTGGCCTTCCTCGGCATCTTCATCTCCGGGACCCGCAACCTGGGGGTCATGATGGTGTTCCCCGTGCTGATCCTGGCGCTGCAGGCCTATGGCTGGCGCGAATTCTTCCGCTTCACCGAGCGGGCCTTCAAGGTGGTGTTCACCCTCTGGCTCATCCCCCTCGGCCTCTTCTCCTACATGGTCTACCTCTATCACCTGACCGGGGATGCGCTCGCCTTCAAGCACATCCAGGTCGCCTGGGGTCGCTACATGGACAGCCCCCTGGACTGGTGGCTGAGCGGCTTCGAGCTGGGCGGTCGCAAGGCCTACCTCTCCATCATGGTGATCTTCGGCTGGTGCCTGAATGGCTACCTGTTCAGCCAGAAGCGCTGGGCCGAGGCGACCCTGATGTTCATCTGCTGCACCATACCGCTGATGACAGGGCTCAACGCCATGCCGCGCTACATGTTCGGCCTCTACCCGACCCTGCTGGCCATCATCTTGCTGGCCCATCGCTGGCCGTCCATCCGCCCTGCGGTACTCTGCATCAGCGGCATGGTCGCCTCCTTCATCGCGGTGGCCTTCGTCAACTTCAAGTTCTTTACCGTCTGACGAACGATCCCCCGCAGGCGAACAGCCCCACCTGAACATGCCGGTCCATCGACCGGCATTTTTTATGGCGCCGCGCTCCGGGCAGCAGGGCGGCCATCACACTTTGCCGGGCTTGAAAACGTAACCATTTGAACTGACCTCACAAATCGGCATTTTGCCGGTCCAAGCCCACCCGCAGGGCCCCTAGAATGAGTGCCTCAACGGAACCCGATCTCCTCACTCAGCTCAAGGAATGGCCTATGCGTCCCTCGCCTCGTTTCGATCTCCGCCCATCCTCCCTGTGGCTCGCCCTGCTGGCCACGCCACTGTTCGTCGGTCAGGCGCTGGCCGCCCCCGAGGTGCATCTCCACGTGGATGGCAAACCGGTGGCCGAGGCGCTGACGCTGGACAAGGGCACAGTCACCCTGACCCACAGGCTGGACAAGGGGAGCCACCAGATCCGCATCGCCGATGCGGGCAACAGCTGCGGCACCAGCTTCGGGCCGACCGAGGCCAGGCCGCTCCCCTTCGGCACAGCCCAGCCCATGGACAAGTGCAGCAAGGGGGCGAGCTTCACCCTGAGGGTGATGCTGGCCGGTGACTACGAGTTCACCTTCAACCCGGATACACCCAGCCTCAAGGTGCTGCGGGCGACCAAGAAGAGCGAGTTCAAGCGCCAACCCCCCACAGAGCCCTGTATCGCCTGGGACGGCGGCCCGGTCACGGCATCACTCAAGGGAGTCTGGCCCGACGGCACCCGGTTGCGGGATGCCTACTCGGGACAGGAAGCCGTGGTCAAGGGCGGCAAGCTGACCCTGACACCGAGCAAGGAGAGCGGCGGCCTGCTGCTGCTCGAGCCGGTCAAGACGGCCAAACCCGCGCCCTTCAGCTGGGAGCAGGCGAGCGTCTATTTCCTGCTGACCGACCGCTTCCACAACGGCGATCCCGCCAATGACCATAGCTTCGGCCGCCAGAAAGATGGTCAGGACGAGGTCGCCACCTGGCATGGCGGCGACTTCAAGGGGTTGACCGAGAAGCTCGACTACATCAAGTCCCTCGGCATGAACGCCATCTGGATCACCCCCATGGTGGAGCAGGTGCACGGCTTCATCGGCGGTGGCGAACAGGGCAACTTCCCCTTCTATGCCTACCACGGCTACTGGGCGCTGGACTTCACCAAGATTGACCCCAACTACGGCGACGAGGAGAGCCTGAAGACCCTGGTGGACGAGGCCCACAAGCGCGGCATGCGGATCATCCTGGACGTGGTGATGAACCACGCCGGCTACGCCACCCTGGCGGATCTGCAGGATCTGGGGCTCACCGATCTCACCCAGAACACCGGCAAATTGCCGACCCGCTGGAACGAGTGGCGCCCGAACGGTGGCCTCAACTGGCATGGCTACAACCAGTTTATCGACTATCAATCGAGCGATTGGAGCAGCAAATGGTGGGGCCCTGACTGGGTGCGCGCCGGCCTGCCCGGCTACCTGCAGCCCGGCACCGACGATGTCACCGGCTCGGTGGCGGGGCTGCCGGACTTCCTGACCGAGTCCACCAAGCCGGTGGGCCTGCCGCCGCTGCTGGCGGCGAAAAAAGACACCCGGGCCAAGGCCCTGCCCAACGCCACCGTGAGCGACTACCTCATCGCCTGGCACACCGACTGGGTGCGTCGCTTTGGCATAGACGGCTTCCGGGCCGACACCGTCAAGCATCTGGAGCCCGCGGTCTGGGCCAAGCTCAAGCAGGCGGGCACCACCGCGCTCAAGGAGTGGAAGGCCGCCAACCCAGACAAGGCCCTCGACGATCTGCCCTTCTACATGGTGGGCGAGGTATGGGATCACGGGGTCGCCAAGGATTTCTGGTATCAGAACGGCTTCGATTCCCTGATCAACTTCGACTATCAGCGGGAGTTCGCCCTGCCCCAGGCCCAGTGCATGGCGGGCGCCGAGCCCACCTATGCCAGCTACGCCAGCCGCATCAACCAGGATCCCGAGTTCAACGTGCTGAGCTACATCAGCTCCCACGACACCAAGCTGTTCTTCGGCGACTATCAGGACGTGCCGCTACAACGACGGGTCGCGAGCAGCTTCATGATGCTGCCGGGGGGCATCCAGCTCTACTACGGGGACGAGTCCGGCCGCGGGCTCGCCAAGGATGGCGGCGTGTTCGATCAGAGCGTGCGATCCGACATGAACTGGCAGGAGCTGGGGAGCGGCGAGAAGGCCGATCTGGTCAAGCACTGGCAGCAACTCGGCCAGTTCCGCGCTGCCCACCCGGCGGTGGCGGCAGGCAGCCACAAGAAGCTGTCCGATGCCCCCTACGCCTTCGTGCGGGAGAAGGGGGAGGACAAGGTGGTGGTGGTGTTCGCCGGCCGGCAGCCATAACCGGGCACGAATCGGACAAACGAAGAGGGGAGCCAGTGGCTCCCCTCTCTCATTGCACAGGCACACTTCATGCCGACTGCCGGGCGATGGCCGGCCACTGCAGCCGTGCCTTGACCAGGGTCTCCTGCCACAGGGGCCAGGCCAGCAAGGCTTGCTGATAGGCGCCCGCCTGACCGGGCAGCGAAATGCCGTAGCTCGCCAACCGATAGGCCATCACCGCATAGAAGGCATCCAGGATCCCTGCCTCCCCAAAGTAGAAGCGCCCTCTCGCCTGGGACCAGATGGTCTGCAAGCGAGCCAGCTCGCCGATGGTCTCTACCGGCGGCTCGCTCTGGGTCGGCGCTCCCAAAAAGAAGGGCAGACGACTGCGGATCTGGCCAAAGCCCGCGTGCAGTTCGGCGCACAGACTGCGGGCCAATGCCCGCTCGGCCCGGTCCGTCGGATAGAGGTGGCGCGCCGGGCACAGCTCGTGGAGATACTCGGCGATGGCGAGGGAGTCGTGGATGCGCAGCTCGCCGTCATCCAGCCAGGGCACCAACCCGGCCGGTGCCGTGCGCTTGAGCCGTTGCAACGCCTTGGCATCCTCCAGATCGAACACCTGCTCCTGCCACTCCAGCCCGCTCATGGCGAGCACCAGTGACGCCCGCATTGCCCAGGTGGAACCTGTGCCTACCGTCAATACCAAGGATCCCATCAATTGCCTCCTGCGTTGGGTTGTTCATGACCACCCCGTCGGCCCCGTTGGCACGACATCTCATGGTCGCCTCACATTTGCACACCAGCGAGTTTGACCCCCTTGGGGAGCAGTGCTAGTTTGATTTTTCAAAACAATCAGTTAGCAAAAATGTGAGCAATGGACAGCCAATTTACCATCGTCATCGCAGATGACCACCCCCTGTTTCGGGGCGCCCTCTATCAAGCGGTGCACATGGCCATCGACGAGGCCAGGCTGCTGGAGGCCGACTCCATCGACAGCCTGACCCACCTGCTCGCGGAGCACCCCGAAGTCGATCTGCTGCTGCTAGATCTCAAGATGCCGGGGGCCAATGGCTTCGAGGGGCTGGCCTATCTGCGCGGCCAGTACCCGGACTTGCCCATCGTCGTGGTCTCTGCCTCGGAAGATGCCGCCATCATCCAGCAGGTGCTGCGACTCGGGGCCCTGGGCTTCATTCCCAAGTCGGTGCCCATGAAGGAGCTGGTCAGCGCCCTCAATACGGTGATCGGGGGGGACAACTGGGTGCCGGAAGGGATCTCCCTCCACCCTGAGTCCGAGGATGGCCCCGACTTTGCCAGCAAGCTGGCCAGCCTCACCCCCCAGCAATACAAGGTGCTGATCATGTTGCGGGACGGCAGCCTCAACAAGCAGATCGCCTGGGAGCTCAACGTCTCCGAGGCCACCATCAAAGCACATATCACCGCCATATTCAGAAAGCTCGGGGTCAAGAACCGCACCCAGGCGGTCATCGCCCTGCAGCAGATGGACATCAAGGACAGCTGAGTCAGCAGCTTGTCTCCACCACTATGGCGGTTTGTTGCTCGACAATTAGCACGATCGTACTTTATGCTGCAGAACCCAGAGAGGAGAGTGCGATGAGCAAGGGCCGTCTGACCCGCGACAACATTTTGCAGACCGCCTTCGAGCAGGCGAGCCAGCAAGGGCTCGAGAGCCTGACCATAGGCTCGCTGGCCAGTGCATGCGAAATGTCCAAGAGCGGCCTGTTTGCCCATTTCCAGTCTCGCGACAACCTGCAGATCGCCGTGCTCGCCTACTCTGCCGAGGTGTTCCGGGAGCGGGTGATCCAGCCGGTGCGCCAGCAACGGCACGGCTCCCAGCAGGAGAAACTGCTGGCCCTGCTGCAGGCCTGGCTGGCGTGGAACCAGAGCTTTGCCGGACGCTGCATGTTCCTCGACGCCTGGACTTCGGCCCAGGAGGGGGAGGTGCAGCAGGCGGCCCGCCAGCTGGTGCGTTTCTGGCTCGACTATCTGGCTCGCCAGGTGGTGCAGGGCCAGGAGAAGGGAGAATGGCGCAGGGATCTGGATCCCTGGCGCGCCGTCTACCGGCTATATGGCCTCTATCTGGGAGATCAGGTGTTCAATGCGCTGGACTTGTGTCAGGATCCGGCCCGCCACTTCTGGCCCGAGGTGGAAGATCTGCTGACCAGCTGGCGCTGAGGTTCTGGCTCTTCTTTTTAAAAACAGACAAAAAAGCACGACCGTTCGCACATAAAAACCACAGGATGACCATGAGCAGCAAGATCTATTTCAACACCCGCCGCGTCAGCCCGAGCAAGTTGCTGCTGGGGCTTGGCACCCGGTTGCACCACGCACTGGCACCGGCCCACGCCAAGCGCACCGCCAGCAAGTTGCTGCTGACCCCGCAGCGCCCAACCCGGGAGGTCGCCGCCCCCACCGGGCTGGTGCAGCAGGCCATCCACACCGGTGAGGGCACCCTGATGAGCTACCGGCTTGGCCAGGGGCCGGTGTGGCTGCTGATGCACGGCTGGTCCGGCAGTGCCAGCCAGTTCTACCCGCTGATGAACCATATCGCCGCCCAGGGCTTCACCGCGCTGGCCTATGATCACCCCGCCCACGGTCAGAGCGAGGGCAGCACGGGGCACCTGCCCCGCTTCGTGCGCGCCTTCGACGAGATCCTAGCGCGCGTCGGCCCAGTTCAGGGGGTCATTACCCACAGCATGGGGGGCGCCGTCACCCTCAGCAGCCGCCACCCCGCCCTCGACGCACTGCCGCTGCTGCTTATCTCGCCCGTGCTCGACTATGTGCCCCAGCTCTATGGCATGGTGGCCCGCTCCGGCTACTCCATCCGGCTGTTCGATGCGGTGGTCAAGGAGATCGAGCACGAATATAAGCATCCCTTGAGCACTGTCGACCCCCTGGGTCGTCTCGCTCGTCGCCAGGGGGCGGCCCTCATCGTTCACGACGAGGAAGACAGGTTTGCCCCCCATAAAGACTCGTTGCGGGCGGCAGAGGACGGCCGTACCCGGCTGGTGAGTACCCGTGGACTCGGCCATGGTCGCATCCTGGCAAGCCCCCCCGTGTTCGCCGCCTTCGATCGGCTGACCCAGCCCAGAAGCGAGGCCTGATCCCGCCGTACCGGTCGCCTCAAAAAATGAGGTGGCGGCCCATTTTTATCCGGGATACAACGTCTTATAGTTAAAGTGCGCGGTGGCACCCCGCCCTTGCAATCACAATAAGGCGCAGCATCATGGCCGACCTCCTTTTATCAGCCGTGGCGCTATCACAATAAGGGACAGCAGCATGGCCAGACCCAATACAGCTCTCCTGTTGACCGGTGGTGGTGCTCGCGCCGCCTATCAGGTCGGCGTCCTCAAGGCAGTGGCCGAGCTCTATCCCCGCAACCTCGGCATCCCCTTCCCCATACTGTGCGGCACCTCGGCAGGAGCCCTCAACATCACGGCGCTGGCGTGCTACGCCTCCTGTTTTCACCTGGGGGTGCGCAAGTTGGAGTGGGTCTGGCGCCGTTTCGAGACCCATCACATCTTCGACTTTCATCCCTGCCAGCTGCTGTGGCGCACCCTGTATCAGGGCTCGGCCGGTCTCATCAGCCCCCAGAGCAACCACGCCTTCCACCTGTTCGACAATGCCCCCCTGCGCCGCCTGCTGGATCAGCTCATCGACTATCACCGTATCGATGACAACATCCTCTACGGCAGCCTGGAGGCCATCGCCATCACGGCTTCCGACTATGACGACGGCCTCTCCACCACCTTCTTCCAGGGGCGGGCCGAGCATCAGCCCTGGGAGCGGGCCAGGCGGCGCGGCCTGCGCACCCTGCTCACCTCGGATCACCTGCTGGCCTCGGCAGCCCTGCCCTTCGTCTTTCCCGCCACCCCCATAGGCGATCGTTTCTACGGTGACGGCTCCATCCACCAGCTGAGCCCCCTGAGCCCCGCCATTCACCTGGGCGCAGAGCGGATCCTGCTGGTGACGCTGGATTCACCCCATCAGGGGGGCGCGTCCCCGCACCAGAGCCGCCTGACCAGCTCCAACATCGCCAGCCACCTGCTCAACACCGTCTTCTCCGACACCCTGAATTCGGATCTGGAGCGACTGGGACGCATCAACCAGACCCTGTCGCTCATCCCGCCGCGGGAGCGCAACCGACTGAAGCTGCGCCAGGTGGAGACCTGTGTCATCAGGCCAAGCCAGGATCTCGACCTCATCGCCCTCGATTACCTGCCCAAGCTGCCAACCCAGTTGCGCCGCCTGCTGCGGGTACTGGGGGTGAACGGCCAGGAGAGCAGCAGTCTGGCCAGCTTCCTGATGTTTCACCCGAGTTACTGTCAGCAGTTGATAAGGTTGGGGTATCAGGATGCAATGGCGCAACGTCAGCACATCGAGTCTTTCCTGGACATCGAAGAGCGGATCCGCGAGGAGGCCTGAACAGGCAGTCGTCGCCCGGACCGGGGGCCTAATGCCCCTCCAGCAGGCGCTGCTCCGCCTGCTCCATGGCCACGGCCGTACCAAACAGCACCAGCCGATCTCCCGCGAGCAGCCTCAGATCGGCCCTCGGCTCCAGGCTCCGCTCTCCGCGATGGACCGCCTTGATGCGCACCTCCCCCAGGGGCAATTCCCGCACCCGACGCCCAACCGCCCAGGCCTGATCGTGCAGCAACACGGGGTGCAGCCGCTCCAGCAACTGATCCGTCTCCAGGTTGCCCGCACTCTGATCTCCCCAGTAGAAGCCATGCAGGAAGCGGTACTGGCTGCTGCGCTCGTGCTCCATGCGCCGGATCACCCGGCCTAGGGGGACGTCGCAGTTGACCAGCAGGTGGGAGACCAGCATCAGGGCACCCTCCTGGGACTCCGGGATCACCTCGAAGGCCCCGGCCTGCTTGTAGTGCTCGAGGAAGCTGTCGTCCCGGGTTCGCACCAGCACCTTGAGATCCCCCGCCAACGCCCGGATCTGCGTCAGCATGGCATCGACCCGCTTGCGATCGTCGAAGGTGATGATCACCAGGCGAGCCCGCATCAGACCGGCCGCCAGCAGGATGTCGCGCCGGCTGGCATCGCCAAACGCCACCTGCTCCCCCGCCAGCTTGGCCTCGCTCACCCGCTCGGGGTCGAGATCCAGCGCGAGAAAGGGGATCTCCTCGAGCTTGAGAAAGCGGGCACAGGTCTGCCCGGTACGCCCGAAGCCGGCGATGATGACATGCTGATGCTTGCTGAGCCCCGACTGGGCGACCCCGGCGCGCGAGAGCAGGGCCCCGTCGGTGAGGGAGTGGGCGAGCCCCAGGGCCCGCTGCACCAACCAGGGGGTGAGAGAAAGGGTGATGACGCCGACGCCGATGAGCAGAGAGACCATCTCGTGACCGAGCAGGCCATGGTGGCTCGCCAGCGCCAGCAGCACGAAGCCGAACTCGCCGACCTGGCTCAGCATGATGCCGGCCGCCATGGCATCGCGCTTGCGCTCCCCCATCAACCGGCCCGCCAGCAGCACCAGCAGCGACTTGCACAGGATGAGCCCGAGCACGCAGAGCAGCACCTGCCACCAGGCGTTCGCCACCAGCGTCCACTCCATGGTCATGCCGATGGTGATGAAGAAGAGCCCCAGCAAGACGTCCCGAAACGGCTTGATATCCACCTCAAGCTGATGACGGTAGTGGGACTCCCCCAGCATCATGCCCGCCAGGAAGGCCCCGAGCGCCATGGAGAGCCCCATCCACTGGGTCAGAGAGGCCGCCAGCAGAGCTACCAGCAGGGTACTGAGCACGAACAGCTCATCGGATCGCGCCCGCGCCACCTCGTGAAACACCATGGGCAGCAGCCATTTTCCCACCGCGAGCAAGACTGACAGGGCAAACAGCCCCTTGAGGGAGGCCCAGGCGACTTCCGCCAGCAAGGCGCTGCCCTGCACCTCGGGCCTCGCCAGGATGGGGATCATCACCAGCAGCGGCACCACCGCCAGATCCTGAAACAGCAGGACGCTCACCCCGAGCTGGGCCCGCCGGGTATGGAGTTGCTGCAACTCCCCGAGCTGCTTGATCACCACGGCGGTGGAGGAGAGGGCCAGGGTGCCCGACACCACCAGCGCCTGGGGCAGGCTCAGACCCCACCACCAGCCGAGCCAGAAGAACAGCAATGAGGTGAGCAGCACCTGCAGGCCGCCGACCCCCAGCACCAGCTTGCGCATGGCGAGCAGGCGCGGCAGCGAGAATTCGAGCCCGAGGGAGAACATCAGGAAGACGATGCCGAGTTCCCCTATGGTCTGCATCATGGCCTGCCCGGTGACGATGGCCGCGCCATGGGGGCCGAGCAACATGCCGACGAACAGGTAGGCGAGGATCACCGGCTGACCGAGGCGTCGGAAGATAGCCACCAGCAGGACGGCGGAGAGCAGCAGGATCAACACATCGGCGTACACACATCCCTCTCTTTTATCTGTCCCCATGGCATGATGAAACTGTGCATCGGGCTCCTCGCACCGTCCGGTCATCTTCGGGGCTACGGGACAGGATCCCGCCCCTTCCAGGCGCTCGCGACAAGCGGCACACCGGGGTTATTTACCCTCCCATTTCATCTCGTTAAGCCTAGCCAGCGCCTTTGTTTTCCATCGAACATATTTTGGGCACGAGGATTGCAGTAACCCGCCTAATGAGTGGAGAGGTGCAAGGCTGCAACGTGGAAAATACATCGTCATTGAACGGCTTCGGACACGGCATAGAGCAGTGGGTACAGCAGATGGAGCGGCTTACGCCGCTGACCGGACAGGATCCTTATCAGCAACTTCAGGAGCTGCTGAGGCAACGGGATCTTGACGCCCTGCTGGCAATCTTTGCCGAGCGGGTGGCAAAGATTGTCCGGATCCACACGCTCCACCTCGACTGCGGCCAGCCTCACAGCCTCATCGCTCACCCACCCCAGGCCAGACAGGTGCTGCATGGCTATCGCTTCGAGCTGCGCGGCCAGCATGAACAGTTGCTCGGCCAGTTGCAGTACGAGCTGGATCAGCCCATGAGCGACGGCCAGCGACGGCTGCTGGAGCAATATCACCAACTGTTCTGCCTGCCTCTGCCGCTCTATCTTCGGTTGAGCCGGCTGGAACAGCAGGTGCGGCTCGATCATCTGACCGGGCTTGGCAACCGCGCCTATTTCGATGAGGCCATCGGCCGGGCGGTGGAGCAACACTGCCGGGAACCCCACGGTCTGGTGCTGGTGCTGCTGGATCTCGATCGTTTCAAACAGGTCAACGATACCTGGGGTCATCCGGTGGGGGATCTGGTGCTGAGCCGCTTCGCCCAACTGCTGCAAGGCTGCATTCGCGGCACGGATCAGGCGTTTCGCCTCGGCGGGGATGAGTTTGCCCTCTTGCTGCAACCCGCGGACCCCGAGGCCTGGCGCCCGGTCTGGCTGCGGCTGCAACATGTACTGCACAGCCACAAGGAGCTCAGCGCCTTCTCGGTGGGGTGCAGCCTGGGAGCCGCCAGCTGGCACTCTGGCATGGACGTGGAGCGGCTCTATGCCACGGCGGATGCCCACCTCTACGCCCGCAAGAAGGCCGGCGAAGCGGGCATCCTCGAATAGGGCGCCGTTTATCCCGTGCCGTCAGCCAGTGCCCAGGGTGACGGCACGCCGCCACTCCCAGGCCATGCCACCCTCGGGCGCCAGAAATCCGTCGCAGACGAAGAGCCCGGCCACCAGCGCCACCTGCTCCCCGTAGTAGAGGATGGGGATGCGTCCCCGTTGCCAGGAAGGCACCCCGTATTCTTGCAACAACTTCTTCAGGCGTCGGCTGCCAACCCGCCCCACCGGCTTGAGCATGACGCCTGGCGCCACCTGAAAACGTACCGACAGGGGCTCGTCCTCCCGTGGCGGGCGCAGCCCTTCTCCCCCATCCGATGACAGCAGCCTGAAGGTCCCCAGTCCGTCCGGCAGGCGGAGCGTCTCCCCCGCCCGGGTGGGCAACACCTCCTCACGGGGGGCAAGGCCGGACGGCACCAGATGGAGTCGCCCCTGAAAGCGGCGGCACTCCAGTCCCTGCAGACTCAACCTGGGGTTCGCGTCTTCGCGCGCCAGCGCCACCTCCTGCCACAGCAAGCCAAGCAGCTCCCGGGACGGCATCTCCCCCCCCTGACGGCGGATCCAGTGGCGCAGCAGGTTGTTGCGCCGCACCGGAGAGAGCGGCTGCAGCGCCTCGATGCACAGCGTATCGCCCTCACCTGCCACCTGCCAGTCCGCCTCCGCCAGCTCGCTGATCAGCGCCTCCTGCTCGGCGCACAGGGCCATGCTGCGCGCCGCCGTCTGGGCCATCGCAGGCCAGCGGGCCTTGAGCTGGGGGATGAGCTGCTGGCGCAGGAAGTTGCGGTCATAGCTCACGTCCTCGTTGCTCTCATCCTCCACCCAGCCATAAGGAAGTGACTGCGCGGCTTCCGCCATCTCGGCCCGACTCACCTCGAGCAACGGGCGCAGCAGCAGCCCACCCGCAAAGGGTTGGCTCGGCACCATGCCCGCCAGCCCACGCAGGCCGGCGCCACGCTTGAGCGCCAGCAGCAGGGTCTCCAGCTGATCGTCCTGATGGTGGGCGGTGAGCAGCCACTCCCCCTCCTCCAGCTGAGCGGCAAGGGCCTGATAACGGGCCTCCCGCGCCTGTGCCTCCAGGCTGTCGCCATTGCCTCGGGAGAGCCGCACTCGCTCCACTACGAGCGGCACCGCCAGTTGCTGACACACCGTTTCGCAGTGGACCACCCAGTCGTCGGCGTGAAGGCTCAGGCCGTGATGGACGTGCAGGGCGCGCAGGGTGAGGCCGTGGGCGTGAGCAAAGCGGACCGCCAGCACCAGCAGCACGGTAGAATCGAGCCCGCCACTGAAGGCCACCAACAGGCCCCGGGAACCTTCCGGTGCGGGCAGAGTCTGACAAAAACGAGAATAAATACGAGAAATCATAGGCTTCCCCAATACGACCAGGCCGATCTTAGCAGAGTCGGGCTTATCAAGCGCTAACCCGACTGCTAGAGTGAGTTTCCTCCCGACCTGGGCAGGGACGCTGAGTAACCCGAATTGGAATCAGAAAAATGAACAATAAGAAAAGCATACTGGCCGGCCTCATCGGGCTGGCCCTGCTGGCCGGCTGCAGTCAGGGACCGGACCAGACAGACAAGCACTCCGGCCTCGCGCTGGCCAACATGGACACCCGGGTCAAACCCGGTGACGACTTCTTCCGCTACGTGAACGGCCACTGGCTCGGTACCGCCAAGATCCCGGACGACAGGCCTGCCGACGGCGCCTTCTACATGCTGCGGGACAAGTCCCTGGCGGACGTGCGGGTGCTGGTGGAAGGGCTGGACGGCAAGGCCGCCGCCGGCACCCAGGCACAGCAGATCCGGGATCTTTACCAGAGCTATCTGGATCAGAAGACCCGCAACGCCAAGGGCACTGCGCCGCTGTTGCCCATGCTGAGCGAGATAGAGCAGATCCGAACCCCTCAGGACCTCGCCCGCGCCTTCGCCCAGAGCGGCCGCATCGGTGGCAACGCCCCGTTCGGCTTCTGGATAGACGCAGACGCCAAGGCACCGGACAGCTATGCGGTCTACCTCTATCAATCCGGACTCAGCCTGCCGGACAGGGATTACTATCTCAAGACGGATGCCGCCAGCCAGGCGCTGCTGCAAAAATACGAGCAGCACATCGCCGCCATGCTGAGCCGCTTCGGCGAGGCGGATGCGGGGGCCAAGGCCAAACGCATCCTGGCTCTCGAGACCCGGCTCGCCCAGATCCAGTGGGACAACGTGGCCCTGCGGGACAGGGAGAAGAACTACAACAAGGGGCCGGTGAGCGAGCTCAAGCGCCTCGCCCCCGCCATCGACTGGGACGCCTATCTCGGTCAGGCCGGCCTTGCGGGGCAGCAGAGCCTGGTCATCGGCCAGCCGAGCTACCTCGCGGCCCTGAACGAGGTGATGCAGCAGACCCCGGTCAATGACTGGCAGGCCTACCTCAAGTGGCAGCTCATCACGGACTTCGCCCCCTACCTCGACAGCCAGACCGATGCCCAGAACTTCGCCTTCTTCGGCACCACGTTAAGCGGCACGCCCAAGCAGCGCGCCCCCTGGGAGCGAGCGCTCGGGGTGCTGGACAACAACCTTGGCGAGGCAGTGGGCATGCTCTACGTGGAGCGCTACTTCCCGCCAGAGGCCAAGGCCCGCATGGAGCAGCTGGTGGAGAACCTGCGCACCGCCTACGGCCAGAGCATCCAGGAGCTGGACTGGATGTCGCCAGCCACCAAGACCCAGGCCCTGGCCAAGCTCGCCAAGTTCAGACCCAAGATCGGCTACCCGGACAAGTGGAAGGATTACAGCGCCATCTCGATCCGTGCCGATGATCTGGTGGGCAACCTGCAGCGGGCCCGCGCCTTCGAATACGCCGACAACCTGGCACGCCTCGGCAAGCCGGTAGACAGAGACGAGTGGCACATGTCGCCGCAGACGGTGAATGCCTACTACAACCCGAGCAACAACGAGATCGTCTTCCCGGCCGCCATCCTGCAGCCCCCCTTCTTCGACATGCAGGCGGATGACGCGGTCAACTACGGCGCCATCGGCGGGGTGATCGGCCACGAGATGGGTCACGGTTTTGATGATCAGGGCGCCAAATCCGACGGTGACGGCGTGATGCGCGACTGGTGGACGCCCCAGGATCTCAAGGAGTTTCGCTTCCGCACCAGCCGGCTGGTGGCTCAGTACAACCGCTTCGAGCCCATCAAGGGGCAGTACGTCAACGGCCAGTTCACCCTGGGGGAGAACATCGGCGATCTCGGCGGCCTTACCATCGCCCACAAAGCCTACCTGCTGTCGCTGGATGGCAAGGAGGCCCCGGTGCTGGACGGCTTCACCGGGGAGCAGCGCTTCTTCCTCGGCTGGGCCCAGGTATGGAAGGGCATGTATCGCCCCGAGCTGATGCAGATGCTGCTAGCCTCAGATCCCCACTCGCCGCCGGAATACCGGGTCAACGGCGTGGTGCCGAACATCCCCGCCTTCTACGAGGCGTTCAACATCCAGCCGGGTGACAAGCTCTATCTTGATCCGGCCAAACGGGTCAAGATCTGGTAAACACAGGGTCGACAGGGGCTGGCCGACAACCGGCCTCGGGTCGACCACAGACAGGGCGGGGGCCAGGCCCCTGCCCACTGACACCGCAAGACAAGCAGCAACAAGGGTCACATCCATGAAAGCCTTATTCCTTACTCTCGGCCTGCTCACCCTGCCCCTCGCCAGCCAGGCGGCGGACGGGTTCTTCAAACAGCTGACGCTCCCTTCAGGCCAGGTAGTGACCGTCAGCGAAGGGCGCGGCGAGCCTGCCTCCACCGGCAGCTACGACGTGCGTCTCTACTCCGGCGCCAACCCCCAGTTCCCGCTGGATCAGTTCATCGACGGCAAGGTGCTGCCACGCGATGGCAGCATCAAGGAGCTCAAGCTGCTGGATCTCAATGGCGACAAGCAGCCCGAGCTCATCGTCGTGGTCGAGAGTGCCGGCAGCGGCAGCTACCTGAGTGCCGACGCCTTCACCCTCACCCCGCAGGAGGGGCTGGACAGCTTCAACCATGTGGAGGGACTGTCCCCTAATGAAGATGTGATCCAGGCGCTCAAGACCCCCCGCGACTGACACACCCATCACCACGCCCCGCCCAGCGGGGCGTTTTTTTGCCCCGTATCTGACGAGCTTCCTTCCGGCCCCACCCGCAGAGCGCCGCCGTGAATAGACGGTTATTTTTTCTGCGCTTATAATCGCCGCACCGTGCCATAACGAAACACAAGGAGGTAAAACATGGTTATCCAAGCGTGCCCGATCATTTCGGCCCGCCTGTTCGGCACATTTGCCTGCTCTTGCCTGCATACCATCGCGCTGCGATAGCGGGTTCGAGCAAAGCCGACTCCTTCCACACCGAGACCTTTCTCGACCGTTGTCGCCAGCGCTCCTGATGACAGGGATTTCTGATCCCGCCATTTAAGAGAGCAAGAGCATGACGACACTGATGAGTACCCACTCCCTGCAGATGACTGCGGGACACCTCCCCTTGTTTGACCACATCAATCTCGGCATCCAGAGCGGCGATCGCCTGGGCCTGATTGGCGCCAATGGCTGCGGCAAGAGCACACTGCTCGCCCTGCTGGCCGGTGAGTTGCAACCCCATGACGGACGGGTGCAGCAGGCCGCCCCCTGCCGCTGCGAGTTCGTGGCCCAGCACCTGCCCCCAAGGCTGCAAGGGCTCCACACCCGCGCCGTGCTGCAGGATACCCTGGGGGGTGACCCCGCCGCCGACTGGCAGGTGGACAAGATGCTGACCGAGCTGCAACTCGAAGAGCAGGCCGAATTACCCGCCAGCGCCCTGAGCGGCGGCCAGCACACCCGGTTGCAGATAGGCCGCGCCCTGCTGCGCCAGCCCAACCTGCTGCTGCTCGATGAACCCAGCAACCACCTGGACTTGCCCGCCCTGCTCTGGCTGGAGCAGTTCCTCCTTGGCTGGCGGGGCGCCCTGGTGCTGGTCTCCCACGATGCCCGCCTGCTCGATCGGGTGACCCGCGAGACCCTGATCCTGCGGGACGGACGACTCCATCGCTTCGCCCTGCCCTGCAGTCAGGCCAGGGTGGCGCTGGCCGAAGAGGACGAGCAGGCCCGCCTGCGCCGGGCCGACGAACAAAAGGAGATAGACCGCCTGAGTGCCAGCAGCAAGCGCCTCGCCATCTGGGGGCGCGAGTATGACAACGAGAAGCTGGTGCGCCAGGCCAAGTCCATGGAAAAACGCATCACCCGCCTGCAGGAGGAGCAGAGCCAGGTCGCGGCGCCGGCCCCCTGGCGCCTCGAGCTGCACGGGCAGGCACTGCCCGCCGATGCACTGATGCGACTGGAAGCCCTCGAGGTGCGCCCCGCCCCCGGCTTGCCGCCCCTGCTGCGGGCTGAGGATCTCTGGTTGCGGGCTGGCGACAGGGTCGCCCTGCTCGGCGCCAATGGCACCGGCAAGTCCTCTCTGCTGCGCCAATGCTGGCGTGAGCTGGCTTCGCAGGTGGCGGGGGAAGGCTGGTACTGCCACCCCGGCGCCAGCATCGCCTATTACGATCAGTCCCTGCAGCAGCTGGACGACAACGCCACCCTGAGCGACGCCCTCTATCCCCTGGCGCCCTTGCCGGAGGTGACACGGCGCCAGGCGCTGATCCGCGCAGGCTTCCCCTACTCCCGCCATGGCCAACGGGTGCACGCCTTGAGCGGGGGCGAGCGGGCCAGGCTGCTGTTTCTTGCCCTATCGCTCGGCAGCCACCATCTGCTCTGGCTCGATGAACCCACCAACCACCTGGATCTGGCGGGCAAGGAGGAGTTGGCCGAGGCCTTGAACGCCTTCCCCGGGGGCGTCTTGCTGGTCTCCCACGACCGGGATCTGATCGAGCGCAGTTGCAACCGCTTCTGGCTGATCAGAGACAGACGCATCCAGGAGGCCCACAGTGCCGAGCGGGCCTATGCAGAGCTGATCGACCAGCAGCAGAGGCCACTAGCTGGCGGGCCATCCGGGCACGACGCCCGCCAGGCCACTGCCAGTGCGGAGGATGACGAAGAGGCCCTGCTGGCCCGCTGGTATGAGCTCGATGCCCTGCTGGCCGCCGATCTCGCCCGCAAGCCCAGGCACCAGACCACGCGGCTGCAGCAAGAGTGGCGCCATGAGCTGGCAAGACTGGCCGGCCTGCTCGGGCTTGTCGAATCATGAGCACAGCCATAAACCACCTTGGCCATCCCCCCCTGTTTGACTCAACACAAGCGGCCAGCCACGGCTGGCCGCAAGGAGCCACCATGACTTCAACTACACCGCCAGAAATAAGGCTGGATCCCGTCACCGAGGCCGACCTGCCCCACATCTATCGCGGCCTCTCCGATCCGCGAGTCATCGCCTACTACGGCGTCAGCTACGACAGCCTGACGGTATGCCAGGCCCAGATGGATTGGTACGCCGAGCTGACCCGCACGGGTCGCGGCGCCTGGCACCTCGTTCGTGACCGGCACACGGACGAGCCGCTGGGGGCCATCGGCTACAACGACGCTGACCCTGAGCACCGGCGAGCCGAGCTGGGCTACTGGCTCTATCCCGAGTATTGGGGCAAGGGGGTGATGAGCGCGGCGCTGCGACTGTGGCTCCCGCTGACTTACCGCACCACAGAGCTGCACCGGCTGCTGGCGGTGGTGGAAGAGCCCAACCTCCCCTCCGCCCGCCTGCTGGAGCGGGCCGGCTTTCATTACGAAGGCACGGCGCGAGGGTGCGAGTGGAAGGAGGATCGGCCTGTCTCCCTTCGCCACTACGCCCTCTTGCGAAGCGACCTGCCAGACCTTTAAGCACCACCACATCTGATAGCCAGCAAAAAGCCCCGCACTGCGGGGCTTTTCTCATCCAGAGGAGGGCTCACTTGATGGCGCAGACGTCGCCTGACGCCGCGCGACGGCGCCTGCGCCGCCACAGGGAGAAGCAGGCGTACCCCAGACTGAGCACGACGGCGTAGAGTACCTGGGAGGCGAGCGCCACCAGCACGGCCGCGCAGAGCAAGACACTCACCCCCGCCAGCCCCTTGCCCGTGCCGCCAAGCAGACGCCAGCCCGCCGCCATGCAGAGCAGATAGACCAGCACAAAGTTGCCGTTGGCGTAGCGGATGAGTTCATCGAGCGGCAGCCTGAGCCAGAGGATCAATGTGATGGAGACGAGGCAGATGGCGAGCACCCAGCACAGGGCGTTGAGGGGCGCGCCCCGGGCCGACAGCCGGGCCAGGGAGACGGGCAGCTTGCCTTCGCGCGCCATGCTCCAGATTAGGCGCGCAAACCCTTGCAGGTAGATGTTGATGCTGGCGAAGCAGGAGAGGTAGCCGAGCACCGCCACCAGCCACTTGGCGGTGGGGCCGAACAGCAGGGAGAGCAGGGCCGGGATGGCGGTGGCATTGGTCGCCTCGTCCCCATAGAGGCCGTATTTGAGCACCACCAGGGAGTGCACCCAGTAGATGAGCCCCGCCAGCAGCACGCCGCCGAGCAGGGCCAAAGGATAGTCCCGCTCCGGTCGCTTGAACTCCTCCCCCATGTGGGCGAAGGCTTCCAGCCCCACGAAGCACCAGAACATCACCGCCAGCGCCGTGCCCATGGCGGGCCACTCGGCGGCCGTCGGCAGCGGCCGGGCGGCGTCGCGCCAGCTGAGATCCCCCTTGAACCAGATGAGCAGGGTCAGCCCCAATATGGCCAGGGCAATCAACAGTTGCAGGTTGCCGGAGGAGCGCGCCCCCCGCAGCCCCAGCAGGAAGACCCCGAGCAGGGTCAGCAGCTGGATGGCCCACAGGGTCAACTCCCCCATGTCGAACAAGGCGTGCCAGAAACCGGCGGCTATGGTGAGGGCGGCAGGCAGCCCCACCGGCAGCACCGCCAGAAACAGGAAGGCGGAGAAACGCTCGGCACCGTTGCCAAAGGCGAGCCCGATGAGGTGCGGCGCCCCGCCCGCATGGGGATAGCGGCGCCCGAGGCGGGCGAAGGTAAAGGCGATGGGCAGCACCAGTACGATGAGCAGCACCCAGGCCCACAGCGACGCCCCTCCCGCCAGCGACGCCGCTGTCGCCGGTACCACGAAGATCCCGGTGCCGAGCAATGAGGTGGCGAGCAACCCCATCCCCTGCCAGAGCCCGAGATCCTTTTTCAACCCAGACATATCCTTTTGTCCCGTCTAGAAAAACATCCTGCCATGTTAGGCCGCCACCACGGCTTTGTTAAGCACTCTGCGCCGCAAACAAGAAAGCCGCCTCTTGGGAGGCGGCTTCTTCATTCAACAGCGTAACCGGAATTATCAGGCAATCAGCTTGTAGATGATGCCGGACATGGCGATCAGGCCAATCAGGGTCACGAAGCCGTTGCTGAGGTTGCCGGCGTATTTGCGCATGGCCGGGATCTTGGCGACGGCGTACATCGGCATCAGGAACAGCAGCATGGCGATGATGGGGCCACCCAGGTCTTCGATCATGCCGAGGATGCTCGGGTTGATGGTGGCGATGGCCCAGGTGGTCAGGATCATGAAGACAGCGGTCACCTTGTTCAGCTGCTTGATCTCGACCTTCTTGCCCTTCTCGCGCAGCGCCTTGGCCATCAGGCCGTTCATGCCTTCTTGCGCACCCAGGTAGTGACCCAGGAAGGATTTGCTGATGGCAACCAGGGCGATCAGCGGTGCCACTGTGGCGATCACCGGGTTGTCGAAGTGGTTGGCCAGGTAGGAGAGGATGGAGATGTTCTGTTCCTTGGCAGCCGCCAGGTCAGCCGGGGAGAGGCTCAGTACGCAGCTGAATACGAAGAACATCACTGTCATCACCATCATGACGTGGGCACCCAGCAGTATGTTGCTGCACTTCTTCTCCGCCTTCTCGCCGTAGCGGCCTTTGTTGTCCACCGCGAAGGAGGAGATGATCGGGGAGTGGTTGAAGGAGAACACCATGACAGGGATGGCCAGCCACAGGGTCTTGATGAAGTCACCGTTGAAGGCTTCGGACAGCGCAGGCGCTTCGGTCACAATGGCACCGTTCCAGTGCGGGATCAGGTAGAGCGCCAGGCCCATCAGGGTGATCACGAAGGGGAACACCAGCACGCTCATCGCCTTGACGATCACCTGGCCGCCGAGGCGAACGATCGCCATCAGACCCAGGATCAGCACCAGCGACAGGATGGCACGGGGAGGCGCCGTCATGCCCAGCTGGTGAACCATCAGGCTCTCTACGGTGTTGGTGATGGCCACCGAGTACATCAGCAGGATGGGGTAGATGGCAAAGAAGTAGAGCAGGGTGATGAACTTGCCTGCGGTCTTGCCGAAATGCTCTTCCACTACTTCGGTGATGTCACCATCACGGGTGGAGCCGGACAGCACGAAGCGGGTCAGGCCGCGGTGGGCGAAGAAGGTCAGCGGCAGGGCCAGCACCAGCATGGCCACCAGTGGCCAGAGGCCACCGACGCCGGCATTGATCGGCAGGAAGAGGACACCGGCACCGATGGCGGTACCGTACAGACCCAGCATCCAGACCAGATCGGCCTTGTTGATGCCACGGGAGGAGGCGTTGCTCAAGCTGCCTTCAACTGCAATATTCATGTCAGACATAGGGATGTTCCTGTCATCAAGGAAAGTGGATTCTTACTAGTCGGTGGGCATGGGCCCGGTTCCCTCTCCCTGGAACACCTGCTGTTCGTCCTTTTTTATTCTCAGGCCCCGGCCATTTGGCCATCACTCCATGTGACAACCAAATCGCAACAAACGAAGGCATGAGATCGTGATGCTGAGGGTGTCGCTCGCGCCATTTAACAAATCGGCAACGGCCACCTCATCCGATGAGCTGACTCTAGTTAAAAGGCCCTATTAATCACAGCGTTTTTTTGAATTAATCAACCAAAATTTGATTCCAGTCGCCTTTCAAACGAGCAAGATCACATTACATACGCCATGTTGCGAAATTTTTTTAACAAATCAAAAATAGGTGGTGGTTTAAAACACCCCTGAAAAGAGCAACAAAGCAGTTACAACCCCCGCGACAGCGTGCCGATTGTCTCCCGCCCTCCCTTGGCGTACCCTTGGTTTTCCCCCTCTGCCGCTTGCTGAACATGACCATCACCCGCACCGATCTTGCCGAACTGGCGGTATTTGCCGCCGTCGCCCGCCACCGCAGTTTCAGCAGGGCCGCCCTCGAACTCGGGGTCTCGGCCTCGGCCCTGAGCCATTCCCTCAAGGGCTTGGAGAGTCGTCTGGGGATCAGGTTGCTCAATCGCAGCACCCGGGCCGTGGTGCCGACCGATGCGGGGGAACGCTTGCTGACGCAGTTGCTGCCGACCCTGGGTCAGCTGGAGGAGGCGCTGGAGGAACTGACTCGCCATGGCGATGAGCCGGTCGGCAGGTTGAAGATCTGTGCGCCCAGGGCCGCCATTCAGGAGGTGCTGGCCCCTGTGCTTATCGACTATCTGGTGCGCTATCCGCGCATGCAGGTGGAGGTGGTGGAGCTGGAGCTGATACCGCGCCTCATCGAGGATGGCTATGATGCCGCCCTCTTCTATGGGGACATACTGCCCAAGGAGATGATAGCCGTGCCCCTGGGTCCGTTGCAGCGCTACCTGGTGGTGGGCTCCCCCGACTACCTGGCAAGGCGCGGCATCCCTCGCCACCCCTCGGATCTTCGCCAGCACGACTGCATCGGTTATCGCCTCACCCCCCATCACCACTATCGCTGGGCCTTTGCCGCCGATGGCGAGCTGCTGGAGATCGAGGTGAGCGGGCCGCTGACCACCAGCACCCCCGCCCTCTACCTGGGGGCGGCCGAGGCGGGCCTGGGACTGGCCTACTGCTATGAGGAGGAAGTGAGCGACGCCCTGGCGGCGGGGCGACTGGTGACGGTGTTGTCCGACTGGAGCCCCACCTTTGCCGGCTTCCATCTCTACTATCCCAGTCGCCACCAGCTGGGCCAAGGCCTGCGGGCCCTGATAGACATGTTGAAGGCCCATCATAGCCCGCAAAACTGATGAGCAATATTCATCAATCCATCAAATAAACACCGGATTATCAATAGAAAGATAAGAATCTACACTGTGCCTTCGATCCCCCAACCCGCAGAAGCACAGCTATGTCAGCCTATTTCATTCGCCGCCAGCGGGCCATGACCCGTCGTTTCTGGGGCTATGCCCTCCCCTCCATCATGGCCATGCTGGTCTCCGGTGCCTATTACCTGGTGGATGGCATCTTCGTCGGCCACTATGTGGGGGCCGCCGGTCTCGCCGGGATCAACCTGGTCTATCCGGTCATCATGGTGCTGATCGGCCTCGCCGCCATGATAGCCATGGGGGCGGCGACTGCCATCTCCCTCCAACAGGGCGCCAGAAACCTCACCCTGGCTCGCCAGGCCCTGGTCAATGCGCTTTGGCTGCTGTTGATCCTGGGCACGGTAGCACCGCTACTGCTGCACCACTGGCACATCAACATCCTGCTGACCCTGGGCATTGACCAGGATAGCGACGCCTGGCAGCAGGCCAGCGACTACCTCACCTGGATTGGGGGTGGCACCCTGCTGCTGGCCAGCAACCTGGCGGTGCCCTATCTGCTGCGCAACGACGGCCGACCTCGCCTCGCCATGGTGCTGGTGAGCGGCGGTGCCCTGCTCAACATACTGCTCAACTACATCATGGTCGGCCGCCTGGGGCTGGGACTGGTGGGCACGGCCCAGGCCACCCTCATCTCGGAAGGGGTGGTCAGCCTGCTTGGCCTTGGCTATTTCTTTACCTCCCGCGCCAGGTTGCGGCTGGAATGGCGCCAGCTGGTGCCCTGCTTCCCGGCCATGCCCAACCTGCTGTTCACCGGGCTGCCGAGCCTGATCGCCCAGTTCAACCTGGGACTGTTGCTGCTGCTGCACAACAGCCAGCTGATGGTGCACGGCTCGGTCAAGGATCTGGCGGGCTTCACCGTGGCCGGTTACACCGAGGCGGTGTTCATCGTGATCCTGCAGGGGCTGGCCTTCGGCATTCAGCCGCTGATCAGCCAGGCCACCGGCGCCGGACGCCAGCGGGATCTCAGATTCCTGATGGCCATGGGGCTCAAGATCACTCTCATCTACGGTCTGGTGGTCTGGCTGCTGATCCAGCTACTGCCCCGCCAGGTCGCCATGCTCTACACCGGGGATCAGGATGCCGAGCTGCTGGCCGCCGCCGTCAGCAGCCTGACTCTCAACCTCGCCGCCATACCGCTGGAGGGGATCATCATGTTCGGCATAGTGCTGCTGCAATCCATGGCTCGCACCCGCCAGGCCCTGGTCATCTCGGCCGCCAAGACGGCACTGCTGCTGCCCCTCATCTTCCTGCTGCCGCTCTGGTGGGGCCGCGACGGTGTGCTGCTGGCCCAGCCCGCAACCGTACTGCTGCTGACCCCGCCCCTGTGCTGGCTGCTGTGGCGGGAGTGGAGTCGCCTCACGCAGGCCAAAGCCCCCCGCCACCCGCGCCGCCCCCTGGTACAGGTGAGGAAAGAGGTGATGACGAGATGAGACCTCAGGTTTTCTGCCGCCCATAAAAAAAGTCCCCGCAATGCGGGGACTTTTCACAACAGATGCAGAGGGGTGTTAGCAGTAGCCGTAACCCAGCAGGCGCTGGTAGCGCTGCTCCAGCAACTGGTCGCTGTCCAGCGGGCGCAAGGCCGCCAGGTCTTGCTTGATGCGATCCTTCAGGCGCTGGGCCATCAGCTCCACATTGCGGTGGGCGCCGCCGAGGGGCTCTTCGACGATGCTGTCGATGAGCTTCAGCTCCTTCAGGCGCTGGGCCGTGATGCCCATGGCATCGGCGGCCACCGGGGCCTTGTCGGCGCTCTTCCACAGGATGGAGGCGCACCCTTCCGGCGAGATGACGGAGTAGGTGGAGTACTGCAGCATGTTGACGCGATCGCCGACGCCGATGGCGAGCGCGCCGCCGGAGCCGCCTTCACCGATCACGGTGCAGACCACGGGCACGGTCAGGCCGGCCATCACTTTCAGGTTGCGGGCGATGGCCTCGGACTGGCCACGCTCCTCGGCACCCACGCCGGGATAGGCACCCGGGGTGTCGATGAAGGTGATGATCGGCATCTTGAAGCGCTCGGCCATCTCCATCAGGCGCAGAGCCTTGCGGTACCCTTCCGGGCGCGGCATGCCGAAGTTGCGACGGATCTTCTCTTTGGTCTCGCGACCCTTCTGCTGACCAATCACCATGACGGGCTCACCGTCCAGGCGGGCGATGCCGCCGACGATGGCCTTGTCATCGGCATAAGCGCGATCACCGGCCAGCTCGTCGAAGTCGGTGAAGATCTGCTCGATGTAGTCGAGGGTGTAGGGGCGCTGGGGATGACGTGCCATCTGGGACACCTGCCAGGCACCCAGATCGCCGAAGATCTTCTTGGTCAGCTCTTCGTTTTTCTTCTCCAGCCGACGGATATCTTCGCTGAGATCCACGGCACTGTTGTGCTCGCTCACATGGCGAAGTTCATCGATCTGTGCCTGCAATTCGGCGATCGGCTGTTCAAAATCCAGAAAAAGACTCATAGGGACAATAGATCCTCTAATCAAAAACCAATTCAACCCGCTCTCGTCCAAGCAGGACTCGCAAGTCATCTATCAGTTGATCGGTGGGCGTCACCCGCCACTCGGTACCGAGCGTCAATCGCGCCCGGGAGCCGGGCCGACGATAGTTTACCTGAACCGGACAGACTCCGGCACGGGCGGGCTCCAAAATCTCGCACAAACGCGGGAAAAAGCGTTCGTCAATGCGTTGTTCATCGAGGGAAATGCGGATCGCCCTGGCGAAACGCTCCCTCGCATCGTTGATATCCAGCAATTCGCGGGCCGACATTTTAAGGCCACCGGAGAAGTCATCAAAGCTGACCTGTCCAGAAACCACTAAAATACGGTCTTTTTGCATCAATTCTTCGTATTTTTCCAGCGCTTCACTGAACAGGGTCACATCCAGACGGCCGGATCTGTCGTCCAGGGTGAAGATCCCCATCTTGTTACCGCGCTTGGTCACCATGCTGCGGGCCGCGATCACCAGCCCCGCCGCCGTGGTCACTGTGTCCCGGGAGGTGGGGTGCAGATCGCACAAACGGCCCGAGGTATAGCGACGCAGCTCGCTGCTGTACTGGTTGATGGGGTGGCCGGTCAGGTAGAGCCCGAGGGTCTCGCGCTCCCCTTCCAGCCACACCTTGTCGGGCCAGTGCGGCACGTTGGCGAACGCCTTCTTGACGTCGTCTATCTCCTCGGTGAGCACCCCGAACATGTCGACCTGCCCCACCGCCTGGGCTTTGGCGTGCTGTTCGGCGGCGCGCATGGCTTCCTCCAGCGTCGCCATCAGGGCGGCGCGGTGCGGGCCGAGCCGGTCCATGGCGCCGGAGAGGATCAACTTCTCCATCACCCGCTTGTTGAGCTTCTTGATGTCGACCCGGTTGCAGAAGTCGAACAGGTCGCGGAACGGGCCATCCTGATCCCGCGCGCTGAGAATGGCATCGATGGGGCCCTCGCCGACCCCCTTCACCGCACCGATACCGTAGACGATATGGCCATCTTCGTTGACCGAGAAGCGATAGCGGCCGGTGTTCACGTCAGGGGGTATGACGGTGAGCCCCATGCGCTGACACTCGTCCACCAGCGTCACTATCTTGTCGGTGTTGTCCATGTCGGCGGTCATGACCGCCGCCATGAACTCGGCCGGGAAGTGGGTCTTGAGCCAGAGCGTCTGGTAGGAGACCAGCGCGTAGGCGGCGGAGTGCGACTTGTTGAAGCCGTAACCCGCAAACTTCTCCACCAGATCGAAGATCTTGATCGCCAGTTCGCCGTCGACGCCGTTCTTGACCGCCCCTTCCTCGAAGCCGGAACGCTGCTTGGCCATCTCGGCGGGGTTCTTCTTGCCCATGGCCCGGCGCAGCATGTCCGCGCCGCCCAGGGTATAACCCGCCAGCACCTGAGCTATCTGCATCACCTGCTCCTGGTAGAGGATGATGCCGTAGGTGGGCTCCAGTATGGGTTTGAGGCTCTCGTGCTGCCACTTCTCGTCCGGGTAGGAGATAGCCTCCTTGCCGTGCTTTCGCTCGATGAAGTTGTCCACCATGCCGGACTGCAGCGGGCCCGGTCGGAACAGCGCCACCAGGGCTATCATGTCTTCGAAGCAGTCGGGCTGCAGCCGCTTGATGAGATCCTTCATGCCGCGAGATTCAAGCTGGAATACCGCCGTGGTCTCGAAGCGCTGCAAGAGGGCGAACGACTTCTTGTCATCGATGGGGATGGCGGCGATGTCGACCGGCGGTTTGCCCTCTTTGGCGAGGCGCGGGTTGATCATGCCGAGCGCCCAGTCGATGATGGTGAGGGTCCGCAGCCCCAGGAAGTCGAACTTCACCAGACCCGCGTACTCCACGTCGTTCTTGTCGAACTGGGTCACCGGGTGGTGGCCGGAATCGTCGCAGTAGAGCGGCGCGAAGTCGGTAATCTTGGTGGGGGCTATCACCACGCCACCGGCGTGTTTGCCGGCATTGCGCACCACACCTTCCAGCCGGCGCGCCATGTCGATGAGGTCCTTGACCTCTTCGTCCTGCTCGTAGAGCTCCGGCAGCTTGGGCTCGGCCTCGAACGCCTTGGCCAGCGTCATGCCCGGATCCGGTGGAATCAGCTTGGAGATGCGATCCACGAACCCATAGGGGTGGCCCAGCACACGGCCCACATCCCGCACCACAGCCTTTGCCGCCATGCTGCCGAAGGTGATGATCTGGGACACCGCCTCCCGGCCATACATCTCGGAGACGTGCTCGATCACCTCGTCCCGTCTGTCCATGCAGAAGTCGACGTCGAAGTCGGGCATGGAAACCCGCTCGGGGTTCAAGAAACGTTCGAACAGCAGATCAAACTCGAGGGGATCCAGATCGGTGATCTTGAGGGCATAGGCCACGAGCGACCCCGCCCCCGATCCCCGACCCGGGCCAACGGGGATGCCGTTGTCCTTGGACCACTGGATAAACTCCATCACGATGAGGAAGTAACCCGGGAAGCCCATCTGGTTGATCACCTTGAGCTCGATGTCGAGGCGCTCGTCGTATTCGCCACGCTTGGCGGCGCGTACCTCGGGATCCGGGAACAGGAAGGCCAGGCGGTCTTCCAACCCTTCCTTGGACTTCATCACCAGGAAGTCTTCGGTGGTCATGTCGCCGGTCGGGAAGTTCGGCAGGAAATACTCCCCCAGACGCACCGTCACGTTGCAGCGCTTGGCGATCTCCACCGTGTTTTCCAGCGCCTCCGGGATGTCGGCAAACAACTCGCACATTTCTTCCTGACTGCGCAGGTACTGCTGCGGGCTGTAGCGGCGCGGACGGCGCTTGTCCATCAGTGTGTAGCCGTCGTGGATGGCGACCCGGATCTCGTGGGCATCGAAGTCGTCGGCCCCGAGGAATACCACCTCGTTGGTGGCCACCACGGGCAGATCGAACTCGGCGGCGATGGCCACCGCCATGTGCAGGTAGACCTCTTCGTCGGGTCGGCCGGTGCGCAGCAGCTCCAGGTAGTAGGCATCCGGGAAGTGGGTCTGGTAGAAGGCGAGACTCTGCTCCACCATCTGGCGGTTGCCCTTGAGCAGGAACTTGCCGAGATCCCCCTCGCGCCCGCCACAGAGCACTATCACCCCCTTGGCGTGTTCGACCAGCCAGCCCTTGTCGATGACGGGTCGCCCCTGCACGTGGCCACGCTGGTAGCCGCGGGAGATGAGCAAGGTGATGTTCTGGTAGCCGTCGTTGTCCATGGCGAGCAGGGTGAGGCGGAACTGCTCGTCGCCGAGCTCATCGCTCTGCACCCAGAAATCCGCACCGACGATGGGCTTGATCCCCTTGCCGTGGGCGGAGCCATAGAAGCGCACCAGACCGCACATGTTCATCTGATCGGTCAGGGCCAGCGCCGGCATGTTGTTGGCCGCGGCCGCCGAGACGATGGGGCCAATCTTTTGCAGGCCATCGACCATGGAGAAGTCGGAGTGGACCCGCAGGTGGACGAAGCGAGGATCGGCCATGGTTATTCGATCCCCAGAGCCCGGCGCACCGGTTTGAAGCTCTGCCGATATTCGGGCAGGGGGCCGCGCTCAGCCAATATGGCGAGGTGTTCGGCAGTGGGATAACCCTTGTGGCGGGCGAAGCCGTACTCGGGATGGCGGCTATCCAGCTCGGTCATCTCGGCATCCCGGGTCACCTTGGCAAGGATGGAGGCGGCGCTGATGGCGGCCACCAGGCTGTCGCCCTTGACCACGGCGCGCGCCTCCATCGGCAGAGCCGGGCAGCGGTTGCCGTCGATAAAGACCAGTTCAGGTGTCATAGAGAGGCCCGCCACGGCGCGCTGCATCGCCAGCATGGTAGCGTGCAGTATGTTGAGCTCGTCGATCTCCTGCGGGGTGGCACGGCCTATGGACCAGGCCAGGGCCTTTGCCTTGATCTCGCCGTACAGGGCGAGGCGTTTCTTCTCGGAGAGCTTCTTGGAGTCGGCAAGACCTTCGATCGGGTTCGCGGGATCCAGGATCACCGCGGCGGTGACCACGTCACCCACCAGAGGGCCGCGACCCACCTCGTCAACCCCGGCAACCAGCTTGTCTTGTGGAATATCGATCGTCATATCACAGCCTTGAATCAAAACCGGCCCCGCAGGGCCAGTATCAGCACAACATAACGCCAAAAGCGCGCCGCCAGCCATCCTATCTGTCGAGTAGCTCGGCAACCGCCTCGGCGGCCTGCACATCGGCGTTGCAGCGGATTTTCTGGTGCAACTTGGTGAAGGTGGCGATGAGCTCGCTGTTGTCGTGCTCCAGCAACTTGCTGACCTCTTCCACCAAGTTGGCCGGGGTGCACTCATGCTGGATGAGTTCGGGCACCAGCATCCTGTCCGCCAGCAGATTCGGCAGGGAGACATACTCCGTCTTCACCAGCCACTGGGCCAGCCAGTAGCTGAGCGGCTTGAGCTTGTAACCCACCACCATGGGCCGCTTCACCAGCATGGCTTCCAGCGCGGCGGTGCCGGACGCCAGCATCACCACGTCGGCGGCGATCATGGCCTCACGGCCCTGACCATCCAGCAGCACCATGTCGAGATCCGGCGCCACCTCGGCCTTGATGGCGAGGAACTGCTCGCGCCGCGTTTCGTTCACCAGCGGCACTATGAAGCCGAGATCCGGGCAGTGCACCGTCAGATGCTTGCACGCCTCGAGGAAGACCGGCGCCATGAAGGCTACCTCCGCATGCCGGCTGCCAGGCAGCACCGCCAGCCAGCGACGGGCGGGATCGATGCCGAGCTCCTTGCGCACGGCGGCCTGATCCGGTACCAGGGGGATGTCGTCCGCCATGGTGTGCCCCACGAAGCGGCAGGGAGCATCGAAACGGTCGTAGAAGGCTTTCTCGAACGGCAGGAAGGCGAGCACCATGTCGGTGGCGGCCTTGATCTTGTGAATGCGGCCCTGACGCCAGGCCCAGACCGAGGGGCTGACATAGTGGACCGTCTTGATACCGGCGCGGCGCAGTTTCAGCTCCACCCCGATATTGAAATCCGGTGCATCCACCCCGACGAAGATGTCCGGGGGATTGGCAATGAAGTGGCGCAGCAGCTCGCGGCGCACCTGGAGGATCCGGGACAGACGTCCCAGCACCTCGCTGATGCCCATGACGGAGAGCTCGTCCATCTCGAACAGGGCCTTGACGCCCAGGGCCTGCATGCGCGGCCCGGCTATCCCCTCGAACTGCGCATCCGGATAGCGGCGCTGCAGCTCGCGCACCAGCCCTGCGGCCAGGATGTCGCCGGAGGTCTCTCCGGCGACGATGCCGATGCGGATGGGCTTAGGCACGGATGATCCCGCGCTCGTTGTCCTTGAGGAAATCCACATAGAGCTGGACGGCCGGCTCGGTGGCCGCCATCTCGCTCAGCACCGGCAGCACCTCTTCGATGGTCTTGCCGGAGCGGAAGATCTCCTTGTAGGCACGCTTGACGGCCGAGATGGCCTCAGGCGTAAAGCCGCGACGACGCAGCCCCTCGGAGTTGACCCCGAACGGCTTGGCGTAGTTGCCGGCAGCCATCACGTAGGGCGGCACGTCCTTGTTCAGGGCGGCGCAGCCACCGACGAAGGCGTGGGAGCCGACGCGGCCGAACTGGTGAATGGCAGACAGACCGCCGAAGATCACGAAGTCACCGATGTGAACGTGGCCCGCGAGGGTCGCGTTGTTGGCGAAGATGCAGTTGTCACCGATCATGCAGTCATGGGCCACGTGCACGTTGACCATGAACAAGTTACCGCTGCCGACCCGAGTCAGGCTCTGATCCTGGGTGGTGCCGCGGTGCACGGTGCAGTTCTCACGAAACACGTTGTTGTCGCCGATCTCGAGGAAGGTGCGCTCACCGGCGTACTTCTTGTCCTGGCAATCCTCACCGATGGAGGTGTGCTGGAAGATCTTGTTGCCACGACCTATCTTGGTCGGGCCCTTGATCACCACGTGGGAACCCACCCAGGTGTCGTCACCGATCTCCACCTCGGCACCGATGACGGTAAAGGGGCCGATTTCCACCCCTTTGCCAATCACGGCAGACTCATGGACGATGGCGGTATCGTGGATGATGGCAGTCTGGTCAATCACGGTTACACCTCGCGTTTGGCGCACATCAGTTCGGCGGTACAGACAATTTCACCATCGACGGTGGCAACGCCGGTAAACTTGGCGATGCCGCGACGTTCCTTCAGGAACTCCACGTCCAGCACCAGCTGATCACCAGGGCCGACCGGACGCTTGAAGCGGGCGTTGTCGATGGAGGCGAAGTAATAGAGCTCGTTGGGGGACGGTTTGCCCACCATGGTAAAGGCCAGGATACCGGTCGCCTGGGCCATGGCCTCCAGGATCAGCACGCCGGGGAACACCGGCTTCGCCGGGAAGTGCCCCTGGAAGATCGGCTCGTTGAACGAGACGTTCTTGATGGCGCGCAGGGTCTTGCGCTCATCGCTGATCTCGTAATTTTCCACCTTGTCCACCATCAGGAACGGATAACGGTGGGGCAGCAGATCCATGATTTCCTGGATCCCCAGGCTTTTCTTTTCAGTAGTCAAAACAGTACCCTATACCAATCGTGATTATTCTTGATCCAGCTTTTTCTCAAGTCGGCTCAACCGCTTGTGCATCTCTTCGATACGCATCACCCGGGCGGCGGTCTTGCGCCACTCTTTATTGGTTTGCAGGGGGATGCCGGAAGAGTAGATACCGGGCTCGGTAATGGGTCGCATCACCATGGCCATACCGGTGACGGTGGCCTGGTCGCAGATCTCCATGTGCCCGTTAAAGACGGAAGCGCCGCCAATGATACAGTATTTGCCGACCTTGAGACTACCGGCCATCACGGTCGAGCCCGCCACGGCGGTGCCGTAACCAATCTCGACGTTGTGGGCGATCTGGCACTGGTTGTCGATGATGACGTTGTCCGCAATGCGGGTGTCTTCCAGGGCACCGCGGTCTATGGTGGTGCAGGCACCGATTTCCACCCGGTTGCCGATGGTCACGCCGCCAAGCTGGGGGATCTTGATCCACTCGCCACGCTCGTTGGCATAACCGAAACCGTCGGCCCCGATCACGGTGCCGGCTTGCACCAGACAATCCGTGCCCAGAGTCACGTTGTGATACAGGGTGACGTTGGCCCACAACCGGGAGCGCGCTCCCAGTCGGGTGTTTTGGCCAACGAAACAGCCCGGGCCGATGCGCACATCATCACCCAGCACGACGCCGGATTCGATCACCGCATTGGCGCCGATGGCCACTCTCTCGCCCAGTTGCACATCCGCCGCGATGACGGCGCTCGGATGGATATCCGTGGCCGGCTGCGGGGTGGTGTCCAGCAGTTGCGCTACCCGGGCAAAGCCCACATAGGGGTCTTTGAGCACCAGGGCATTGGTGGGGCAAAACGGCAGGTCCGCCTCAGTGATGAGCACGGCAGTCGCCTTGCTCTGCTCCAGGAAATGCCGGTACTTCTTGTTGGACAGGAAGGCAATCTCCCCCTCCCCGGCTTTTTCCAGTGTCGCTACCTTGCGGATTTCCCGGGTCCCATCCCCATGGACCTCGGCCCCCAGTTGCTGGGCCAGCTGTGCGAGAGTGAATACCATCAATTAGTTGCTCTTGCTTACCTGAGAGATAACCTGGCTGGAGATGTCCAGCTTGCTGGCGGCATAGGGCGCAGCATTGCGCTCCAGCACCAGATCATAACCATTGCTCTTGGCGATGGAATCGATGGCAGCTTGCACCTTGGTCAGGATCTTGTTGCGCTCTTCGGACTGACGACGGCCGTTGTCCTGCTCGAACGCCTGACGCTTCTGGTTGAACTCCATCTGCAGTTTGGCCAGTTTTTCCTGATTCTGCTTCTTCTGTTCGTTGCTCATGAAGGCTTCGTCCTTCTTGAACTTCTCGACCAGAGCCTGACCGTCGGATTCCAGTTTCTGCAGCTCGCGCATACGCGGCTCGAACTCGCCCTTCAGTTTCTTGGCCACGGCTTCACGCTGGGGCAGCTTTTGGAAGACTTCGCCCATGTCGACCACGGCGATCTTGGTCTCAGCCCAGGCGGAGCCCATACCGGCAGCCATCAGTGCAAAACTCAAACCAGCTACTTTCAACGCTTTATTCACACTTACTCCTTGGTCCCTCGGTCGAGGGCTACCTGATTTACCTGATTGTGCAAGCGATCTCTGGGACCGGCTTGTTACCTGGTGAGGCACGCACGCTGCGCGTCCCATCATTGAATACCCCCTGGTGGGGGCGGGCCCGCCTTTAGAAGGTACGGCCTATGTTGAAGGAGAAGACTTCGGTATCGTCCCCTTCGTATTTTTTGAGCGGCTGCGCCAGCACGAACACCAGGGGCCCCATGGGAGAGAGCCACTGCAGTGACAGACCGGCCGACATCCGGATATTGCTGGGGTCGGAGTAATCCATCAGATAGTTGCAACCACTGAAGCAACGGTTCTGGTACTGGCCATATTCGAAGGTGGTATCCCACACGGTACCGGCATCGATGAAGAAGCTGGTCCGCAGCTGCGGCTGGTAGCTTTCAGACGCGAACGGCGTCGGCACTATCATCTCGAGGGAGGCCACCGCCAGGGCATTGCCCCCCACAGAGCTGTCGGTACCCTGGATCACGTCGTTACCGCCCAGGTTGTAGTAGTAGAGCGCCTTCGGACCGACTGTGTTGCTCTTGAAGCCACGCAGGGTGTCGAAGCCACCGGCGTAGTAGTTTTCGAAGAAGGGCAGCACGTGGTCGTAGTCACCGTTGCTGCCGTAGCCATTGCCGTAAGAGGCGCGGGCCTTGGCCAGCATGACCCACTGGTGGTCGGCATCAAACGGGAAGTAATGGGAGTCTTCGGCGTTGAGCTTGAAGTACTGCAGGTCCATGCCCGGCACAGTCACCTTGGCGTTCACCCGCTGACGGTCACCGGCAGTCGGGAACTGACCCTTGTTGAGGGTGGAGCGAGTCCAGCCAGCGGTGACGTCCACTGTGTTGAACACCATGCGGTTGTCGCCGTCCAGGTTGGCCTGGTAGACCTTCCAGAACTCATCCACCTGCACATAGGGGTTGGGCTGGGACAGCTTGTTGTTCTCGTAGCCGAGGCTGAAGTCGAGACGGTTGTTCTCGTTGACCGGGAAACCGCTGGAGAGGCGGAAACCTATGGTGGTGTTCTCGTAGTCAACGATGTTGGCATCGGCCGCACTGAACTTGTTGTAGTAGAGGCGGCCGCCCAGGCTGACGCCATCGACGGTGAAGTAGGGATCGTTGTAGCTGAGGTCGATGTTCTTCGAGTAGTCGTTGGTGCTGGCGTTGATGCCAATCTTCTTGCCGGTCCCCATGAAGTTGTCTTGCTGCAGGCCCGCCTGCAGGCTCAGACCAGACTCGGTACCGTAGCCGATGCCGGCGTTGATGGAACCTGCCGGTTGCTCCTTGACCTTGAAGTCCAGATCGACCTGATCGTCGCTGCCCGCCACCCGCTTGGTGTCCACTTCCGCGGTCTCGAAGAAGCCGAGGCGGTTGAGACGGGTCTTGGACTGCTCGACGTTGTCGGAGGAGAGCCAGGTGCCTTCCATCTGACGCATCTCGCGACGCAGCACTTCGTCCTTGGTGGTGACGTTGCCGCTGAAGTTGATGTTGCGCACATAGACCCGGGGACCCGGCTCTATGTTGACGATCAGCTCCACTTCCTTGGTCTGGTCATTGACCTGGGGGAAGGTGACCACTTTGGGGTAGGCGTAGCCATAACGGCCGAGGAACTTGGAGAGTACCTCTTCGGTGTGAGTCACCTGGCTGGCGGAGTAGACGCTGCCGACCTCGATGGGGATGAGCCCCTTCATATCGCTGCCACGGTCGATGAGATCGCCCTTGAGCTGCACGCCGGAGACCTTGTACTGATCCCCTTCCTTGATGTTCAGGGTGACGTAGACGCCCTTCTTGTCAGGGGTCATCGAAACCTGGGTGGACTCCTGAGCGAAACGGATGTAGCCGCGGTCCATGTAGTAGGAGCGCAGCACTTCGATGTCACCGGCCAGCTTCTGCTTCTGATAGCGCTGATCACCGGTAAAGTTCCACCAGGGCACATCGTCCTTCAAGGAGAGCTGGGCCAGCAGTTTCTCTTCCGGGAACACCTGGTTGCCGACGATGTTGATCTGCTGGATCTTGGCCGCTTCCCCTTCCACGAAAGTGAACTTGAGGTCGACCCGGTTGCGGGGCAGCGGGGTGACGATGGCCTTGACCTTGGCGGAGTACTTGCCCACGCCGTAGTAGAAATCTTCCAGTCCCTTCTCGAGGGAGCTCAGGACGGTGCGATCCAGGGGATCACCGACGCGGATGCCGGAGGACTCCAGGCTCTGGGTCAGCTGCTCCTCCTTGATGTCCTTGTTGCCGGAAAACTCGATGCTGGAGATGGTCGGGCGTTCCTTCACCACGACTTGCAGCACCTGGCCGTCACGATAGACCTTGACGTCCTCGAAGTTGCCGGAGGCATAGAGCTTCTTGATGGCGTTGGCCAGGGCCACCGAGTCCACTGAGTCACCGACCCGGACCGGCAGATTCAACAGGGCGGCGCCCAGGGTCACCCGCTGCAGACCCTCGACCTGAATGTCTTGCACCACAAAAGAGGCAGGGGCCGCCTGAGCCAGGAAGCTGGCTCCCAGCAGGCAACTCAACACCAATGCTTTTTTAACAGCCATTTTGTTCTTATGTGTCCTTGTTGATGCTCTAGCCTCAGAGGCGAGCGAAATCATTAAACAGCGCAATGCCCATCAGTAACATCAGAATGGCGGCGCCTATCCTGAACCCAATTTCCTGAATTTTTTCTGGTACCGGCTTGCCGGTGACTGCCTCGATGAGGAAGTAGACCAAATGGCCTCCATCCAGCACCGGCAGGGGGAACAGATTGATGATCCCCAGGTTGACACTGATGAGCGCCAGAAAACCGAGGAAATAGACCAACCCGTAATCTGCGCTGCTGCCGGCACCCTTGGCGATGGAGATGGGGCCGCTCAGGTTGTCCAGGGAGACGATGCCACCGATCAGCTTGCCGATCATGTCAAAGGTCAGCGTGATCAGGCTCCAGGTCTTCTGGACCCCATGCCACAAGGCTTGCAAAGGCCCATACTGTAACAGAACTCGATACTCATCCGGTAATGGAACCAGTTGCGGCGACAAGCCGACGAAGCCGACCAGCTGGCCCCGTACTTTTTTCACATCCGGGGTCAGAGTCAGGGTCAGATCGCTGCCACCGCGTTCCACCGTCACCTGCAGTGGCTGCTCCGGTGATTGTTGCACCCGCAGGACAAACTCAGCCCATTCGGTGATCGCCTGATCCCCCACGCCCTTGATGCGATCGCCCACCTGCAAGCCCGCCTTCTCGCTGGCGCTCGAGGGCACTATGGCCTGCACCACCGGCAGCACCTTGCCGCCGAGGGGTACTATCCCCAGGCTGCCGATGGGAGATTCCTTGTCCGGATCGAAGGTCCAATCCCCCAGCATGAGTGTCTTGTCCACCGCGTAGCTGGCGCCTTGCGCCTTCAGCCTGAGCTGGACCGAATCATCACCCAGATGGCTGATGAGGGCATAGGTCACACTCTCCCAGTCCCCGGTCTGCTCGTCGCCGACGCCGACGATCTCCATGCCGGGCTCGATGCCGGCCTGGGCCACGATGGAGGCCGGGCGCACCTCGCCGACCACCGGCTTGACGCTGGGCACGCCTATCATGAACATCAGCCAGAAGGCGAACAGGGCGAACACGAAGTTCGCCATGGGGCCGGCCGCGACGATGGCCATTCGCGCCCAGACGCTCTTGTGGTTGAAGGCCTGTGCCTCCTCCCCCGGCTTGAGCTCGTCGACCCGGCCGTCCAGCATCTTGACGTAACCACCCAGCGGGATCAGGGCCAGCACATACTCGGTGCCGTCCTTGCCGACGCGGCGCCAGATAGCCTTGCCAAAGCCGATGGAGAAACGCTCAACCTTGACACCACAGCGGCGGGCTACCCAGAAGTGACCAAATTCATGCACCGCCACCAGCAGCCCCAGGGCCACGATGAAGGCACCAATATTCCATAACAACGCGCCCATCAGCCGATCACCTCGGGGTCATGTCCAGTTCGGCGCTCGAGGGCGTAGAGAGCGGCACCAGGCCACCACAGTCCGTTCATACGGCAAGCTCCTCTATCAGTTGCTGGGCATGGGCACGGGCCCTGCCATCCAGCGCAATCAGATCCTCCAGCGAACCTGCGGCACTGGTGCCCAGTGTCGTCATGATGGATTCGTTGACTCTGGCAATATCCATAAATCCAATGCGCTCTGCAAGAAAAGCCGCGACGGCCTCTTCATTGGCGGCATTGAGAGAGGTAGTCGCCGCCTGCCCTTGCTGGCAGGCCGCCATGGCCAGTGCCAGGCAGGGATAACGGGCGTAGTCGGGGCGGATAAAGCTGAACTCTCCGACACTGAAGAAATCCAAAGGTTCCACACCGGACTCAATCCTGGCCGGGTAGGCCAGGGCGTGGGCTATGGGGGTACACATGTCCGGGTTGCCGAGCTGGGCCAGCACAGAGCCGTCCTTGTACTGCACCATGGAGTGGATCACCGACTGGGGGTGGATCACCACCTGGATCTGCTCCGGGAGGGCGTTGAACAGCCAGCGCGCCTCTATGTACTCCAGCCCCTTGTTGATCATGGTGGCGGAGTCCACCGAGATCTTGGCCCCCATGGACCAGTTGGGGTGCGCCACCGCCTGGGCCGGCGTGACCCTGGCCAGCTCGTCGATGTCGGTATAGCGGAAGGGGCCGCCTGAGCCGGTCAGCAGTATCTTGCTGATGCCCGCCCCTGCCAGATCGCAGAAGCCCGGCTCGCGCTGAATAGCCTCGGGCAGGCACTGGAAGATGGCATTGTGTTCGCTGTCGATGGGCAGCAGCTCGGCACCATGGTGGCGTACCGCCTCCATGAAGAAGGCACCGGACATCACCAGGGCCTCCTTGTTGGCCAGCAGGATCCGCTTGCCGGCACGCACGGCGGCCATAGTGGGTGCCAGACCCGCCGCACCGACGATGGCCGCCATGACGCTGTGGGCGTCAGGGTGAGCGGCCACTTCGCACAGGGCAGCCTGACCAGAGAGCACCCGGGTGGCGCAGCCGTGGGTCTTGAGGCGCCCGGCCAGATCGCTGGCGGCGTTCTCATCCACCATGACGGCGAAACGGGGGGAGAATTCGAGACAGTCCCGCACCATGGCGTCCACGCTGCGAGCCGCAGTCAGCGCCAGCACCTGCCAGCGCCCCGGATTCTGCCGCAGCACCTTGAGGGTGCTCTGACCGATGGAGCCGGAGGCTCCCAGAATGACCAGATTGCGCATCAGAACTCCTGACCGAGTAACAGATAGCTGAGCAGGAAGACGGGCAGCGCCGCCGTCAGGCTGTCGATGCGATCGAGAATGCCGCCGTGGCCCGGCAGCAGGGTGCCGGAATCCTTGATGCCGGCCTCCCGCTTGAACATGCTTTCGGTCAAATCGCCGAGCACGGACGCCAGCACCGCCAGCAGGGAGCAGAGCAGTACCACCCCCATCTTGGCCGGCACGAAGCCCATGAACCAGGTCACGCCGATGGCCAGCACGCTGGCGGTAAAGAGTCCGCCCAACATGCCCTCTATGGTTTTACCCGGGCTGACGGCCGGGGCCAGCTTGTGCTTGCCGAACGCCTTGCCGAAAAAATACGCGCCAGAATCTGCCGCCCAGACCAGGCCCATGACGAACAGCAGGATCCAGGCCCCCATCATGGGGTCGTGATAGAAGTTGTACCCACGGATGGCCACCAGGGACCAGAAGAAGGGCACCAGGGTCACCAGACCGAACAGGGACTTGAGCCAGACGGACTCCTTCCACAGCCTGGCGCTGCGGGGGTAGCGCAGCACCAGCAGCAGCCCGAGCAGCCACCAGCTGATGGCGGTCCAGAGCACGCCCATCACCAGCGGATGCAGCTGGGGGATCCAGAGTTGCTCTACCGGCACCCAGAACAGGCTGGCACCGAGCAACAGGCAGAACACCAGCGGCAACCATTGTTGCGGCTGGGCAGAGACGAAGGCGCTCCATTCACGGCTGGCCAGCAGAAAGACCAAGGCAGCGAGCAGGGCAAAGAATTTCAATGGCAGGAAAAACAGTGCCCCCAACACCAGGGGTACTAACAGTAATGCGGTAATAATTCGTTGTTTTAGCAAAAGAAACCTCTCTCTTGGGAGCGGGGTTTAGCCGGTCTGTTGCGCGGCGATCAATTCCCGTATCTGTTCACCCGTACACCCGAAGCGACGTTCGCGAGCAACGAAGGAGGCAACTGCCCCGCTGAACTCGGCCTCGTCAAAGTCGGGCCACAAGACCGGGGTAAAATAGAGCTCGGCATAAGCAAGCTGCCATAACACAAAGTTGCTGATGCGATGATCCCCGCCGGTGCGGATCAGCAGATCCACCGGAGGCAGGTCGGCCATGCAGACCTGGCGTGCCAGCGCCTCTTCATCGACCGCCTCTGCATCCAGCTCGCCCGCTGCCACGGCGCGAGCCAGCTTGCGGGCCGCCTGGGCGATGTCCCACTGGCCGCCATAGTTGGCGGCGATGTTGAGGGTCAGTCCCTGGTTGCCGGCGGTCAGGGCCTCGGCCTTGGCGATCTTGGCCTGCAGCCGTTCACTGAAACGGGCGGTATCGCCGATCACCTTGAGCCGGATGCCATTGCTGTGCAACTTGTTCACCTCGCGGCCAAGCACCGTCATGAACAGCTCCATCAGGGCATTGACCTCCCCTTCCGGGCGGCGCCAGTTCTCACTGGAGAACGCGAACAGGGTCAGCGCCTCCATCTTGGCACGGGCGGCAAAGGCCACGGCCTCACGCACGGATTTCACGCCCGCCTTGTGGCCAGAGACCCGCATCTTGCCACGGTTCTGAGCCCAGCGACCATTGCCATCCATGATGATGGCGACGTGACGAGGCAAGGACGAGCTGGCGCTATCGCCTAACGCTGCCAAAAGCGACATTCATTTCTCCCACAAAGACAAAAGCGCCGTGCAGGGGCACTACACGGCGCTCGTAATATACCTGTCGGAGGCTTAGATTTCCATTAGCTCCTTTTCCTTCGCGGCCAGGGCGTCATCCACCAGCTTGACGAAGGCGTCGGTCAGTTTCTGGATCTCTTCCTGGGCGCGACGGTCGTCGTCCTCGGAGATCTCCTTGTCCTTCAGCAGAGCCTTCAGATCGGCGTTGGCATCGCGACGGATGTTGCGCACGGCAACCCGGGCACCTTCGGCTTCGGCACGGACGATCTTGGTCAGATCGCGGCGACGCTCTTCGGTCAGCGGGGGCAGCGGCACACGCAGAGTCTGGCCGTTGCTGGACGGGTTCAGGCCCAGATCGGAGGTCAGGATGGCTTTTTCCACCGCCTGGATCATGGAGCGATCGAAGATGGAGATGGACAGGGTGCGGGCATCTTCTGCCACTACGTTAGCCAACTGTTTCAGAGGAGTGGCGGCACCGTAATACTCCACCTGGATACCGTCGAGCAGGCTCGGGTGAGCACGGCCGGTACGGATCTTGGACATCTGGGTCTTGAGCGCTTCTACGCTCTTGGCCATGCGGTCCTTGGCGTCGTTTTTAATCTCGTTGATCACAGTGGTTTTCCTTTTGGCGAACGAGCCGGCATGCGGCCCGTATCTATCTTGTTTACTGGCGTAATGGACAAGCGCGCCAGGCGGCTCAGGCTTGTCTTACTTGCTGACGTGGTGGATCAGGGTACCTTCCGGCTCACCCATGATAACCCGACGCAATGCACCCGGTTTGTTCATGTTGAACACCCGGATCGGCAGATCGTGGTCGCGGGCCAGGGTAAAAGCAGCAAGATCCATCACTTTGAGTTCTTTTTCAAGAACTTCATCATAACTCAGTTCTTGATAGAGCACTGCATCCGGGTTCTTGACCGGATCATCGGTGAACACACCATCGACCTTGGTGGCCTTGAGCACCACGTCGGCTTCGATCTCGATGCCGCGCAGGCAGGCTGCGGAGTCGGTGGTAAAGAAGGGGTTGCCGGTACCGGCGGAGAAGATCACCACCTTGCCGGCACGCAGCTGGCTGATGGCCTCGGCCCAGCTGTAGGAATCGCAGACACCCTGCAGGGAGATGGCAGACATCAGACGGGCATTCACATAAGCACGATGCAGGGCATCACGCATGGCCAGGCCGTTCATGACGGTCGCCAGCATGCCCATGTGGTCACCCACCACGCGGTTCATGCCCGCCTTGGCAAGACCGGCACCACGGAACAGGTTGCCGCCGCCAATGACCAGACCGACCTGAACACCCAGCTCAACCAGCTCTTTGATCTCTTGGGCCATCCGCTCCAGCACCGCTGGATCAATGCCAAAACCCTCGGATCCTTGCAGGGCTTCACCACTCAACTTCAGAAGAACACGTCTGTATGCAGGCTTGGGATTGGTACTCATGTCACTGATTCCTGGTCATATAAAGACCGCGACATAAGTCGCGGTCTGGGGAAACGGAAAAACCGGTTCGATTAGGCCTTTTGAGCGGCCGCGATCTGGGCTGCAACTTCAGCCGCGAAATCGGTCTCTTGCTTCTCGATGCCTTCGCCCACTTCGAAACGGGTGAAGGAAACAACGTCAGCGCCTTCTTTCTTCAGCAGCTCAGCCACAGTGATGGACGGATCCTTCACGAAGGGTTGACCAGTCAGGGAAACCTCACCGGTGAACTTCTTCATGCGGCCTTCAACCATCTTCTCGGCGATGTCTTTCGGCTTGCCGGAGTTGATGGCGATGTCGATCTGAATTTCGCGCTCTTTGGCAACGACTTCAGCAGACACGTCTTCAGGCTTGACGAACTGCGGGCTGTTGGCAGCGACGTGCATGGCCAGATCTTTGGCCAGGTCGGCAGTACCACCGGTCAGCTTGGTGATAACACCGATACGGGAACCGTGTACGTAGGTGCCCAGATTGTCACCTTCAACCAGCATCACGCGACGCAGGTTCATGTTCTCACCGATCTTGGCGATCAGGTTGGTGATGGTCAGCTCGACGGACTCACCGTTACCGAAATCGGCGGCCTTCAGGGCGTCGATGTCAGCAATTTTCTGGGTCGCGGCGATGTCGGCGATCTTCTGGCCCATGGCCATGAAGCTGGCGTCTTTGGCGACGAAGTCGGTTTCGCTGTTCAGCTCGATCATGGCGGCAATGTTGCCTTCGGTACGGGCGAAGATCACGCCTTCAGCGGCGATACGGCCCGCTTTCTTGGCGGCCTTGGCCTGACCGGATTTGCGCATGTTCTCGATGGCCAGCTCGATGTCACCAGCGGCTTCTTCCAGCGCTTTTTTGCAATCCATCATGCCAGCGGCAGTGCGCTCGCGCAGTTCTTTTACCAGGGCGGCAGTAACGTTAGCCATGTCCAGTATCCTCGGTCTTGAATTGACAAGAAACAGGGGCCACAAGGGCCCCTGCTAACCAATTACATCAGCTTGGTTAATAAGGGCTTTACAGTCCTTATCAATTACTCAGCTTCAACGAAGCCATCTTGTTCGGCTTGAACAACGATGTCCTGAGCGCGAGCTTCCAGTACGGTGTCAGCAGCAGCATTCAGGTACAGCTGTACGGCACGGATAGCGTCGTCGTTACCCGGGATGACATAGTCAACGCCGTCCGGGTTGGAGTTGGTATCAACGATGGAAACTACCGGGATACCCAGGTTATTGGCTTCTTTGATAGCGATGTGCTCGTGGTCGGCATCGACAACGAACAGAACGTCAGGCAGGCCGCCCATGTTCTTGATACCACCCAGGCTCTTCTCCAGCTTGTCCATTTCGCGAGTACGCATCAGCGCCTCTTTCTTGGTCAGCTTGTCGAAGGTACCGTCTTGGCTCTGGGTTTCCAGATCTTTCAGGCGCTTGATGGACTGACGAACGGTTTTCCAGTTGGTCAGCATGCCGCCCAGCCAACGGTGGTTAACATAGAACTGGTCGCAACGCTCAGCGGCTTCTTTTACGGCTTCAGACGCGGCACGCTTGGTACCTACAAACAGGACCTTGCCCTTCTTGGCAGCTACGGAGCTGATGAAGTTCATGGCATCGTCAAACATCGGAACGGTTTTTTCCAAGTTGATGATGTGAACCTTGCTGCGGGCGCCGAAGATGTAGGACTTCATTTTCGGGTTCCAGTAACGAGTCTGGTGACCGAAGTGAACGCCGGCTTGCAGCATGTCGCGCATAGAAACTTTAGCCATTTTATACCTCTGTATTGGGGTTAGGCCTCCACACATCCCATGTAACCGACCCCAAAGGGGCACCCCGGTACAGGTGTCGATGTGTGTGTGTTATTGAGTAAGGGTGATGGAAAGGGACACAAGTTCCCCATTCCGGCGCGCTTTATACCATAACTTTGGTCAGGACACCACCGGATGGACCGCTAAAAATGGATCCCGGTAGGTGCTGCGACCGCTGGATGACGTTGCGATGACGATCACACTGGAAGTAAACGGGGGTTGGGGATAAAATTTTGCCCTGATTGCAAACGCATCTATTTTTCATTACCTGATTGTTGGGCATCGGCAGGATGCGCAGTCGGGCCCCAAGAGAGATCCCATGTCCATTAAAATCAAGACACCGGAAGAGATTGAAAAGATGCGCATCGCCGGCCAGCTGGCCGCCGATGTGCTGGTCATGATCGCCCCCCACGTCAAGGCTGGCGTCACCACAGACGAGCTGAACACCCTGTGCCACAACCATATCGTCGAGGTGCAGCAGGCCATCCCCGCCCCGCTCAACTATCACGGCTTCCCCAAGTCCATCTGCACCTCGGTCAATGATGTGATCTGCCACGGTATCCCCAATCACAAGAAGCTGCGGGAAGGGGACATCATCAACCTGGACATCACCGTCATCAAGGATGGCTACCACGGCGACACCTCCGCCATGTTCATCGTGGGCCAGACCACCCCGCTGCGTCGCCAGCTGTGCAAGGTGGCCCAGGAGAGCCTGTATGCCGCCATCAAGCAGGTGCGTCCCGGTATGTGCATCACCGAAATTGGTGCCGTGATCCAGCCCATCGTCGAGCAGGCCGGTTTCTCCGTGGTACGTGACTACTGCGGACACGGCATCGGGGCCGAGTTCCACGAAGAGCCGCAGATCCTGCACTACCGCAACGGCGGCAAGCTGGAGCTGAAACCGGGCATGTGCTTCACCATCGAGCCCATGGTCAACAGCAAAAAGTATCACTGCAAGGTCAATCCCAAGGATGGCTGGACTGTCACCACCAAGGACGGCGGCGACTCCGCCCAGTGGGAACACACCCTGCTGGTCACCGAAGATGGCTGCGAGGTACTCACCCTGCGCCCCGATGACACTATCGACCGCGTCATCAAACACAGCTAACATCGAACCCCGGCCCTGACCTCAACAGCGCCGGGGTTTTTACTGCCCGTTCCAGCCGTTTGCCTGCTACTTGTGTGTGAGATGCCATGGATGCCAGTCTACTTTCCCCCCACCTGTTACCCGATGACCAGCTCACCCGTGACAACTGCAAGGAGTATCTGAGCCGCTTCCTTGTCTGGCTGCACGAGCGCTTCGATGCCGGTGACAACATCATCGAACTGGTGGCCACCCGCTCAGAGTACATGGACGCGCTGCTGACGAGGCTCTGGCACAAGTTCGGCTTCGACAAGACCAGCCTGACCCTGATCGCGGTGGGCGGCTATGGCCGCGGCGAACTGCACCCCCACTCCGACATCGACCTGCTGATCCTCTATGAAGGGGACGAGCTGGACGAGGTGCTGGGGCTGCGCATCGGCGAGTTCATCACCTTGCTGTGGGATCTCAAGCTGGAGGTCGGGCAATCGGTGCGCAACGTGAGCGAGTGCATCGAGCAAGGGCGCGGCGATATCACGGTGGCCACCAACCTTATCGAGGCGCGCTACATCACCGGGCGCATGGCGGGGTTCGAGCAGTTGCAGGCCGCCACCCAGCCCCAGCACTTCTGGCCGAGCGAGGCCTTCTTTCGCGCCAAGCGCGAGGAGCAGAGCTTGCGCCACCAGCAGTTTCTCGGCACCGCCTACAAGTTGGAGCCGGATCTCAAGAACAATCCCGGCGGACTTCGCGACATCCAGACCCTGGCCTGGGTCGCCCGCCGTCACTTCGGGGCCACCACCCTGTTCGAGATGACCAGCCACGGTTTTCTCAACCGGGCCGAGTATCGCGAACTGCTCGACTGCCAGAACTTCCTGTGGAAGGTGCGCTTCGCCCTGCACATGGCCATCAACAAGGGGGACAACCGCCTCTTGTTCGATCGCCAGCGCACCGTGGCCCAGATGCTGGGCTTTGAGGGGGAAGGCAACGGCCCGGTCGAGCAGATGATGAAACGCTTCTATCAGACGGTACGGCGGGTGGCCGAGCTCAACGAGATGCTGCTGCAGTTGTTTGACGAGGCGATCCTTGGCAACACCGCCATGGATGTGCGCCGCATCAGCGACGAGTTCCAGCTCCGTGGTCGCCTCATCGATGCGGTGGACTCCGAGCTGTTTGGCCGCGACCCCGCCGCCATACTGCGGCTCTTCTACCAGATAGCCCAGCACCCGGACATCGCCGGCATCCACTCCGCCACCCTGCGCCAGCTGCGGGAGGCCAGACGCACCCTGAGTTGCTGGCTACAGGACCTGCCGGAGTGCCGTCGCCTGTTCATGGCGCTGCTGCGCCACCCCAACGGCATCGGCCAGCCCCTCACCCTGATGCACAAGTACGGGATCCTCGCGGCCTATCTGCCCCAGTGGAATCTCATCGTCGGCCAGATGCAGTTCGACATGTTTCACGCCTACACGGTGGACGAGCACACCCATCGCCTGCTCCAGAACATCCATCGTTTCCCCAATACAGCCAGCCGCCAGACCCACCCGCTCTGCCACGAGGTGTTCACCCAACTGCGCAAGCCCGAGCTGCTCAGCATCGCCGCCCTGTTCCACGACATCGCCAAGGGACGGCGGGGGGATCACTCGGAGCTCGGCGCCGTCGATGCGCTGGAGTTCTGCCAGTTGCACGGGCTGGATCGCTACGAGAGCCGCCTGGTGGCATGGCTGGTGCGCCACCATCTGCTGATGTCGGTCACCGCCCAGCGCCGCGACATCTACGATCCCGAAGTGGTCACCGACTTCGCTCACAAGGTACGCGACGAACTGCACCTGGATCTGCTCTATTGCCTGACCGTGGCCGATATCTGCGCCACCAACGACACCCTGTGGAACGACTGGAAGGGCACCCTGCTGCGGGAGCTCTACTTCGCCACCCAGAAGGCGCTGCGCCAGGGGCTGGAAAACCCGCCGGACATGCGCCTCAAGATCCGCGAGAACCAGCGTCAGGCCAGGCAGATCCTGGCCCAGCGCGAGGTGCCGGAGGAGGCCGTCAACGCCCTCTGGAACGACTTCAAGGCCGACTATTTCCTGCGCCACAGCCCGGAGCAGATCGCCTGGCACTGCCGCAAGATCATCGCGCACGGTGACAATCCGGCCCCTCTGGTGCTGATCGGCAAGCACCCCATCCGGGGTGGCAGCGAGGTGTTCATCTATTGCCGCGACACCCCGAATCTGTTCGCCACCGTGGCCTCGGCGCTGGATCAAAAGAACCTCAACATCCACGACGCCCAGATCATGAATTCGCGCAGCGACTATGTGCTGGATACCTTCATCGTGCTCGAACCCAATGGCGAACCCATCAGCCCCAACCGCACCGCCACCATCAAGAAGGCGCTGGAGAAGGCGCTGCAGGAGCCGGGCAAGCTGGTGCTGCGCAACAAGCCCCTGTCACGGCGCCACCGCCAGTTCAGCGTGCCAACCCGAGTGGTCTTCTTGCCCCACAAGGGGGAGAGCCGCCACACCCTGCTGGAGCTGACCGCCCTGGATACCCCGGGGCTGCTGGCCCGCATCGGTGCCGTCTTCCAGCAGTGCGGCATCGAATTGCATGCCGCCAAGATCACCACCATAGGCGAGCGGGTGGAAGACTTCTTCAGCCTCACCACCCTCGCGGGCGAGCCGCTGAATCAGGCCGAGCAGCAGGCGCTGGAGGAGCGGCTGGTCAATCAGCTCAACCCGCAGGAGCAGGGGGACGAGGAGGGGCGATAATACTCTGGAAAGGCTTCACAAGACGCCGTTTATCGTTCTGATTTATCAATCAGAACAAGTGGTTGGGCCACTTAAGTATAATAAATCGCCTTTCTTTTGAAGAAATCGGCCAGAGCCCTTAAAAACGATTGGAAAAGTGTGATACAACAAACAGAATTTTTTAAAGGAAACCTGTCATGACCCAGTTGCAACAGACCATCGAAGCGGCCTTCGAGCGCCGTGATTCCATCACCCCCGGCTCCGTCGATACCGCCACCAAGGCCGCCATCCTGGAGGCCATCGACTTGCTGGACTCCGGCAAGGCCCGGGTCGCCGAGAAGATTGCCGGTGAGTGGGTCGTCCACCAGTGGCTGAAGAAGGCCGTGCTGCTCTACTTCCGCATCAATGACAACGGCATCATCAAGGGCGACGACGCCCAGTACTACGACAAGGTTCCCCTCAAGTTCTCCGACTACACCGCAGAGCAGTTCAAGGCGGCAGGCGTACGCGTGGTGCCGCCGGCCACCGCCCGCAAAGGCTCCTTCATCGCGCCCAATACCGTGCTGATGCCCTCCTACGTCAACATCGGTGCCTTCGTCGATGAAGGCACCATGGTCGATACCTGGGCCACCGTGGGCTCCTGCGCCCAGATCGGCAAGAACGTGCACCTCTCCGGTGGCGTCGGCATAGGTGGCGTACTGGAGCCGCTGCAGGCCAACCCGACCATCATCGAGGACAACTGCTTCATCGGTGCCCGTTCAGAAGTGGTTGAAGGGGTGATCGTCGAGGAAGGTTCCGTCATCTCCATGGGCGTCTTCATCGGCCAGTCCACTCGCATCTATGACCGCGAAACCGGCGAAATCCACTATGGTCGCGTGCCGGCCGGTTCAGTGGTGGTCTCCGGCTCCCTGCCATCCAAGTGCGGCAAGTACAGTCTGTATGCCGCCGTCATCGTCAAGAAGGTGGATGCCAAGACCCGTGCCAAGGTCGGCATCAACGCCCTGCTGCGTTCCATCGACGAGTGATCGACCAGTCATCATGGTAAAAGGGGCCTTTTGGGCCCCTTTTGATTTTGGCGCACCTGTCACAGGCAAGCCATGGTGACTCGGTTAAGATAGATGGGTCAGGATCGTTTCAAACCGAGGAAACCCGATGTACGAGAATCTGAAGAGCCTGGGGATCCAGGAACCCACCTCAGTGGACAGCTATACCCTGCGCCAGGAAGCCAACCACGACATCCTCAAGATCTATTTCAAGAAGCAGAAGGGAGAATTTTTCGCCAAGAGCGTCAAGTTCAAGTATCCCCGCCAGCGCAAGACCATGCTGATCGATTCGGGCACCCATGAGTACAAGGATGTCACCGAGATCAACGCCAACCTCAAGTACGTGGTGGATGAGCTGGATAACCTGACCCAGGGCGTGCACGTCGAGATCGATCAGGACATCAAGCAGAAAATCCTGCGTGACCTGCGCCATCTGGAAAAGGTGGTGCAGAACAAGATCAGCGAAATAGAGCGGGACCTGGAAAAACTCTAGGCAGCCCCCCACCCTGCACAAGGCGCCATCAGGCGCCTTTTTTAATGCCGGTGCACAGGGAGATGCCAACGCACTCCCCCGGATCTGCTCGGCCCCTCGCCCAACTGGCTGACAAGTGCCCAGTAAAAAGGGAGGCTTGCGCCTCCCTTTTCAAGAACTCTGATATGCAGGCAACAGGATTAGTTGCTCTTCATCCAGATGTCCATGTCGGTTTTCAGGTTGTCGGACTTGGTACCGAAGATGGCTTGTACACCGGAGCCAGCAACCACCACACCGGCGGCGCCCAGCTTCTTCAGACCAGCCTGGTCAACCTTGGCCACGTCCTTCACGCCGACACGCAGACGGGTGATGCAGGCATCCAGGGAGGCGATGTTCTCTTTACCACCGAAGGCAGACACCAGGGCAGCAGACATCTCGTCTTTGCTCTGACCAACGGTCTCTTCGGCAGCTTCGTCTTCGCGACCCGGGGTTTTCAGGTTCATGGCACGGATCACCACGGTGAAGACCACGTAGTAGATGACGGCGTAGACCAGACCCAGACCGACCAGCAGCAGCATGTTGTCGGCACGGGGTGATTGCACCACGAAGTCGATAAAGCCGTTGGAGAAGGTGTGACCGTGCACGACACCCAGCATGTTGGTCAGGACGTAAGCCAGACCGGCCAGCAGCGCGTGAATCGCATACAGCACAGGCGCCACGAACAGGAAGGAGAATTCGATAGGTTCGGTGATACCGGTCAGGAAGGAGGTCAGGGCAGCGGAGGCCATGATACCAACAATCTTGGCGCGGTTTTCCGGCTTGGCAGCGTGAGCGATGGCAAACGCAGCAGCAGGCAGACCGAACATCTTGAACAGGTAACCACCGGCCAGTTGACCGAAGCCGTTACCGGCAGCACGGGAAGCGTCATCAGCAGTCAGGAAGCAGGTCATGATGCCGTGTACGGTTTCGCCAGCGGCGTTGACACAGGTACCCGCCTGATAGAAGAAGGGAACGTTCCAGATGTGGTGCAGACCGAACGGGATCAGGGAGCGCTCAACCACGCCGTAGATACCGAAGGCCAGTACCGGGTTCTGGTTGGCAGCCCAGTCGGAGAAGGCACCGATGGCACCACCGATCGGCGGCCAGATGAAGGAGAGCACAACACCCAGGCCGATGGAGACGAAGCCGGTGATGATGGGCACGGCACGCTTACCGGCGAAGAAGCCAAGGTACTCGGGCAGCTGGATCTTGTAGAAGCGGTTAAACGCCCAGGCAGCGACACCACCGGCGAGGATACCCCCCAGCACACCGGTATCGATGCTCTCGACCCCCATCACAGGTGCCATGACCTTCAGGGTCGCGACCATGATGCCGTAGCCGACGATGGCAGACAGACCGGATACACCGTCGTTATTGGTAAAGCCGAGTGCCACGCCGACGGCGAACAGCAGCGCCATCTGGCCAAACACTGAACCACCGGCCTGCTCCATCAGCTGGGAGACAATTTCCGGCAACCAGCTGAAGTGAGCGGCGCCCACCCCCAGCAGAATACCTGCAACGGGCAAGACCGATACGGGCAGCATCAGCGCCTTACCGACCTTTTGCAGATTAGAGAAAGCATTTTTTAACATGTGTGCGCTCCTGAATGGATTTTTTTCCGACAACGACTCAGTGCAGTTTATTGATGACGGTGTACTTCATCCATGGCTGCATCGAATGCGTTTTCCGGGGTGTTTATTTTGACCTACAGAATATAACCCAGCAGGGTCGGAAATACCTCCATCGAGGCCAAGGGAATAATAAATTTGGAGGAGAGATCACAAGATAATAAATAAGCAGGAAGGGGGCTATCTTGAATATTATTTCGTATTGTTATAGCTTTGCCGCAAAAAGAAAAAAAACACTTCAAGATAATTCAAAAGGAAACCAATAAATACCCAAGGAAACCAATTGTAACGATATGTAACTCATTACAGCTTTATATTATCCAGTCTACCGATTAAAAAGGCCTCCAACAAGGGAGGCCTGCAATAAATATTACGTTGAATAAATCCGCTTATTCAGTTCTTTTGTGAACGTTTAATCGCATCAATAAAGACGGATTTCGCCTTGGTTGAACCTGCACGCTCGGCTTCATTCACCAGCTGCATCGCCTTGTCGATATCCCCGGCCTTGACCGCCTTCTCGATCTGGCTGCTGTAGAAGGTCTCTGTTTCGCTCAACATCGCGGGGGCAGGTGTACTGGGGGTTGCTGCCACCGCAGCAGTGGTCGCTGCCGTCGCCGCCACGGCCGTCGTAGCCGGTTTGGCCTGACTCATCGCCACCTTGTCCGAATATTCGGGCTTGAACACGGCTTCCAGACCCTGCCCCTTGGCCATGTCGACGACCTTGATTTGCAGCAGGCCCCAGGGAGAATGGGGGATCACGGGATCCTTGATATCCGGCTCAACCGTGCCATTGGCCCGGGCGAACGCCTTGGCAGGGTGCAGTATGGTGGTGCTGCCGGACAGCTCGTCGGCCGGGGCATAGACCACCATGTAGGTTTCGGTCGCCGGGTTGCCCGGCATGCTGCGATCCACGAACACCTTGCCTTCAATCCTGTCATTGTCGAGCAGGTGGGCGGGTTGATACGTGAAGACCGACTCACCCAGCACACGGGTCACCTTGAACTGGGCATCCAGCATGATCACCTTGGGCACGAGCACCGTCTTGCTGACTTGAGAGGCGAGGGTGATGGCCAGGTTGCCGGTATTGACCGGCAGACGATAGGCGGCAAAGTAACTCATCCCCTCGTCAAACTGATAACTGGGCTGCTTGCCGTCGAGCGTCAGCAGCGTCTCTCCCTCCGGCAGGGAGACATAATTGAATTCGTTGAACCCTGCGCAGCAACTGGTGGCCTGGGAGAGCGCCTGCTTGGCCTGGTCGGCATTACTCAGGATGGAGGCGTGTTCCTGTACGGGCACCACCATGCTACCGGAACAACCGGCCAACAGCGCGGTAACCACGGCCGCGATAGACATCTTTACCAGTTTCATTCTTCTTATCTCCATAACCCGGTTGCCAAATCCTGCTAAACAAAACTGCCCCCATAAGGGGGCAGTGACTAACTTAACTGAAGATATTGCTTACCACCAGGCTTCTGCTTGTACGCCAACCTGATAGGTGTCTTTGGAGGTGCCACCTTCGAAGCTGTTCTTGCTACCGGAAGCATCGGCTTCGGTATCAGCCAGATAGGAAGCGAAGACGCGGATTTCCGGACGGGCCCAGAAGCTGGAGCCGGCAGACCAGGCCTGCGCCAGGGTCAGCTTGTAACCACCATCCTTGTCGCTGCCACCGTTGTTGTAGCTGGTCTTGTCCTTGAACACACCACCTTCGAAGATGGTCTTGTTGAAGTCATCCCACTTGTACATCGGGCGGATAACGGCAGACAGGGTTTCGGTCTTGTCGTGGCCATCCCACATCTCGTTGCCTACCCCGTAGACCAGCTGGTGACCCATCTCCCAGGAGTTACCCATCGGGATGACGCCCCAGTTGATGAAGCGGTAACCATCGGCACCGTCTTTGGCCTCGGCACCGTACCAGGAGCCATCACCGTAGTAGGCCATGGTCTTGGAGTAACCTTCGGTACCGTACTGCAGCACGGTCTTGTTGAAGCCGCCCATCACACCCTGGGTCAGTTCGGCGGTCAACATGAGACCGTTCTTCATGTTGTCGTTTTTCAGATCTTTCTGAGCTTCGGTCTCGTTGACCAGGGCATACATGGCGCCCACTTCCAGGGAGCCGTCTTGCCACAGCGGGATACCGGCATAACGCGCGTCCAGGGTGTTGACGTTCAGATCTTCGTTCTTCTGGAAGACGCCAGGGCTGGTCTCGGTGTACTGACCGAACACATCGGCCGCGCTGCGGTCGTTGCGGATCCAGGCGAGGGAGACCTTGCCAGGACCAGCCTGGATACCTTCGATACCGGCACCGGCACCGGAGATGTTCCAGTAGTAGAAGTCAGAGATGTGGATGTCGTGACGTTGGTAGAAACGCTTACCGGCCCAGAGGGTGGCTTCCGGCGCGAAGCCCAGCAGGCCCTTGGCTTGAACGTTGAACTGACGCAGCGCGAAGTCGGAGTCGCCGTTGCACTGTTTGGCGTCGAAGTTACAGACGGTACCGGTGCCTTCCCAGTCATTGGAACCGTTGGAGGTCATGGCAAACATGGAGTCTACATAGAAAGTCTTGCCATCTTTGTTGAAGACTTCCTGACCCAGTTGCACTTCGCCGTAGGTATCATTTTCGTTACCCAGACGACCAACCTTGTTGACGTTGTATTTAACCATGTCCCCGTCACCGGAAACACCAACACCTGAACGGAAGTAGCCGTGGAAATCAACGGCGAAGGCGGCTTGGGAAGCCAGGGCAGCGGTTACTGCTGCTGCAATCGGGAGCCACTTTGCTTTCATTTTCATTTTCCTTATTCCCGCTGGGAGTGTGATCCTGATATTCAAGTTCTTATCACTGAAAAACGTTTCAGCGATAACCGGGGTCGATTATATGTAGCCAATTTCGCGACAAACATGAGCTGATTCACAAAACGGTGACAAATCGCGCGCCCCCATCATGGAGGACGAACACCGACATCAAAAAGGCACAACCAAGCAATAAAAAACCCAAAAAACACAAAAAACAGCAAAATAACACCAAAGAAAGCGCTTTCAAATATTAATTTGCGATGATGATTAAGTGTTTTATCGATCGAATAGTGACGAAAACATGATTGAAATCGCTTTCAGTGCGGAACTTTTAATTTTCTGACGTGTCGCCGTTCTGATGAATATGGGGATGAGAAATCCGATCTGGCGAGGGAAAAATAACCTGACAAAGTGCGGGATATATTTCAAAGAAGGTTAAGTGAGTCCCAAAATAACACGCCCCCGTCAGCAAGCTCACGGGGGCGAAATTTAAAATACGCTGACAATCCGGTTACAGCTTATTTTCCCAGGTTTTCAACCAGGCCAGCGCCGCGACTTCCGGTTCATCCTCCACCGTTGCGTCTATCTCCAGGCGCGGCACCAGCGCGTCGGCAGCCAACTCCTGCAACAGTTCATCGAGCCTGCGCCCAGCCCCGCAGAAATGTTCATAACTGCTATCCCCCATGGCAATGAGGGCATAACGCCATCCCTTCATATAAGGAGCGCGATCGGCCAGGGCCGTGGCGAAGGGTTGCAGATTGGGAGGAATATCCCCCTGCCCCGTGGTAGCGCTGACGATCAGCAAGAAGCGGGACGCATCTATATCAGTCAACTCTGCTTCGTCGAAGAGCTGGCAGACATGCCCCTGGGCTTGCAGGTGATCCCGCAGTGTCTCGGCCACCAGCATGGCCGAGCCATAGACGGTACCGACCAGGATATCGATGTCGGCCATCAGCGACTCCTCAAACGAAGGATAAGGCCCGGCTCTGGCACCCTGTCCGGAGTCTTGGCCCCGGACAGGGTCTGGGTACGCGGGGTTGCTAGCGGGGTATCTCGTTGAGCCATAAGTGGTTCCTCTGACGAACATGGCCTACAGCATGCCATAGCCCGGTCAGAGGCCACAAATGATGACGGGTATCAGGCGCCGTAGTCGCTCTCGCTGGCGGGCCACCCCAGCCTTGCGAACAGGCCCAGTACCTCTGGACCAAGTGGCGCCTGGATCCGCATCGGCACCTTGAGCACAGGGTGCTCGAAGCTCAAGCGGTGGGCGACCAGCAACAGCCGCTCGCAACCATAGTGCTCGCGAAAGAAGCGATTATGCCGGCCATCACCATGGGTGGTGTCACCGACGATGGGATGGAACAGGTGATCCAGATGACGACGCAGCTGATGCTTGCGACCCGTCTTTGGGAAGAGCCGAACCAGGCTGTAGCGACTGGTGGGATGTTTCTTGGAGACGGCATGGGGCAGCTCGACCTGATGCAGGCGACGAAACGCCGTCACCGCCTCCTGGGCGGGGCGATCGGGGTCGCTCATGGCGTCGGCTATCTTGTCCAGCTGCTCCTTGAGGGGATAGTCGATCAGCCCCTGTTCGGGGGCCCAGCCCCGCACCAAGGCCAGGTACTCCTTGTGCACCCGACGGGCGGCAAACGCCTCGGTCAGAGGCCGGGCCACCGCGGGATCCAGCGCAAACAGCAACACCCCGGAGGTGGGCCTGTCGAGCCGGTGCACAGGGTAGACATGACGCCCACCGATGAGATCCCGGGTCATCTGCATGGCGAAACGGGTCTCAGCCTTGTCGAGCCAGCTGCGATGCACCAGCAGGCCCGACGGTTTGTTGACCGCCACCAGCCAGTCATCCTGATAGAGCAGGGTCAGTTTCATGCCGCCACCCGGGTATCGCCAATGCAGCGCGCCGCGACCAGGTCCCGTGGCTGGGCAGGCAGGGTAGTGATCATTGCTCCACCACTTTTCCGGTCAGCAGCAGATCGAAACGACCGATGAGGCGCAGCAGTCCGGCCACCTCGGCCAGCTCGTCCTTGTAGACTTCGCTCGCCATGGGATAGAGGGATACGCTGGTGGGCAGCGGGGCTTGCAGCAGCACTAACTGCTCCATGCGCGGTATCAGCACGAACTGCAACCATTGATCGAAGCTCAGGGTATCGACGCAAAACGGCAGCTCGCTCGCCAGCGCCTCGGCCCCCGGATGCTCGGCTTGCCAGCGTTCGAGGCGTTGCAACTCGGCGGTGAGTTCACCCAGCAGACCGGCGACCAGCAAATATTGATTCATCTCGTCCTCTTCCTCGTCTCGACGTCCATCCCGCTGCCAGAGGCAGGGAGGCCGCCTTCTTCAAACACGCGTGCCAAAAAGGGGCGTTACTATACACCGCCCCCGGGGTGGCTGCCATGCCGCCATCACTTTCATGGCCCGCACCTGAGCCTCTGGCTATCTGATGCAGCCTCCTTATAATCGCCCGCATCACATTTAGCCGGATGCCCTCATGTCTGCCATCAATACCCTGACCGAATTTCTGACCCAGGCCGAGACCCAGTTCCAGCTGTTCGACATGGGCCGCCAGGTGCGCCCGCTGGCGAGCGATCTCTTCGCTCGCATCGAACAGCAGCAGGAACCCTACCCCTGGCCACTGCAACAGCATGCCTGGCTCGGTGTGCACTTCTTCCAGCCAGCCGAATCCAGGCACTACCTCTGGTTCCTCAAGTTTGCCCTCGACGAGCATGGCCTGCTCATCGCCAGCGGCCCCAAGCACTTCATGGATCAGGTGGTCGAAACCCTGGGCTACAAGCTCACCGGCGATCTGGACGAGGAGAAGGCACAGCGACTGGCCGACAACCCCTACACCTTCCGACCGGCCGAGGCCAAAATGGCCAGTCTGCATGCCAAGCTGGCCCGTCAGCTGGAGCAGGCGCCTTCCGCCTACTACGACGCCCTCTGCCACTACCTGGCGGTGCCAGGAGAAGAGGGGTGGCAGGCCCTGGGGTTGCAAGGCTTCGCCGATCTGGCGGAGCGACTGCAGGATGAACGCAATCTGGCCTTGGTGTGCAAGGCGCTGCCCAAGTTGCCTCTGGAGCCGCTCTACGCCTTGTGCCAGAGCCTGGAAAACGCCCCCCTGCCCCCGGCGCTGCAAGGTGCCCTGCTCGAGCGCATCGGCAAGGAGCAGGAGTGCGCCGAACCCAATGCCGAGACCCTGGCCTACCTGTGCCGGGCGCTGGCCTCCTGCTCCGGTAATGCCTTGCGCAGCAACAAGCTGCTGACCCTGTTGCACACCCGGCCGAGCCCGGCTCTGCTGCTCGCCATCGCAGGCCGTCTCTGGCCCGATCTGAAAAATCCCGAGCTGCTCGGATTGTTTCTGGAGCAGCTCGCCCTGCAGCCCACCCAGTTCTTCAATCAGGTCTTTGCCGAGCTGGTGACACTGCCCGCCCTGCGCAATGATATGCTGGCAAGACTGCGTGACCCCGAGCGCAGCGAGGCCCTCGGCCAGGCCATAGGCCGACTGTTCGCCTCGGTATAACCACTCTCGGTGCGGCCGTGCTTTCCCCGGGAAGCACGGCCCAAGCCATACATCACAGAAGGAACCCGCTGATGGGAGAAATGCTTGGAATCTTGCTGCTTGGCGTCGTCGGCTGGGCCTTCTGGCAACAGCGCCGCCAGGCGGAGCTGGCCTGGCAATATATGCGGCGCTACTGCCAGCATCACGATCTGCAACTGCTGTCGCTGGCCCGCACCCATCGCGCCCTGGGGCACAATCCCCTGCGCCTGCTGACCTATTACCAGTTCGAGTTCTCCAGCGACGGGGAGAGCCATTACCAGGGCCAGCTCTGCATGCAGGGCCTGCATGTCGCCGGGGTCGAGCTGCCGCCCCATCGCCTCCCCTCCTAGCCCATGGGGGCAAGGCCGTGGCGGCTGGCTATAATTCTCGACAATCGCCCTTCAAGGAGACACGAGATGGAATTGCTGACCCATGACATGCCTGCCCTCTTCGCCCAGCTGGGCCTGGCCAATGACGAGATAAGCCTGCACCGCTTCATCCGCGAGCACCCTCTGGACAACCAGACCCTGCTGCCGGAGGCCAGCTTCTGGAGCCCCTCCCAGGCCGTGTTCCTGCGTGACGCGCTCTGGAACGACTCCGACTGGTCCGAAGCCATTGATCAACTGGACGTGATGCTGCGCCAGGCAAACTGAGCCGACCCGCGTCCCCGCTTTCCCGAGGGCCGGGGTGTGAGCTCTGTGCCCCCATCACGTCTCACCCCCCCCCCTGGCTTCCCCCACCTCAACAAACTAAGCCTCCCCCTTTAGCACCGCTTTCCTGATGGGCAGGCTTTGATTAAGCTCTGTGCCACCATCCGCAAGCAGCAAGAGAGCCGCGCAGGAGCCAAGATGTCAGCCCAAGAGATCATCCAGATAGCCAACGAACTGAGTGCCAGGGGGATCACCCCCTCCACCGCCATGGTCAAGGCCCGCCTCAGTCACCCCGTGCCCATGGCCGAGCTGCTCAAGGTGTTGAGCCAGTGGAAGCAACAACCCCAGTCAACAGACCCGGCCCCGGCCAGCGCCCCCGCCGTTGCCGCCCCGGCCCAGGCCATCGATTTGCAACAGCTGGGCGAGCAGCTCAACCGCCTCGAGCAGAAGGTCGATCGCCTGACCGCCCTGCTGCTCAAACAGCAGCAGGATTGATGCCTCCCCATGTATATCCTCGAACTCAACTTTGAATGCTACCGTGACACCTCCCTCGGCGAGGCCGAGCCGGCCATAGTCAACTACCTCGACATGCTGCGCTACCAGGGGCAGATCCTGGGGCGGGAGTTTCCCACCAGCATGCAGGATGGCGGCTTTGTCACTCGGGTGGTCTGCCCGGAGCAGGACAGCCTGCACCCGGACAACCAGAGCGAGCAGGTCGCGCTGGCCGAACAGGGCCTGCACCAGGCGGGGCTGCTGGCTCCCAAGCCCCAGCTGCTCGGCATAGATCTGCTCTCCGACAGTACGGATCCTTGCGGCCAGGAGGGCGAGCGGCCGAGCTGGATGCTGCTCTACACCAGCTTTGTGCACACGTGCTCTCCCTTGCGCTGCGGCGATCATTTCGCCCCCATTCCGCTCTACCGCCTGCCCGCCATCGCCAACGGTGACCACAAGCAGATCATCAAGTGGCAGGAGGATTGGGAGGCCTGCGATCAGTTGCAGATGAACGGCTCCATCGCCGAGCACGCGGTACTGCACGAGATCGGCGAGGTGGGCAGCCGACTGCAGCGCCGGGGCTGCGATCTGGCCAGACGGCTGGAGGGGCTCTGCGGGATCCCGACTTACTACTATCTCTATCGGGTGGGCGGCCTGAGTGCGGCCGAGGAGAAGGCTCGCCCCTGTCCGAGCTGTGGCAACGACTGGGCACTGGCAGCGCCATTGCACGAGATCTTCGACTTCAAGTGCGATCCCTGCCGGTTGGTCTCCAACCTCTCCTGGGACTTCAAGGACTAGCTCCACCTGCGCCGTTCCCCCCATGAAAGAAGGGCCTTGCCAGATGGCAAGGCCCTTCTTTACATACTGGGCGAGCGAAAAACGGTCCGCTTACTGCGGCAAGGTCTCCAGCCGTGCGAGGAAGGCCGGCAGGGAAGGGGCCAGCACCAGACGGCGACCGGAATCCAGCCACTCCAGCCACACCTGGCCGCTTTCGTTATCGAGCGACACCAGCGTCATCTCGTTGCGGGTGGTGGCGATGAAGAGCGACGGCGTGCGTTTGAGTTTGCGCAGCATCAGCAGGTGACCGATGAGGTTCTCCTTGAGCAGATCCAGATCGGCCTCGTTCCACGGCAGTATGAGCTCGATGCGCAGCCCCTTGTAGGAGCAGGGAAGCGGGCGGCTGAACCAGTGGCCAAACAGGGCAAGGGCGCTCGGGTGCAGGGTCAGTTCGAGGGCATCGGCCATGGCCGCAAAGTCGGCAGGCACAGGGCGACGGTACGGACGCCAGGCCACCCGCCCCTCTCTGGGCTCATCCAGCTCGCAAGGGGAGCGCCAGTCGGCCTCCCACTCGCACAGAGGCAGCCCTCGCCTCGCCTCGCCATCGCGCTGCCAGCGTAAAAAGAACTGCTCCAGGGCAGACAGGACTTGATCCGACATCGATATTCCCCACAATAGCGGCCTCTGATCGCCGCAAGAACCTGACCGAAAAATCCGGGCATTGCACCATCAAACCCTTTATCAGACAAGCGTGAGCAAACAAGCATGAGCAAACAAGAGAGATACGCAGGCGCCAGCGCGTTGCAGGGCCTGAGCCTGGGGCAGCAGTCTGCCTACATCAGCCAGTACACCCCGTCCCTGCTGCAACCCGTGCCACGCAGTCTGAATCGCGACGATCTCGGCCTTGGCGAGACGCTGCCCTTCCAGGGCTGTGACGTCTGGACCCTGTACGAACTCTCCTGGCTCAATGCCAAGGGCAAGCCCGTGGTTGCGCTCGGCGAAGTGGCCGTGCCCGCCACCAGCCCTAACCTCATCGAATCCAAGTCGTTCAAGCTCTACCTCAACTCCTTCAACCAGACCCGTTGCGACTCCCTGGAAGCGGTGCAGGCACTGCTGGCCAAAGACCTGAGCGCCTGCGCCGGAGCTGAGGTGAGCGTCACCCTGTTCCCCCTCGATCAGGCCCCTCACCAGATAGCGCTGCTGCCGGGCGAGTGCATCGACGAGCAGGACATCGAGATCGACAGCTACGAGTTTGACCAGACCCTGCTGCAAGGGGCCGCAGAGGCGGACATAGTGGAGGAGACACTGCACAGCCATCTGCTCAAGTCCAACTGCCTGGTCACCAGCCAGCCGGACTGGGGATCCCTGGTGATCCACTACCGCGGCCCGCGCCTCAATCGGGAGAAGCTGCTGCGCTATCTCATCTCCTTCCGTCAGCACAACGAGTTCCACGAGCAGTGCATAGAGCGCATCTTCATCGACCTCAAGCACTTCTGCGCCCCGCAGCAGCTGACCGTCTATGCCCGCTATACTCGCCGCGGGGGGCTGGACATCAACCCCTTCCGCAGTGACTGGGAACCCGTGCCCGCCAACCTGCGCCTCATCCGCCAGTAAACCCGGCGCTACAAGCCGGGGGATCAGGCCCATCACCCATGTCAGCAATGAACTCTGGACGGGCGGGGGTGGGCTTGGATAACATGCCTGCACCTCCGTGCCGTTCTTAATCCAATGAATCAACTGTTTTTTCTGGCAATGATGATGTCCTCCCTGTCGGCTCCGGATCTGGATCTGGCCAAGGAGCAGTTGTCTATCGATCTGCAGCAGGCACAGACCCTGGTGCTGAGCGATCCCGCCAGATGTGTCCAGATTGCCACCTCCTTCCTCGAACGCACGGCCAATAACCCCAAGCAGATCATCAGCAACCGTCAGGAGTACGGCTATCGGGAGCCGATCCTGAGCTATGGCACTGCGACCCAGACCACGGGGGCCTACCTGCTTCAGGGTGAGTGCCTGCAGCAGCTGGGTCAGTCCAAACCCGCCCAGGAGTCCTTCGACAAGGGCATCGCCATGGCCGAGAAGGAGCAGCAGTTCGAGCTGCAGGCCCATGGTCTCTATCTCAAGATCCGCAGCAGGGAGATGCAGGAGCATGCCCCTGGCGCCAGCACGATGGCGCTCGAACAGCTTGACAAACTGCTGACCAACCCCGGCCTCAAAGAGAGCCAGCTGCAGGTCTACAGCCGCCTGTTGCACGTCAACGCCAGCATGGAGGAACGGCAGTTCGATCTGGCCAAACGCCAGCTGACCGAGGCGCGTCAATGGGCAGAGCAGGCCAAGAATCCCCTGGCCAGGGCCTGGGTCAGCGCCGTGGGAGGGGACCTCTATCAGGCGCTCGGGCAGCCCCAACTCGCCCTCGGGGAGTATATCGATGCCCAGCAGCAGGCCAAGAATCTGCAGGATCCCCTGTTCCTCGGTCTGCTGTCGAACCAGATGATCAGCCTCTATCAGGCGGAGCAGGAGCCGCAAAAGGCGCTGCAGTATGCCAACGAGGCGGCCAACTACTTCCATGCCCTCGGCAACCCCTCCCTGCTGAGCGATGCCCTGATCGTGCTCGCCCGCCTCAACCGGGATCAGAGGGAGATGAACATGGCGCTGGTCTACTTCTTCAACGCCCTGGATCTGCTGGACGAGGGCAACAACCGCACCCGCATCGCCCACCTCAAGTTCGAGATAGGCAAGACCTATCTGCAGACCGGCAACCTGACCCTGGCCCGCAACTACCTCAACGCGGCGCGCCAGTCACACGAGCTGGGAGACGACAAGGAGTCACTGATCGACACCCTGTTGCTGCTCGGCGAGCTGCACCTCAAGCAGCAGGAGGCGGGCATCGCCATCCTGCAGCTGGAGAATGCCCTGACCCTGGCCAACCGGCTTGGCGACATCCGCCGCCAGTTTGAAATCTTCCGGCTGCTCGCCATCGCCTACGAGCAGAAGGGCTACCTCCAGCAGGCCCTCGAGAGCTACAAGAATTATCACCAGCGCAGCGAGCTGGTCCGCCAGCAGCAGCTCGATCTGGAGCAGGAGGCGGTCCGCGACAACTACGCCCAGGTGGAACGCGCCCAGCAGGTCAAGGAGCTGGAGCAGCGCCTCGACCAGAGCCGGCATCAGCAGGAGCGCTATCTCTGGACCAGCGTCAGCACGGGCCTGCTGCTGGTTCTGTTCATCTACCTGTTCTTCACCCTCTGGCTCAAGCTGCGGGTCGCCCGCCTCAATGCCAGACAGCTGGGCGAGGCCCTGCTCATCGAGCCGCGCAGCGGCCTGGCCAACTGGCAGAGGCTGATGAGCCGCTGGCCTCGCGAGATGGCCAAGCGTCAGCAAAAATCCGATCGCTGGTACCTGAGCGAGCGGCCCACCAGCGAGTTTGACGACAAGCTCCACTACCTGCTGTTCCGGGTACCCTTCCTGGTCAACAACCTGGAGCAGCATGGATATCAGGTCAGCCGCGAGATTGAGCAGGCCTTCGGCCACTATATCAATCAGCTGACCCCCCAGGATGGCCGCATCTACGATCTGCGCGAGGGACACCTGCTCTATGTGGTGCCCCAGCGCCACGTGGCCCAGTTGCACCAGCTGGCGCAAGAGCTGCTGGACACCCTGGCCGCCTTCCCCTGCGAATACCCGCTGGACAGGCACATCAGCCTCGGCATCGTCAGCCATCCCTTCCTGCCCAAGGCGGCGATGGCCCTCGACCATCACGGCCTGTTCGACCTCTGTTATCTGGCGCTTTCGGGGGCCATGCAACTCAGTGAAAAATACCAGCAGAGCGTCTGGTTGGAGCTGGCGGCCATCGATTGCCAACAGGCCGCATTTTTTAATGGCGATGTGTGGCAATGCTGCTTGATGGCAATTGACAAGGGACTGGTAAAAGTAAATTCTTCTCATGAAAAGCAATGGGTTAATTGGCTTCTGCTTTCACGGACGAAAGCGCCGGATAAGCCATGACAACAAGGTACTCAACGGGGTCTTTCATTGGCTTACTGTTGCTGGACGACACAAAAACGATAATGACAACAGGGCGACCTGAACAATGAATGATATCGCTGCCGTAACAGGACAACTGGCAAGACTCAGGGAATCCCTTCAGCAAAAACAGCAGGAGCTCGATGGCATGGCCACGTTCTCCGATGCCGAACGCACCCGCAGCATCCAGTTTATCGGCAAGCTGATGCAGGCCTGCCGTGGTCACGATCGTGAATTGGACAACCGACTCGCCAAGCTCAAGCAGAAGCTCGATGGCAATCCCCCGCTGTCATCGCTCGACGCCGACCTCGCGGTCATCGAGAAGCTGTTGCAGCAACATGGTCACGCCATGGAGGAGTCCATCAGTCTGACCCGGGCCGCCATCGAACTGGGCAGCAAGCAGCTCAAGTCCTTGAAGGGCTTTCCGGAAGAGACCCGTCGCACCCTCAAGGAGTTTCTCGCCAGCCCCGAGGGCTATGGCATCGGCGATCACCAGAAGAAGGTGATCCGCTTGCTGGAGTTCTACCAGCAGGCCATCAAGATCCAGCTGCTGCCACGCCAGCCGCTGCTCGCCCCCGAGATGGCCACCGAGCTCTCCAACCCGGCGCCCACCGACTCTTTCGATATCAAGGCCCACGCCCAGATCTCCGATGAGCTGCAGCGGCTCATCACCGAGCTCGACTTTGCCGGCTCCGTGGGCGAGAGCCTGGCCGACATCCGCCGCCAGCTGCTGGGAGGGATCACGCCGCCCCTGCTGGCGGAGATCTGCCTGCAGATCATCGAACTCATCATTGAAGGGACCCGGGAGGAGCGTAAATCCTCCCAGGCCTTCCTCAGCTCCCTCAACGAGAGCCTCTCTGCGGTACATTTCAACTTTACCGAGTCCCTGGACGAGGGGCGGGCGCTGCAAAATGCCGCCCACCTCAGCGGCCAGGCGCTGGAGCGGGAACTCGCCGCCATCGATCGCACCATGGCGACCCATGACTCCCCGTTGTCCCTCAAGGGAGCCATCTCCAGCCACCTGGATACCATCCGTCGCCTGCAGCAGGAGCGGGAGGCCATGGCCAGCCGCGAGCGTCACCTGCTCACCCACCTCTCCAACATGGAAGCCAAGCTGCGACTGATGAAGGAGGAGACGGCCGAGTACAAGAAGCGGCTCACCATCCAGAAGCACAAGCTGTTTCTCGACAGCCTGACCCAGGTGCACAACCGGGCGGCCCTCGACGAGCGGCTCGAGCTCGAATACAAGCGCTGGCTGCGTTACGGCACCCCGCTGTGTCTGGCCATCATCGATATCGATCACTTCAAGAACATCAATGACAACTACGGTCACATGGCCGGAGACAAGGCATTGAAAGTGGTCGCCAAGGCCTTGCAGAACGCCTTGCGCGACACCGACTTCATCGCCCGTTTCGGGGGGGAAGAGTTCGTGGTGTTGCTGCCGAACATCAATCCGGACAAGTTCCAGAAACCCCTGGAGAACCTGCGCCAGACGGTCAAGAGCATTCCGTTCCGCTTCCGGGATGCCAGGGTCGAGATCACCATCTCCATCGGCGCCACCCTGTTCCGTGAAGGGGACCATACCACGGACGCATTCGAGCGCGCCGACAAGGCGCTCTACAGCTCCAAAAACTTGGGCCGGGATCAGGTCAATCTGGCCTGAATCCGGATTGAACGACGGCTAGAAAACAGGCAAACGCACTTTTCCCCTATTCCCCTGCCCCACCCCTTGCCTCTACTATCGAAATCGAGGGATGCCATGGCATCCCGTTTTCTCCCCAGGGAAAGCACAACGATAACAAGCGAGTGAAAGGGGAAATTATGATTACACACATCAATCCCGTGGGCAGCATGGACCTGCTGTCCCAACTTGAGGTGGATCGCCTCAAGCAGACCGCCTCCAGCGATATCTATCAACTGTTTCGCAACTGCTCGCTGGCGGTGCTCAACTCAGGCAGCCACACCGACAGCTCCAAAGAGATACTGGAGCGCTTCAAGTCCTTCGACATTCATGTGATCCGGCGCGAGCGCGGGGTCAAACTCGAGCTGTTCAACGCCCCCGAGCACGCCTTCGTCGATGGCGAGATCATTCGCGGCATCCAGGAGCACCTGTTCTCCGTGCTGCGCGACATCCTCTATGTCTCGACCCAGCTGGAGTCCAATCGCCTGGTCAACCTGACCAACTCCACCCACATCTCCAACGTGGTGTTCGCCATCCTGCGCAACGCCAAAGCGATCCTGCCGGGGGCAGACCCCAACCTGGTGGTCTGCTGGGGTGGTCACTCCATCAACGAGGTGGAGTACCAGTACACTCGCGCCGTGGGCAGCGAGCTGGGCCTGCGGGAGCTCAACATCTGCACCGGCTGCGGGCCTGGAGCCATGGAAGGGCCCATGAAGGGGGCCGCCGTCGGCCATGCCAAGCAGCGGGTGCGCAATGGCCGCTACATCGGCCTCACAGAACCCTCCATCATCGCCGCCGAACCGCCGAACCCCATCGTCAACGAGCTGGTGATACTGCCGGACATCGAGAAGCGACTGGAGGCCTTCGTGCGTCTGGGACACGGCATCATCATCTTCCCGGGCGGGGTCGGCACTGCCGAGGAGCTGCTCTATCTGCTCGGCATCATGATGCACCCGGCCAACGAGCGGCAGCCCATGCCCATCATACTGACCGGTCCGAAGGAGAGCGCCGACTACTTCCGCGCCATCGACGACTTCGTCAAGGCCACCCTGGGTGAACCGGCCACCAGCCTCTACCGCATCATCGTCGGGGATGCCCCGGAAGTGGCGCGCGTGATGAAGGAAGCGATGCCGAAGATCCGCGAATACCGAAAATCGGTGGGGGATGCCTACTCCTTCAACTGGTCCTTGCGCATAGAGCCGGAGTTCCAGCTGCCGTTCGAGCCGGATCACGCCAGCATGGCGAGCCTGGATCTGCACCGCAACCAGCCGCCCCAACTGCTGGCGGCCAACCTGAGGCGCGCCTTCTCCGGCATCGTCGCCGGCAACGTCAAGGAGGGAGGCATTCGCGCCATCGAGAAGAAGGGCCCCTTCAAGCTGCACGGCGACAAGGAGCTGATGCACCTGATGGACAGGCTGCTGGAGAGCTTCGTCAGGCAGCAGCGGATGAAGCTGCCTGGCAGCCAGTACATCCCCTGCTACGAAATCGTGAAATAAGGGCGCAGCGCCCGTGATGACAGGAGGGGCCCAGTGCCCCTCCTCCACTTCCCGGCCCTGGCGTCCGGGGTTAGCATGACGCCCATCCCTTGTTACAATGGGCCGTCCCGACCGCCAAGAGTGCTCCCTGCCATGCAACACCTCAGGCCACACCTGCTCATCATCGATGCCCTCAACCTCATCCGCCGTCTGCACGCGGTGCAGGCCCAGCAGGCACTGACCCCGGCCCAGGCCCTGATCGCCACCCGCGCCAACCTCATCAATACCTGCAAGAAACTGCTGACCGGCAGCGAGCCGACCCATGTCATCGCCGTGTTTGACGGCGAGGTGCACAGCTGGCGCAAGGAGATCTATCCGGCCTACAAGGAGGGGCGCACCCCCATGCCACAGGAGCTGAGGGAGGGGCTGGCCGACTTGCAGGACGCCTTCTGGGAGTGCGGTGTGGATGCCCTGCTCTCCCAGACCGACGAGGCGGACGATCTCATCGCCACCCTGGCCAGTGGTATTGCCCAGCACGGTGCCAGGGCCACCATCATCTCCACCGACAAGGGCTTCTGCCAGCTCATCTGCCCGCAGATCCGGGTCCGAGATTACTTCAACAAGCGCTGGCTGGATGAGGTCTTCGTCCAGCAGCAATATGGCGTCGCCCCTGCGCAGCTGGTGGACTTCTGGGCCCTGACCGGCATTGGCGGTTCCAATATCAAGGGCGTGCCGGGCATAGGGCCAAAGACGGCGACCCAGCTGTTGCAGCAATATGGCGGTCTGGCCGCCATGCTGGACGCCTGCGAGCAGGAGAGCGCGGCCAAACCCCTGCTCAAGCTGCGCCAGCACAGGGAGGATGCCCTGCTGGCCCAGCGGCTGGTGCGGCTGCAGCAGGACATTCCCCTCGGTTTCAATCTGCGGGAGATCCGCTATCCACCCGAGCCCGATTCGGAGGCGTGATCCCCGGCACACAATTCCCCGAAACAGGCCGTACCTGTTGACATAAATGGGAAAAATGTAAAGAAACATGGAGGAAGTGGTGCAAAAATGGTATAAAACAGCCGAATCCTCCCCCTCTGTTCCCTAGAAGTGGATACGTCTCATGTCAAAAAGAAAAATTACCGTTATTCCGGGCGACGGCATAGGCCCCAGCATCATCGAATCCGCCATCCAGATCCTGACTCACGCCGGCTGTGATTTTGACTATGACTATGCCGATGCCGGTCTGGTCGCGCTGGAGAAGCACGGCGAGCTGCTGCCCCAGGCCACGCTCGATTTGATTGAGAAGAACAAGGTCAGCCTCAAGGGCCCCCTCACCACGCCGGTCGGCGGCGGCTTCACCTCCATCAACGTCTCCCTGCGCAAGAAGTTCAACCTCTACGCCAACGTGCGTCCGGTGATCTCCTTCAAGGGCACCAGGAGCCGTTACGACAACATCGACATCATCACGGTGCGTGAAAACACCGAGGGCATGTATTCGGGTGCCGGCCAGAAGCGCAGCGATGACAACCAGAGCGCCGAAGCAATGAGCATCATCACCCGCGACGGGGCCGAACGCATCGTCACCTTCGCCTTCGAGCTGGCGCGCCAGGAAGGGCGCAAGAAGGTCACCATCATCCACAAGGCCAACATCCTCAAGTCCACCTCCGGTCTGTTCCTGGAAGTGGCGCGCGAGGTGGCTGCCCGCTATCCGGATATCCAGAACGAAGAGATGATCGTCGACGCCGCCTGCATGAACCTGGTGATGTACCCGGAGCGGTTCGATGTGATGGTCACCACCAACCTGTTCGGCGACATCCTCTCGGATCTCTGCGCCGGTCTGGTGGGGGGCTTAGGCATGGCTCCAGGAGCCAACATCGGTGAGGGCGCCGCCATCTTCGAAGCGGTACACGGCTCGGCGCCGGACATCGCCGGCAAGAACATCGCCAACCCGACCTCGGTGATCCTCGCCTCCATCCAGATGCTGGAATACCTCGGCATGCAGGACAAGGCCGAACGCATCCGCGAGGCAGTACGGGCGACCATCGAATCCGGAGATCGGGTGACCCGGGATCTGGGGGGCACGGCCTCCACCAGCGAATTCACCCAGGCCATCATAGACCGTCTATAAATCATATCTAACTGATTGATTTAAAAAGGGAGCTTCGGCTCCCTTCGTTTTATGCAGGATCCCCCTACCTCCCTCGTCAGATGAATACTATGTTCATATGAGGGATAAGGAGATCCACTATGCGTGCTACCTTCATCTTGCTGATCTTCAGCAGCAGTACCATGGCATTAGACAGGCCCATCGACAACGCCTGGTTGACACCGCCCCCTCAGTTCGAGCAACCGGCCAAGCAGACCTGGCGGTCCACCATAGATACCAACGACCTGCTCAAGAGCCCCAAGCCGCTCTCCCTCGGCGTGGACATCATGACCGACAGCAACGGCACCCAGCGGATCACGGCCTACCAGAAACTCAATCTGACGGCCGAGAAGAGCGTGAGCCTCTCCTTCGAAAAGCACAAACCCAGGATCAAGTTCAATGCCGGCGGTATCAACACGGCGGTCAAACTCCGGGGTGACGGCGTCAAGATGCAGTTCAACCCCACCGACAAGACCATTCCACTTCAGGTCGAGCTCAAGATCACCAATGACGAGTCCATGATGCGTTTCGACTACCGCTTCTGAGGGCGCCAGAAAGCAAAAACCGGACGGGGCTACCCCCGTCCGGTTTTTTTGGCGTCACCCCAGGTGACGCGGGTGCCCGAATCAGGACTTGGGTTCGAGCTTGGAGACCCAGAACTTGTTGTAGACGTGCACCGTGATCTCTTCGCGATCGTGGTAGAGCTGCTTGGCCTGGATCACGAACGCATTGTCGATCTCCTTGAGCATCTCCCGCAGCACCTCGATATTGTGCACCGCCTCGGCATAGCGCTTCTTCATCGGCAGCTTGAGGTTGAACATGGCTTCCTGGCAGTCGTTCTCGCGGAACCAGTCGGCAATCATGTGAACCACCCGCGCCGGCTTGTCCACCATGTCACACACCAGCCAGTAGGTGTTCTTCTTGCCTGGCCGCCAGACGAAGCCGTCGTCGCGAATGTGCTTGACCTGACCGGTATCCATCAGGGACTGGGCCATGGAGCCGTTGTCCACCGCGGTCACCATCATGCCACGGCGCACCAGCTGATAGGTCCAGCCGCCCGGGCAGGCGCCCAGATCGACGGCCTTCATGCCGGAGGTGAGACGCAGCTCCCACTCTTCCCGCGGCACAAACACATAGAAGGCCTCTTCCAGCTTGAGGCTGGAGCGGCTCGGGGCGTCAGGCGGGCAGCGCAGACGCGGAATGCCCATGTGGAATTCGGAGTTGTTGAAGGAGTAGGAGTACCCCAGCAACAGGTGATCATTGGCCATGAAGAAGGCGTGGAACACAGGACGGTGCGGCGTCTCCTTCTTGGTCAGGATCTCGTTGCCGCGCAGCGCCTGGCGCAGCGGCACGGTGAACTTGCGGCAGAAGGCAGAGAGCTCCTTCGCCTCGTTGGTGTCGGCCGTTTCCACCCGCAGATCGCCACAGATGGCATAGTCACGGGTCGCCTCTATGATGGGAGAAACCCGATCGGAGAGGTCCAGATCCTTCAGCTCATGGGTCACCACCAGCATCTGGCGGATGAAGATGAGTTCACGAAACGGCAGCTTGCGGGCCAGCAGATCCGCCTGCTCCTCGTCATACAGCTCGAAAATCACGTAACCGCTGTCGTCCTTGACCCGGGCGAAGCCGTAGCACTGCATGTTGCTGGCTCGTTCGGTGATCTCTGCCGCCGCCTCTTTCTCAAAACCCGGGCGGCAATAAAGCAGCAGATTATTCATTTTTTCCTCCAAGACGACAGCCGGCCCATATCAGAGCCGCCCATCCCAACATAAAACAGAGGCCACCGGCCGGGGTGATAAGCCCCAGCCCCTTGCTGCCAAGCAGCACCATGGCGTAAATACTGCCGGAGAATCCCAGGATCCCCAGCACAAAGGCCGTGCCCACAAAGGTAATCACCTTGTTGCGCACGCCGCACCACCCCAGCACCAGCAGGGCCAGGGCGTGAAAAAACTGATACTGCACCGCGGTGTTGAACGCCGCCAGCAGTGAAGGGGCTATGCCGGTCGCCGCCAGCCCGTGAGCCCCATAGGCTCCCAGCATGGTGGCCGTCAGGCCGAAGCAACCCGCCAGCACCAGCCAATGTCGATGGACTTGCATCCTCTCTCCTCGTTCTCTGCGCGCGGCCACCCCTTCAGACGCACCGGGACGGGGTCGCCGCGATAAACCCCTTGATCCGCTCCGCCGCCTCGCGCAGGTTCTCCTGCTCGCTCACGCCGCTGGCCTTCCTCGGCTTGAAGCCATGATCCCCATCGGTCAGCCAGTGGACCGATACGGCAGGGGAGAAGGGGAAATCGGCCAGCTCGGCGCGAGAGCCAAAGGTGTCGCGCTCCCCCTGCAGCAGCAGGGTCGGCGTCGTGATCTGTTTGAGCACCTCACCCCGCCAGCGGTCGGGGCTGGCCGGGGGGTGGAAAGGATACCCGAGAATGAGCAATCCTGCAGCATTCATCTCGTCGCCCCCTTCATGATAGAGCTCGGCCGCCATCCGCCCCCCCATGGACTTGCCTGCCAGGAACAAGCGGGGATGGGCAAATGCGCGCACCATCTCGCGCCAGTGCGCCAGCAACACGGGCTGCCGGTCCGGCGGCCTGCGCTTGCCATCCAGGGCCCGCTTGCTCATGTAGGGGAAGTTGAAGCGCACCACCTCGATGTCCGGCCCCGCCAGCAGGCGCGACAGCTCGGCGAGAAAGGCATGATCCATGCCGGCGCCCGCACCGTGGGCCAGCAGAATGCGAACGGGGGCGTCGCTCGCCCCCTCTCTTGTCACATCCATCCCCTCAGGCATCGGCGAGACGGGCCCGGCGACGGGCCTCCTCCTGCTCCACCAGCTCCAGCATCCAGTCGCGGAAGGCCACTATCTTGCCCTGATCGGACTGCTGCTCCTGGCACACCAGGTAGAAGGCATTCTTGCTCACCAGCACCTGCTCGAACGGGCAGATGAGGCGGCCCGCTTCGATCTCGGGCTGGGCCAGCACGCTGTGACCGAGCGCCACCCCCTGACCGTGGATCGCCGCCTGGATCACCATGGTGGAGTGGCTGAAGATGGGCCCCTGGTTGACGTTCGGGGCGTCGATGTCGAGCTGACGGAACCAGGCCTTCCAATCGCGTCGGGAGGTGTCGTGCAGCAGGGTGTGCCTGGTCAGATCCTCAGGGGTGCGCAGGGGCTTGGGGCCGGTCAGCAGCAGCGGTGAACAGACCGGGATCAGGTACTCGGTGTGCAACTTGTCAGAGCGCAGTCCGGGCCAGTTGCCACGGCCGTAGTAGATGGCCACGTCCACGTCGTCGGTCAGGGATCCCTCGTCCATGTCCACCGCCTTGATCCGCACATCGATGTCGGGGTGGCGCTCGCTGAACTTAACCAGCCTGGGCACCAGCCACTGGATGGCGAAACTCGGCTGCAGGGAGACGGTGAGCGCCCCCTTGGCGCTGCGGGCCAGCAGCTTGTCGGTGGCCTCGGAGATGGAGGCGAAGATGTCCTTGATGTCGAGGAAGTAGCTCTGCCCCTCCTCGGTCAGCAGCAGGGAGCGGTTCTTGCGACGGAACAGCTTGATGCCGAGGTACTCCTCCAGCGCCTTGATCTGGTGACTGATGGCGGCCTGAGTCACAAACAACTCTTCTGCTGCGCGGGTAAAGCTTAAGTGGCGAGCCGCTGCTTCGAATGCCTTCAGGGCATTGAGCGGGGGTAAACGACGAGACATGACACCAGCCGACGATGAGTTTTTCTAATGGGGCGCATTATAAATTGTCGGTTGCGGGTCGACCAGTGAATAAACATAATTCGCCACGCAATCCGTTGCCATATGGCTCACACCTTCTCTTCCATGTTGGTTTACATGTGGTTTTTGTGAGTGGGCCGACAACGGTTGTGGTGTTGTGTTTCTTCCTCTGCGGGAAGAAGGGCTAAATCGATGCGATTTAACCCAGTCTGTCATGTGAATGTGTTTGGCGCCTCCGGTTGGATGGCGCCTTTTTTCTTATCTCTATACCCTGAACTGCCCCACCAGTTGCTGCTGCTTGTCCGCCAGTTGCGACAACTCGCGTCCGTTGTCGGCAGAGCTCGCCGCCTCGGCCCGGATGGTGTGGCTCACATCGCGAATATTGCTGACGTTGCGATTGATCTCGTCCGCCACCCCGCTCTGCTCCTGGGCCGCCCTGGCTATCTGCTCGTTCATCTGATGGATGGTGGCCACCGCCTGGATGATCTGCTCCAGCACGCTGACCGACAGCTCCACCTTGCCAAGCGTCACATCCGCCTGGCTGTGGCCCGTCATGATCGCCTTGACCACCGCCTCGGTGCCCGACTGCAGCTCGGTGATCAGCGTCTGGATCTCGACGATGGTGTTCTGGGTGCGACCGGCCAGGTTACGCACCTCGTCGGCCACCACGGCGAAGCCGCGGCCCTGTTCACCGGCCCGCGCCGCCTCGATGGCGGCATTGAGCGCCAGCAGGTTGGTCTGTTCGGCTATTCCCTGAATAACGACGAGGATATCGTTGATGTTGTCGCTGTTGGCAGCCAACCGCTCCACCACGGGCTTGGCATCGCTGATCACCGCCATCAGCCTGGACATGGCCTGCTGGGTATCGGCGACCACGGATTTGCCCTCCTGGGCCGCCATGTCCGCTTGGTTGGCTGCGCTCACCGCCGAGCTGGCATTGCCCGCGACCTGCAGGGCGGTAGCGCTCAGCTCCTCGAACGCCGTCGCCACCAGATCCACCTCCTGATACTGGGCTTGCATGCCGGCACTGGTGCGAGCTGCCCCTTGCGCCGCCAGCGCCGCGCTGGCCCGGGTACCGGCCACGGTATCGATCACCTGGCTGATGGTGGACTGCAGCTTGTCCAGAAAGTTGTTGAACCACTTCGCCAGCTCGCCGATCTCGTCATCGCGACGCAGGTCGATGCGCTGGGTCAGATCACCCTCGCCGCTGGCGATGTCCTTGAGGCGGGCCACCACGGTGCGAATAGGGGCGACGATGCGCTGGGCCATCAGCCAGATGCAGAGCAGGGCAAGGGCTGAGATGGCCCCACCGATCAGCAGCTGGGTGGCGACGCTGCGCTGGGACTGGGTCTCCAGCTCATCCTGCAGTTGCAGGGCGGAGGCGAGCACCACGGTCCGGGGCAGTTCGATGTAGATGCCCCACTGACGATCCGTCCCGCGCATGCTGACCGGCACGAAGGTCTGCAGCAGGGCGCCATCCGGGCTCCAGCGCGTGACTACCTCCCCCTTGGCGAGCCAGCCGTTGAGATCCGCCGCCAACCCCTGCTGCGCCAGGGTATCCCCAAGGGCGACCTTGAACCCTTCGACCCCGGCTACCCGCCCCTCGTGACTGAGCAGCAGCACCTTGCCCTGCCCGTCATAGAGCGTCTTGTCCATCTCCTCCACCAGGCTTTGCAAGGTGGCCAGCGAGATGTCGACCCCGACCATGCCGAGCAGATTGCCCTGCTCCAGCAAGGGGGCCGTCACCGAGGTCATCAGCACCTGCCGGGAGCCCACCTCGTCCACATAGGGATCGAGCAAACAGAGAGCCTTGCTGCGAATGCTGCAACTGTACCAGTCATTCTCCAGGCCGCCGTGCCCGGACGGCTTGTCGTTGGCCAGCAGCGCCTCGTCCATCACCTCCAGGGTCACCTTGCCATCGACTCTGGCCCAGTAGCTGGAGAAGCGTCCCTTGTCGTTGGCCCCGAGCGCCGTCGAGCCCTGATAGTTGTCATCTTCCCCATCGAGCTGGTTGGGTTCGAATACCGCATAGACCCCGAGCAGGTTGGCCGATGACTCCGCCGCGTCCTGCAACTGCTGGTTCACGGCACTGCGCAGCGCCTCGGAGTGAACGAAGTTGTCCGCCGCGTTCTTGCGCTGGAACAGGATGCCCTCCGCCAGCAGGGTGGCCCTGAAATAGGCCTCGTCGAGGTAGCTGGTCACTCTGGCCGCCTGGGTGGCCCCCATGGCCTTCATCCAGTTTTCTGCCGCGTGCTGCCCCTCCAATGTGGTGGAGGTGAGCACTTGTTCCTGCATGCGCGCCGCGTTGAAGAGGGAAGAGGCGACCAGTGCGGCGGCACTGGCCAACAGGCAACAACCGGCGATCAGGGTGATCCGCCCCTGAACAGAAAGAGAACTCATGCCACATTTCCTGACGTCTAAAGATGTAAGTACTGTATCGGTTTTGGAAACAAAAACTTAACCAAATCAACTGAGATCCAGGCTGAGTTGATTGATTTCCCCGGCCCCGGGCAGTCCCACCACCAGCCCGAGCAGACGAATGGGCTTTCCTTGAGACCGTTGCAGCCCCTCGTGCAGCAGATCGTGGAAACGGGTCGCCTGGTAGCTCCCCTTGCGATAGACGGTAGTCTGGTGGAAATCGGCAAACTTCAGCTTGATCCCCTGCCCCATCAACGCCTCCGCAGGGCAAGCCCTGGCAAAGCGCAGCTCCAGCTCGGGAATGAGCCGGCCGAGCACGGCCCGGCAGGCGGCTTCATCCAGCACGTCGCTGGCGAGCGTCGTCTCCACCCCTATGCTCTTGCGTATCCGTCGGGCCTGCACCGGCTGATCGTCATGCCCCCAGATGCGACCGGCGAGCATCTCCCCGAGCTTGCCGAAACGGCTCACCAGCTCCTCGTTGCCGAGCTGGCGGGCATCCTCGCAAGAGTAGAGCCCGAGGGACTCCAGCCGTTCCGCTGTCTTGCGGCCGATGCCGGGCAGTTTGCCAAGGGGCAGCTGGCGCACGAACTCATCCACCTCCTCTGGCCTTATCACGAACAGGCCATCCGGCTTGCGCTGCTCGGAGGCGAGCTTGGCCAGGAACTTGTTCGGCGCCACCCCGGCCGAGGCAGTCAGCCCCAGTTCGAGGGCGATGGCGGCGCGGATCTCGGCCGCCATCAGGGTGGCGCTGCCGCCGCAGTGGGGGCTGTCAGTGACATCGAGGTAGGCTTCATCGAGGGAGAGCGGCTCCACCTGCTCTGTGTAGCGCAGGAAGATGGCTTGCAACTGGCGGGAGGTCTCCTTGTAGACGGTCATCCGCCCGGGGATCAGCACCAGCGGCGGGCAGAGCTTCCTGGCCAGGGCGCTCGGCATGGCGGAGCGCACCCCGAAGCGGCGCGCCACATAGTTGCAAGTGGAGATGACGCCGCGCCTGTCGGCCGAGCCGCCGATGGCGAGCGGTACTTCCCGCAGGGCCGGATTGTCCCGCATCTCCACCGCGGCGAAGAAGCAATCCATGTCGATGTGAATGATCTTGCGCATGCCAGAGTCTGTTGAGCTGTCGGCACCTGCCGCACGGTTGCGACACATGGTGCCAGGTTGAGGCAGGGCTCATCTCGGTGAGCCGGAGGTCACGTCTCGCAGGGTCGCCACCAAGAGCCTGGTTGCGTGCCCCCCGTCACAGCCATGATGAGACGTCAAACACCACTGTATGAATAACCAGTTGGCATCCCATGCTACCCCAGCCCTGTCATTTCTGCCAGCGCACGGGAGGAGGCGGGCGGATAGACTCTCAAGGCACCATCCGCATGGAACTCAAGGAGGAGAGAGATGAGAGCAATCTGGCCGGGACTCTGCCTGCTGCTGCCACTGACGGGCATGACCAAGGACCATCCGACCGCAGAGTGCAGTTGGCTGTTTGAACGTATCGAGATACTGGAGAAGGCCATCAAGCAGGGGGACGAGCTGGGCACGAGGGAGGAGTTGGCAAAGCGAAAGGTGGAGTTTCGCAACAAGGCCTGCAGCCAATACGATTACTGAACGCCATGAAAACGCGAGCCGACCCGGGGTCGGCTCGCGTGTATTCGATACACCCGCACGCGGGTGTTCGCCCTCAGAGGATGCGGTTATCCACCAGCATCTTGCGACGGGCCTCTTCCTTGGCCATCTTCTTCTTGCGATTGTCGCAGGGCTCCGGGCAGTCACACTCCTTCTCGATCCCTATGGTGCCGAGACCGCCACAGGAGCCGGAGATGGTCTTCTTCTGGAAGATGTAGCCGATGGCCATGGCCACCACCACCACCAGAAACACCCCGAAGGTGATCAGAAAGATCTGCATGGTATTACCCCTTACTGTTCAACCAGATACAGCTCAACGGCATCCGGCTACAAGATTCTTCGATACCGCCATCCCGGTGAGTGATGGCTGCCTCTTGACGATTAACCGGGCTGCTTGGCCAGGTAGGGCTTGAAGGCATCCGAGTAAGCCTCCTCGAAGCCATCGTCCGTCTTGGTGATCACGAAGATGGCCAGACCCCGCTCCTTGGCATAGGCCAGGCTCTTCTGCGTCCCCATGACGGTCAGCGCCGTGGCCAGCCCGTCTGCGGTCATGCAGGAGGGGTGGATCACGGTGACCGAGACCATCCGATGGGTGATGGGCTTGCCCGTCAGTGGATCTATGGTGTGGGAGAAGCGCTTGCCATCCAGCTCGTAGTAGTTGCGATAATCCCCCGAGGTGGCGACGCCGTTGTCCCCGGGCACTATCACCTCCTGCACCGAACCGGCATTGGCGGTCGGCTTCTCGATGGCGACGCGCCAGGGGTGACCCTTGCCGTTGACGCCGTTGATCCGCAGCTCGCCGCCGATCTCCACCAGGTAGTTGCGCGCCCCCAGGGATTCCAGGTACTCGGCCACCTTGTCCACCCCAAAGCCCTTGGCGATGGCGGAGAGATCTACGTAGAGGCCCGGGATATCCTTTTGCAGGGTGTCGGCGTCGACCGAGGTTACCACATGCAGATTGCCGAGGCCCGTCTTCTGCCGGGTCTGGGTAATAAGCTCGTCGGATGGCACCTTGGTCGGTTTGGCATCCGGCCCAAAGCCCCACAGATTGACCAGGGGGCCCACGGTGACGTCCAGCGCCCCGCGGCTCTCGCGGCCAATGTGAATGGCCTCGGTCACCACCCGGGCGGTGTCACGGGAGACCACCAGCGGGGTACTGCCCTTGTGCTGGTTGAAGCGCGACAACTCGGAATCCGGGCGATAGGTGGACATCTGATCGTTGACCCGCTCCAGCAGGACATCGACCTCGGCTTGCAGCTTGGCGGCATCCGTGACGGCGGCATCCGCCACCTTGATGGAGTAGTAGGTGCCCATGGTGCTGCCGGTGATGTGGATCTCCGGCTTGGATTGGACCGATTCCTGACCGCACCCCGTCAAGAAAAAGGCTAGCCCGAAGGCTAGCCAGGTCTTTACAACACTGTGCATGGATTAACCACCAAAGTCATCCAGGAGGATGTTTTCGTCTTCAACGCCGAGGTTTTTCAGCATGTTGATGACGGCAGCGTTCATCACGGGAGGTCCACACATGTAGAACTCGCAATCTTCCGGCGCCTCGTGGTTCTTGAGGTAGTTCTCGAACAAGACGTTGTGGATGAAGCCGGTGTAGCCATCCCAGTTGTCTTCCGGTTGCGGATCCGACAGGGCGACGTGCCACTGGAAGTTGTCGTTCTCGGCGGCCAGCATGTCGAAGTCTTCGACATAGAACATCTCGCGCTTGGAACGAGCACCGTACCAGAAACTCATCTTGCGCTTGGACTTCAGGCGGCGCAGCTGGTCGAAGATGTGGGAACGCATCGGCGCCATGCCGGCACCACCACCGATGAACACCATTTCGGCGTCGGTGTCCTTGGCGAAGAACTCGCCAAACGGACCCGAGATGGTCACCTTGTCCCCAGCCTTCAGGCTGAAGATGTAGGAGGACATCTGGCCGGGAGGCGCAGTCCAGTTGCTGGGCGGCGGGGTCGCGATCCGCACGTTCAGCATGATGATGCCGAACTCTTCCGGATAGTTCGCCATGGAGTAGGCACGAATGATCGGCTCGTTGACCTTGGACTCCAGCTCGAAGATCTTGAAGCGATCCCAGTCCCCGCGATACTCCTCGGGGATGTCGAAGTTCTTGTACTGCACGTGGTGGGCAGGGGCTTCGATCTGGATATACCCACCGGCGCGGAACGGTACGCTCTCGCCATCGGGGATCTGCAGCTTGAGTTCTTTGATGAAGGTGGCCTTGTTGTCATTGGAGATGACGGTACAGTCCCACTTCTTCACGCCGAAGATCTCTTCCGGCAGCTCGATGTCCATGTCGGAACGGACGGTGACCTGACAGGCCAGACGCTCGCCATGACGGGCTTCACCCTTGCTGATGTGATCCAGCTCGGTCGGCAGAATGTCGCCGCCGCCGGCCTTGACTCGCACCTTGCACTGACCACAGGAGCCGCCGCCGCCACAGGCGGAGGAGACGAAGATACCGCTGCCGGCGAGCACGCCGAGCAGCTTGCCACCCGCCGGGCTGGTGACAGCCTTGGCCGGGTCGCCGTTGATGCTGATTGTCACGTCACCCGCGGTCACCAGCTTGGACTTGGCGAACAGAATGACTGCCACCAAGGCCAGCAGGATCACGGTGAACATGACCACACCCAGAATAATTTCCATCTATATTTCCTTTCCGATTACAGGGAAATACCAGAGAAGGACATGAAGCCCAGCGCCATCAGACCCGCGGTGATGAAGGTGATGCCAAGGCCGCGCAGGCCTTCCGGAACATCGGAGTACTTCATCTTCTCGCGGATCCCCGCCATCGCGACAATGGCCAGCATCCAGCCTGCACCCGACCCCACGCCATAGACTACGGACTCCACGAAGTTGTAGTCACGCTGCACCATGAAGGAGACACCACCGAAGATGGCGCAGTTCACCGTGATGAGCGGCAGGAAGATGCCGAGGGCGTTGTAGAGCGCCGGGAAGTACTTGTCCAGCGCCATCTCCAGGATCTGCACCAGGGCCGCAATCACCCCGATGAAGGTGATGAAGCTCAGGAAGCTGAGATCCAGGCCGGAGACCAGGGCACCGTCTTTGAGCACGTAGTTGTAGATCAGGTTGTTGGCCGGAACCGCAACGGTCTGCACCACGATAACGGCAATCCCCAGGCCCATGGCGGTCTTGACCTTCTTGGACACCGCCAAGAAGGTACACATCCCCAGGAAGAAGGAGAGCGCCAGGTTTTCGATGAAAATCGAACGAATCAACAGACTCAGATAGTGTTCCATACCTTAATCCTTTGCCTCCACCTGCTTGGGATCCTTGGTGCGCACGCCCCAGATGATCAGACCAATGATGAAGAATGCACTCGGCGGCAGCAGCAGCAGGCCGTTAGGCACATACCAGCCACCATTGTTCACCAGCGGCAGCAGCTCGATACCGAACCAGGTGCCGGAGCCCAGGATTTCACGCACCGTGGCCACGACCAGCAGCACGGCACCGTAACCCAGGCCGTTGCCGATGCCGTCCAGGAAGGAGGGCAGCGGGGCGCTCTTCATGGCATAGGCTTCGGCACGACCCATCACGATACAGTTGGTGATGATGAGGCCGACGAACACCGACAGCTGCTTGGAGATGTCATAGGCATAGGCCTTGAGCACCTGGTCAACCACGATAACCAGCGAGGCAATCACCGCCATCTGGGCGATGATCCGCACGCTGTTCGGGATCTGGTTGCGGATCAGGGAGATGAACAGGTTGGAGAAGGCGGTGACCGCGGTAACGGCCAGCGTCATCACGAACGCCGTCTTCATCTGGCTGGTAACGGCCAGCGCGGAACAGACACCCAGCACCTGCAGTGCGATGGGGTTGTTGCCGAGCACAGGCGTCAACAGCAATTTTTTCATTTCGCTCTTGTCAGCCATTGTTGATTTCTCCTGCACGTACCTTGGCCAAGAAGGGACCGAAGCCCTTGGGGCCCATCCAGAAGTCGAAGGTGTGCTGTACGCCATTACCGGTCAGGGTTGCGCCAGACAGGCCGTCGATTTCATGCTCGGAACCAGCCGGAGCATGGCCTTTAATCACCCGCAGCGCAGGCTGACCGTCCTGATCGAACAACTTCTTGCCGACGAACAGCTCGCGCCAGGCCGGGTTCTCGATCTCGCCGCCCAGACCCGGGGTTTCACCGTGGTCATAGTAGGTGATGCCCTTGATGGTCTGGCCATCGGCCGCTACCGCCACGAAGGCATACATGGTGGACCACAGACCCTGGCCGTAGATCGGCAGGATGATGTTGTCGACCTTGCCCTCGGCATCCTTCGCGAAGAACACCGGGATCAGCTTGGAGATCTGACGCAAGCCAGCCTTGTCGTCGGCAGGTGCCAGGCGAACACTCTTGGCCGGATCTTTGGCCGCCAGCTTGGTATCGAAGTTGTCGGCATCGCCGTCAACGAATTCACCAGTGGCCAGATCCACCAGACGCGCTTCAATCTTGTCGCCATACAGCTGGGCCAGGTCACGCTTGGCTACCGAGCTGACATCGACACCGGCAACGGACAAGATGTTGCTTTGCTTGTCCAGCGCCTTGTTTTCCAGCTGGGCCGGACGCAGACCCACGGCGGCCACGGAGACCACGATGGAGCAGACCAGACACAGACCGGTCACTACGGCGAGAGTGCCGGTAGTAGAGTCTTTATTAAACGCCACGTGCGATCCTCCGCTTGATGTTCGCCTGCGCCACGAAATGGTCAAACAAGGGGGCAAACAGGTTGGCAAACAGAATGGCCAGCATCATGCCTTCCGGGAACGCGGGGTTCACGACACGGATCAGCACGACCATGACGCCGATGAGGGCGCCGTACCACCACTTGCCCTTGTTGGTAAAGGCGGCGGAAACAGGATCGGTTGCCATGAAGGCCATGCCGAAGGCGAAGCCGCCCAGCACCAGATGCCAATGCCACGGCATGCTGAACATGGGGTTGGTATCGGAGCCGATGACGTTGAACAGCAGGGAGGTCGCTACCATGCCGATCATCACGCCGGCGATGATGCGCCAGGAGGCGATCCGCATGTAGACGATCATGGCCGCACCGATGAGGATCATCAGGGTGGAGACTTCACCGATGGAACCTGGCAGGTTGCCGAGGAAGGCATCCATCCAGCTGATGGCTTCGCCGGTGGCACCGTTGATCAGCGCCATCTGGCCGCCCTGGGCCCACTGGCTCAGTGCAGTCGCGCCCGAATAGCCGTCAACGGCCACCCAGACGGCATCGCCGGAGATTTGACCCGGGTAGGCGAAGAACAGGAACGCACGACCCGCCAGGGCCGGATTCAGGAAGTTCTTGCCAGTACCGCCGAACACTTCCTTGGCCAGCACCACGCCGAAGGTGATGCCGAGCGCGGCTTGCCACAAGGGCAGCTCAGGCGGCACTATCAGGGCGAACAGGATGGAGGTCACGAAGAAGCCTTCGTTGATCTCGTGCTTGCGCACCATGGCGAACAGCACTTCCCAGAAGCCACCGACCAGGAACACGGTCAGGTAGATGGGCAGGAAATGCGCCGCACCGATCAGCATCTTGCTGCCGATGCCGGCCACGGCCGGATCCAGCGAGGCACCCAGCAGGGTCGCTATGGTGTATTGCCAGGTATCGGCACCGGCCGCGCTGCCCAGATGGGCGATGGCGGCGATGGACTGGTTGCCGACGTTGTACATGCCCCAGAACATGGCCGGGAACACGGCCAGCCACACCATGATCATCATGCGCTTCAGATCGATCGCATCACGGACGTGGGCGGCATTGCGGGTCACGGACCCGGGGGTATAAAACAGGGTATACGCCGCCTCGAACAGGGCATAGTACTTGGCGTACTTGCCACCCGGCTCGAAGTGATGTTCCATATTTTCAAGAAGTTGCTTGAAACTCATCGCTTAACCTTCCAGTTCTATCTTGGTCAGGCACTCACGCAAGACTGGGCCGTACTCTGTCTTGCCGGGGCAGACGAAGGTACAGAGCGCCAGATCTTCCTCATCCAGCTCCAGGCAACCGAGCGCTTGTGCGCTGTCGGTGTCGCCGGAGACCAGATCCCGCAGCAGCAGGGTCGGCAGGATGTCGAGCGGCATCACGCGCTCATAGTTGCCGATAGGCACCATGGAGCGATCACTACCGTTGGTGGTGGTAGTGAAGTTGATGAGTTTGCCCTTCATCAGATGAGAGAGGGTGGTACGGGTGATGGAGAACTTGTCGGCACTGGGTTTGACCCAGCCCAGGAACTCTTTCTCACGACCTTCACCCAGTACGCTCACCTGGTTGTGGTAACGACCCAGGTAGTCATGAACCCCTTCGGCCTTGGCACCGCTGAGCAGGGAACCGGAGATGATGCGATTCTCGTCCGCACGCAGCTCGTTGTTGGTCAGCTGGCTGAGGCTGGCACCCAGACGGGTACGCAGCAGACGCGGCTTGATGACGTTCGGGCCAGCCAGGGAGATCACCTTGTCGGTGAAGATCTGGCCGGTGGTGAACAGCTTGCCGTAAGCGATCACGTCCTGATAGTTGATGTGCCACTGCACCTTGTTGGCACCGACCGGATCCAGGAAGTGGATGTGGGTGCCCGGCAGACCGGCGGGATGCGGACCGACGAACACGGCTTCCTTGACCTGGGCCAAGGAGGAGTGCGGCAGGCTGGCTTCGCCCTTGCAGACGTGGACGGTACCATCGGTCAGGCGGGTCAGCACGGCCAGACCGTCGAGGAAGGCCTGGGCCTGTTCCTTGATGATCAGCTCCGCACTGGCGGCCAGCGGGTTGGTGTCCATGGCGGTGACGAAGATGGCGCGCGGGGTGGAACCCACGGCAGGCACCTTGCTGAACGGGCGGGTACGCAGCGCGGTCCATTGGCCTGATGCGACCAGGATCTCCTGCACCTTGCTACGCTCGAGCTGTGGCAGCTCGGCGGAGGCAAAATGCTCAAAGGTCACCTGCTCGTCGGACCCATCGATGTCGATGACGACGGACTGGAGAACACGCTTGGCACCACGGTTGATCTCAGAAACCACACCGGTGGCAGGGGCCGTGAATTTAACGCCGGGATTCTTCTTATCTTCGAAGAGCTCCTGACCTTTAATGACGCGATCACCTACTTTGACAAACATAGTAGGACGCATCCCCACGAACTCTTCGCCGAGTGTAGCAACACGGGTGATGGCCGGGCCATCGTAGATTACTTGCTCCGGAGCACCCAGCACGGGGATGTCCAGTCCTCTTTTAATTGTAATCATACTCACTTGCACTACCGTTAAGGGAAGACAGGTTGGTTAGCGCCGAGAAATACATCACGACGAGTTGTTGAATGAGCCCGTCAACATCGCGGAAAGCTGTCGAAGAAATAAACAAATCAGCAACATACAGGATCATTCAAAAGCGCCTGAGTTTACCACCTTAGGCGAGTTAGCCGCCACGCCAAATGGGGAAAATCCCCGCCCTATCACAAAATTAACCTTCACTGAATATTTCGCGCACGTCCTTGCAAACCGTGGTTTTAAAGGACTTTTCGCAAAACTAACCATATAGAGGTATTTTTCAGGCGTAAGGAAAAGGATTAGAAAAAATAATGCTACACCCCTCATCCCTGGCGGCACACCATTCGTGATAGCGCTGTTAATGGCCCGAGGAAGGCGCCATCAGAAGGTCCAACGGCTCACGCAAAGGGGGATTTGCTGACGCAACCCGGCGTCTTTGGCGCCTGCTCCCTGGCCTGCCACTCGGATTCGGTATAGGTATGCAACGCCAATGCATGAATGGCTCCCGCCAACTCGTCGGCCAGCACCCCGTTCACCTGACGATGGCGACCCAGCAAACGCTGTCCCTCAAACGCCTGGCTCACCACGACTACCTTGAAGTGGCTTTCGGAGCCCGGTGCCACCCTGTGCATGTAGCTTTCATTGATCACTTCCAGGTGGCTCGGGGAGAGCGCGGCGGCCAGCTTGGCCTCTATCTGTTGTTGCATGCTCACGGTAAGGACTCCTCGTTGAATATCCGGCCATTGTAGCCAGGGTTGTGCGCCCGATGCATCAGGTACGAAGGATCCGCTCGCTCTCGCCGCACCGGACTGGTGAATTTCTCCGCCGCCGCTAGAATAGCGCCACTTTCACCGCTGCCGGGCAACACGGGGCAGACGGTCGCCATTCATCAATCACACGTTGGACTCTTGCCTATGCAAACCCTGCTCGACACGGCCCACTGCCGCCTGACCCTGTATCGTTACCCACGGCAGAGCCAGGACCCCCTGCAGGCCTGGGATGCGGCGGACGAGTATCTGATAAGCCACCTTGCCGAATCGCAGCAGGCACCTGACGGCCCCGTCATCATCATGAACGACGGCTTCGGCGCCCTGGCCGGCTATCTGCATGCCCACGCCCCCGTCTGCGTGACCGACTCCCACATCAGCGAGCGGGCCACCCTGGCCAATCTGGCGGAAAACGGGCTGGATCCCCACGCCATCACCCTGCAGGATGCCCTGGCCCCCCTGCCCGATGCCCCCGCCCTGGTGGTGATCAAGGTCTCCAAGTATCAGGCGCTGCTGGAGCAGCAACTGCTTGCCCTGCGCGGGGTCGTGACCCCTGCGACCCGCATCATTGCTGCCGGCAAGGCCAAGGACATCCACACCTCCACCCTCAAGCTGTTCGAAAAGTATCTGGGGGAGACCCGCACCTCGCTCGCCTGGAAGAAGGCGCGCCTCATTCACTGCGAGCCACAGGCCGAGCGCCCTGCCCTGATCAACCCCTTCCCGACCGTCTGGCCGCTGGAGGGCACCGACATGCTCATCCACAACCATGCCAACGTGTTTTCGCGCACCAGCCTGGATATCGGCGCCCGCTTCATGCTGGACAATTTGCCGATCCACAGCGCACGCAAGGTGATAGACCTTGGCTGCGGCAACGGGGTGCTGGGTCTCTCGCTGCTGGCAAAGGACAGCGAGGTGGAGGTGACCTTCATCGACGAATCCCACATGGCGGTCGCCTCGGCCCGGCTCAACGTCGAGCACAACCTGCCAGACGCCCTGCCGCGGGCCCACTTCCTGGTCAACAACTGTCTCGACGGCGTGGCGGTCGGGGCGGCGGACAGGATCCTCTGCAATCCCCCCTTCCATCAGTTGCAGGCGATCACCGATCACATCGCCTGGCAGATGTTCACCGACGCACACCGGGTGTTGCCTCAGGGGGGTGAACTCTGGATAGTAGGCAACCGTCATCTGGACTATCACAACAAACTCAAGCGCTTGTTTGCCAACGCACAAGTCGTTGCGTCGAACAGCAAATTCGTTATTTTGAAAGCCATCAAACGCTAAAGGAAACCCATGATGAAAAAGTCACTCTTGCTGCTGGCCGCCCTGGTGCTGGGTGGTTGTGCCACCCACTGGCCGGAGACGGCGCTGCTCAATCCGCAAGTCATCCCCTCCAACCAGCAGTACTACTCTGGCAACCGCATCACCATGGAAGGGGTGGACAAGCGCGAGGCCGCCTATGTCTTCTCCATCAAGAAGAAAGAGAAGGCTCCCGTACTGGTCAACAGCAGCCAGCCCCTCAACAACCTGCTGGCGGAAAAACTGGCGGAAGGGCTGCGCAGCCAGGGTCTCGAAGTGGGCAACAGCGGCACCACCAACCTGACCCTGGCCATCTCCACCGCCGCCGTCACCGTGGAAGAGAAGACCTTCACCTATGTCACCAAGTCCAAGGTCAGCCTGCAGGTGATCGCCGACTTCCAGGGCAACAGACTGACCAAGCAGTTCAACATGTCTTCCAGCAAGGAAGAGCCGGGTGAGCCGACCATGGCCGACCTGGAGTCCATCCTGAACCAGCAACTGGGCAGCGTGCTGCAACAGATCATGGCCGACGAGGCACTGCGCGGTTATCTCAAAGGCCAGCCGAGCTGAGCAAGGAGCATATAAATGAAGACTCTCTGGTTACTGGCCACCCTGATCGCCCCCCTGGCGTTCGCCGGACAAAAAGTCCAGATGGAGACCAACCACGGCAACATAGTGGTGGAGCTGGCCCCCAAGCAGGCGCCACAGACGGTGAAGAACTTCCTGCGCTACGTGGCGGATGGCAGCTATGACGGCAGCCTGTTCCACCGGGTGATCCAGAACTTCGTGGTGCAGGGTGGGGGCTACAACCAGCAGTTCCAGCCGCTGCCAACCTTCGATCCCGTGGTCAACGAGTCCAGAGGCGGCCTGCCCAACAAGCGTGGCAGCATCGCCATGGCCCGCACCCAGGCGGTCGACAGCGCCACCCGCCAGTTCTACTTCAACCTGGTGGACAACGACAACCTCAACGCCAATGCCGGCGCCGGTTATACGGTGTTCGGCCAGGTGGTGCAGGGCATGGAGGTGCTGGACAAGCTGGCTCAGGTCCAGACCGGCTACAGCTCCATCCTGCGTGCCAATGATGTGCCGACCAGCCCCATCATTCTGAAAAAAGTGGTGCTGCTGGCGGACAAATAACGGGGGGCGGATCACATTCCGTCACCACCTGACCCGGGTCACCGGCGCCCCTTTTCTATACTCTGGCCTTGTCCGATGTGGACGGGGTATGGCCAGGCAGAGAGAGGAGGTTCCGGTGACTTGTCACGATTACATTGCCCAACACGCCATTGAGCTGGCTCAGGCGGTTCGTCACTTTTTGGCACGGGAAATGCCCTATCGGCAGCTCGAGGATCTGAGCTGGCAACTCCTCTCCCGCTGGCAGGCCCTGCCCGCCATCCCGATTGACAAAGAGCCCGCCACCGAACAGGAGGGGGTGTTCTGGCACCTGCTCCACAGCCTGCACCTGTGGGACGAGCATCAGCTCGTCACCGACACCTGGCTGCGTCAGCAACTGATGGCCTGCGCCACCTTCCTCGTGGCCGGGGGGCCCTGTCCTCGTCACTGCATTGGCTCACGCCCCTGAATCCCGGGCCGCCCCGTTCGGCTTGCCTTGGCTATCCTCCTCGAACCTGACAAAATGACCCCCTTTTCTCTGAGGAGTCAGGCAGTTGAACAATCTCCGCCCGCCCAGCCACACCCCGGACCGCGCCACAAGCTGGCGAGACGCCCTCGCCGTCTATCTGGAGGCGCGGGTACTCACTCTGTTTGCCATGGGCTTCTCCTCCGGCCTGCCCTTGCTGCTGGTGTTCGGCACCCTCTCCTTCTGGCTGCGCGAAGCCGACGTCAGCCTGACCGACATCGGCTACATGAGCTGGGTGGCGCTGGCCTATGGCTTCAAGTGGCTGTGGTCTCCCCTGGTGGATCGACTGCCGCTGCCGCTGCTCTCCCGGCTGCTGGGACGGCGACGCAGCTGGATGCTGCTCTCCCAGGTGCTGATCGCCCTCTCCCTGGTGGGCATGGCCTATTGCGATCCCAAGACCCAGCTCGCCCAGCTCGCCCTGTTCGCCCTGCTGGTGGCGTTTTGCTCCGCGACACAGGATATCGTCATCGATGCCTACCGCATCGAGTCGGCACCCGAGCGTCTACAAGCGGCCATGGCAGCCTCCTACATGACGGGTTACCGGCTCGCGATGATAATGGCGGGGGCGGGGGCGCTGGCGCTGGCGGCCTGGCTTGGCAGCAACGACAGCTACGACTACCGCGGCTGGCAGCTCACCTACCTGCTGATGGCGGGACTCATGTCCCTCGGCGTCATCACCACACTGCTCAGCCACGAGCCGGATATCGACCTCCATCGCCAGAACGAGCAACAGATGGAGCGCAAGGCGCTGCTGCTCGAGCGGGGTTGGCCCAAGACCCTGGCCGGGCTGGGCGCCTGGACCTATGAAGCCATCTGGTGCCCCTTTGCCGATTTCTTCCGTCGCTACGGCGGCTCGGCCCTGCTGATCCTGGGGCTCATCGCCTGCTATCGCATCTCGGATGTGGTGATGGGGGTGATGTCCAATAGCTTCTATGTGGATCTGCAGTTCAGCAAGACGGAGGTGGCCACCATCACCAAGGTGTATGGCGTCATTATGACGCTGGTGGGGGCGGCCCTGGGGGGCGTGTTGGTGATGCGCTTCGGTACATTGCGCATCCTGTTTCTCGGCGCCGTGCTCACCGCCAGCACCAATCTGCTGTTCGCCCTGCTCAACGAGGTGGGTCACGATCTGGAGCTGCTGACCCTGATCATCTCCCTGGACAACCTCAGCGCCGGCATTGCTACGGCGGCCTTCGTGACCTATCTGTCGAGCCTGACCAATGTCGCCTTCTCGGCGACCCAGTACGCCCTGTTCAGCTCCATCATGTTGCTGATGCCCAAGCTGCTGGCGGGTTTTTCCGGTCAGGTGGTCGAGCAGATCGGCTACAGCAGCTTCTTCATCGGCACCAGTCTGCTCGGCATTCCGGTCATGATACTGATCATCATGGTTGCCAAACGAGGCGATGCTTTGTTACCACAAGCGGACAAATAGCAAGCGTTTGCGCCATTTTGGGGGTGATTAGATTCACAAAACCGGACAAAGTTCCCTGGCTCTTGTTTATCCGATGAATTTATTTGGCTAGAATCCCTTCCGCTCCTTGTGGGCAGGCTACGGAAAACCTCAACTAACGCACAAGAGACCAATAAAATGGCCAAATTTACCAAGACTCTGATCGCTGCCGGTCTGCTGGCTGCATCCGCCACTCCGGCCTTTGCTGCCGATTACAGCGGCGACATCCACAAGAACGACTACAAGTGGTTCCAGTTCAACGTGATGCACACCATCGATCAGCTGCCCTACAGCGAATCTGAAGGTGGTTACAACGATACCTACTTCGAAATGGAGTTTGGTGGCCGCTCTGGTATCTTCGATCTGTACGGTTACGTCGACGTGTTCGACATCTTCCAGAACCGTCACGACGACAAGCACAACCAAGACAACCTGTTCATCAAGTTCGCACCGCGTATCTCCATCGATGCCATGACCGGCAAAGATCTCTCCTTCGGCCCGGTGCAGGAAGTCTACATCGCCAACCTGATCAACGTGGGTGGTCCGGATGGTCTGTTTGAAGCCATGACCGGTCTGGGTGCAGACGTACAAGTGCCCTGGTTCGGCAAGGTTGGCATGAACCTGTATGCCCGTCACGTCAACGAAGGCGGCGGCGAGCAGGGCTGGAACGGCTATCAGTTCTCCATGAACTGGTTCAAGCCTTTCTACACCTTCTCCAACGGCAGCTTCGTAGCCTATCAGGGCTACCTGGATCACCTGTTTGATGCCAAGGACACTTCCACCGACGGTACCGCCATGTTCAACGGCCTGTACTGGCACTCCGACCGCTACGCCGTCGGTTACGGTCTGAAGTACTTCAACGACATCTATGGCATCCAGAACGGTTCCTACGGTCTGAAGACCACTGGTTTCGGCCACTACTTCTCCGTGACCTACAAGTTCTAATCGAACTCGTTACACGGACACAAAAAACCGGAGCAGCTGCTCCGGTTTTTTTATGGCGTTTTCTTGATGGAGGGAGTGGCCAAGGCCCTCCCCCTTCATCATCAATCGCGGAAGTTCTGGAACTGCATCGGCTGACCCAGCTCGGCGCCACGCACCAGTGCCATGGCTTCCTGCAGGTCATCGCGCTTCTTGCCGGTGACGCGCACTTCGTCGCCCTGAATGGCGGCCTGCACCTTGATCTTGGAATCCTTGATAAGCTTCACCACCTTCTTGGCGGTCTCTTTCTCGATCCCCTGCTTGAACTTCACCGTCAGGTGGAAACGCTTGCCGGAGTGAACGCTGTCACCCACGTCCATCGAGCTGTTCTCGATGTTGCGCTTGAGCAGGGCTGCGCGCAGGATCTCGACCATCTGCTTGAGCTGGAAATCCGCATCGGCTTCCAGCTTGACCTCTTCCTTGTTCAATTCGAAGCTGGCTTCTACACCACGAAAATCGAAACGGGTCGCCAGTTCACGATTGGCGTTATCGACGGCGTTCAACACCTCGTTCATTTTGACTTCAGAGACAATATCGAATGACGGCATAGCCGGGCTCCTCATGCTGTACTTCAGGTTGTGCTGACAAAGGGGCAAATCTACCAGAAAATGGGCAAATTTGCTGATTTCGATGGGATTGCTCTGCTAGAATCCCCAGCGCACAGGAATGGCGAGACCCGTTAGTGTCCGCCTAGCGACATCTTCACTTATCCCCGGTAGCGGGTTGCTCGGAATGCAGCCACTACCCTGATTGAGCCTCTCCATGCCAAGCGGATTACGCGACAACAACCTGAAAAACAGTCGACCCCCCTCCTCCCCCCGATGGTCCTTGCTGGGCTGTGGTGCCCTGGGCGGCGTCTTCGCCTCCTTGCTGACCCAAAGTGGCCAGCCGACCCGTGTCCTGCTGAGCGAGCGGCACCGCGCCACCCTACACCCCGGCATCGATTTCACCTCCCTCGAGGGCCACACCCAGCTGCTCGCCATCGAGCGGGGTTTCATCGACAAGCCCGGCGCCATCCAGCGACTGTTGGTGATGACCAAGGCGGGTCAGGTGGTGTCGGCCCTGACGCCCCTGGCAGGCAAGCTGGCGGCAGGGGTTCCCATCGTGCTGCTGCACAATGGCATGGGGATAGCCGAACAGGTGGTGCAGCTGTTTCCGCATAACCCCGTCATTGCCGGTGTCACCAGCCACGGCGCCATGCGCTGCGGTCACTTCGTGTTCCGCCACACCGGCAAGGGCGAGACCTGGCTGGGCCCGGTCAACGACGCGGCCAAAGCCCATGCCCACCTGGCGGATGAACTCGCTCGCGCCCTCGGTCAAGCCGGCTGGGATGAGCAGATCCTGACCCGCCAGTGGCAGAAACTCGCCATCAACTGCGCCATCAACCCGCTCACGGCGCTTTACAAGCTAAAGAATGGCGAGCTGGCCGGCCCCCGCTTTGCCGATGTGCTGCAACAGATCTGCGTGGAAGTCGCCGACGTGATGCAGGCCGAAGGCCAGCCCACCGGCAGCGACGAGCTGCTGCGCCGGGTGATGACTGTGGTGGAACTCACCGCCGACAATTACTCTTCCATGTATCAGGACATGGAGCAGGGGCGTGAGACCGAGATCGAGTCCATCACCGGCTTCCTGCTCGGCAAGGCCGCCGCCCACGGCATCGCGGTGCCGGTCAATCAGGGCCTCTATCAGGCCGTCAAAGAGAAGCGCTGAGCCCGGGATCGCGGGCGATGGAGGAGTACAGGATGAGCGTGCTGGTACTGGTAGCCCCGGGGTCGGAAGAGATAGAGACGGTCGCCATCGTCGACACCCTGGTGCGCGGCGGTATAGAGGTGGTGCTGGCCTCCTGCTGCCCGGCGGGGCAGCGCCAGATCCGCGCCTCCCGCGGCGTACAGATTGTGGCCGATTGCCACCTCGACGAGCTGACGACCCGCGACTTCGAACTCATCGTCGTGCCAGGTGGCCTGCCCGGCAGCGAGGTGATCCGCGATACGCCGCTCGCCATCGACCTGCTGAAGGAGCAGGCGGCGCTGGGCCGCTGGCGCGCTGCCATCTGCGCCGCCCCCGCAGTGGTGCTGCACCATCACGGCTTGCTGGGGGATGCCAGTGCCACCTGTCACCCGGCCTTTCAGGCCCGCCTGCCCGCCGCGCAACTGAGCACGGCCCGGGTGGTGCGGGATGATGCCCATCGTCTCATCACCAGCCAGGGCCCAGGCACCGCCATCGAGTTTGCCCTCGAGCTGGTGCGGGTGTTGCGTGGCGATGAAACCGCCCGTGCGGTAGCCGAGCCCATGGTGTTGCCATAGGCTCAGGTTGTAGGGCGGCCGATTATCTTTCAGCCGCTCTTGTACCACCCCAAGAAAGATCCGCCCATCGACGCCATCTCGATGGGGGGGTTATCAAACGACAACCTGCATCTTAAGATCTGCTCTTCCGCTAATACTTCGCTATTGAACTATTCATTTCGCGACAAGAGCGTTGCAATCCAACAGGATATACTCGCTCTTTATCCGTCCTGTCGGCAAATCGTGCCTGCGCTAGTCAACCGGCACCACATCTGTCTTGGGCTGTTTGGCGCGGTAGGCATCCATGATGGGAGCCCAATCCATCCCGCTAGGAACTGGGAATTGCTTGAATAGCTCACCATATTTCTTGTCGAAATCATCCATACCATATTGGCGCGCTATCGGTACTCTCTGGTCATACCAATCATCGGTCACCTCTTCGGCAATACCACGAGCAAGCAGAATATCTGGCTTAACATTTAGCCTATCTCCCTTAAGTAACACCTCAAAATAGCCGCCTGGCGCTAGGCCAAAATAGAGCCAGCTACGGCGGTCATAACGACCCTCAACAGAGTAGACCTGGCGCATCTGCTGCTCCAGATTGGCAGGCAAGTCCACCTTTATGCGGTAGCGCTTGCGATCATGGAAGGAAACCATCTCAATCACCGCTTTATCGGGGATGGGAACACCGTCGGTAGGCAGGCCACCACCACCCGCCCAATAGTAACGCTGTCCCTTGATTCTGTCGGCAAGTAGACCTCCAGCTCCGCCACCTGCCAAACGGTCGGCATAAACTTGTTTCCCTCCAAGATAGAACTCTGTCTTGGTGTTCTTAGTAAGATCTATATTGCTGCCTGTACCATAATCCCAAGCAAATTTAGGCAGAGATTGGGGTGCCGCACAGGCCATCAATGACAGGCAAAACCCCAACAATGCGACAATATATTTCATCTTTGTGTTTCCTTGTTCCCTATCAGCTTACGTCTCTCCTTGCTGATGCTGGACTCATATTTATTAGTATTGGCCGGATTGGCGATGCCCTGGTTGCTGGCACTGTGGTGCAGATAGTCACGACGCAAGGCACGATAAATGTCGGGCGATAATTGATGGGTCAAGTTCTTGGCAACCTTCTGTTCGATAGCGGATAGCGCCCAAAGTTTATCCAATGCCTTCAAGTCAGCCTCTGGCCGTTTAATAGAGAGCGGTTCAAGTTGCAATGCCCTATCATCCGGCATCCATGGTTTAAACGGCACCCCCACGGCACGGCCCGCCTCAACCATCATATGCAGCGGAATGCGGGAGTATTCCCCCTCAACTACCCTGCTCATCAGCACCTCCACATAGACCGATTTTTTGCCGGGGCCTGTGCCATTTTTCCCCTCGGGACGCCGGAAGGAGTAAGGTTTCAGGCTGATCGCCCCCAGCGGCGGCACAGAGCCACGAGGCAGGTTGGGGTTGATACGAGTGACCCAGCCCAACGTTCGTTTCTCCTCGGCATACGCCTTGGCTTTTTGATAGGCACTGCTCTCGGCATCTGGTGTTGTAACAGTTTCCACACTCATAAAACGCTCCAACTCAATGCACTCGATCAGGGCTGGATCGCTGTTGGGATTACTCAAGCTCCAGCGGCTATAGTAACCACCACCTATGTCAGAGTGAGCCCCCGGTAGCGCCAGCTCAGTAAAGTGAGCAGGAGGACTGGTGCCTGCAGCATCTTCTGTAATGCGTGATAGCGGGAAGTATTTGCGAACTTCATCCAACGCGGTGAGATGTACCACCCGCTCTGCACAATCCGCTTTGAGTTGAATATTGACACTGCGGTTGTAAGAGGAAACAACGGTATCGAACAGCCCCACAAAGGTGAAGCGCACATCGTCGCGGCTAGCCCAGTCAAAACCTGCCTTTAGGGGAATATTCGGGCTATTCGCCATAGCTTGCACCAAGGGGTGATCAGCTTTTTGGTCTATCACATTTACAAAGTGGCGGGCAGCAGCAGCACCTCTGCTAAACCCAAACACATCAAACTCGATACGATGGATACAATCCACATCAACTAAAATCTCGCCCAAATCCCGATTGATCGAGCGAACTATGCTCTGCTGACATGCTACTTCTACCTTTCCGATAATAGAGGTGCTCTCCCCACCAAAATCGAGATCAAATCCCTGGGTCAGGGTGTCATCCGAACGATATTCAAGGCCATTTTCTCCTGCGATTGGGTCGCGAGTCCCAATGCCACTGATATAGCTGTGAGCCACCAACGGGCCTGCTGCGATGTCATATTGCTCAAACAACTTGCCCACATTGGTCACATCATTGGCGGAGCTACCTTCAACCGGGCTTTGCCCCATCTGGCAGCCCTGTAGCTCTTTCTCCCGCTGCGCCGGATCTGAGCAGGTTTCCAGAAGCCACTGCTCTACTTTTTGCAACCCAGCCTGGGCGTTGTGGGTGTTGTTACCCGTGCCGTCAAAAAACACCCCAATCCGCAAGATATTGATCTGATAGCCTTTCACTTCAATCACATAGGAGTGCTTGGTGAAAAAGCGAGGAGGCTGAGCCTGTCCTGCCTGATGTCCTTTCGGTAGCGGCTGTTCTGGCTCGGTGAGACAAAGGTCGCCGGTGGTCACCTTGATATGCTCTCGTTTGACGTCGCAGTGCCCGAAGAGTTTGTCGGTATAAGCGGGTACCTGTGTGGCCTCACCCTCCTTGAGGACCTCACGGGACTGCGCCGCCTTGAGCCAGGCTGGCGTCTCGATTTTTACTGTCACCGGGCCAACTGCAAAACCTCGCACCAAGGTGGGCCCATCTTTCAGGGTGACCATCTCTGACTTGCCGGTTTCGTCTGTCAAAGTGACCTTGAGCCCCTTGAACGAGCAATTGTGCTCATCGCGAATGTCTACCTCTATCCAGTTATCATAACGTTCGCAAGGGATACAGTGGGGATCTGCCGCCATCAGGATACTCCTGTCAATTCGTGATGTTTGTTCAGCCAGTTGGCTACCTGAGCCAGCTCATCGTCGGTCAGCATCAATGGTCCCCGTATCTCTTCAAGAGCCAGATTGGCCTGCAAGGCCAAGGCGCCAGCCACCACACCATCGCGCACATCCTCTTGCAGCCCATCCTGATTGGCCTGTTTGAGTGTGGTTAAAATGGTCCCGGCCGGGTCAGGATGGCGCTCCATCATAGCCGTCATGGTCTGCCATAACCGCCGCCGCAAGATGTAGGCATGACGGTTCTCGTCGTAAAGTCCAACCAGATGATGAGACCGGATATGAAACCAGGGGGTTTGCAATGCGGGTTGGAACCGGGCATGAGGTGTGCGAGAGAAGGCCTTGCCATGGATCCAAAGCCCGGAACAGGGCCCCAGCACACTATCGCGTTCATCAGGGGTCATGGCGCTGAGCATAGGCAGAAAAACACGCGGGTCAGAGAAACGAAGCCAGACTGCTTCTCCCTCGCGTATCGCTTCTATCAGGCTCTGCCAATGACGACGAATCAGCTCCACTGATTGGTCACTGATCAGGTAGAAGCCGTTCAGGACAGGATTAGCAGTCATGAACTCAGTGGAAGGTGCAGGTAACAACCAGGGCCCCAACGCAGACTGCTCATCGAAAGCGGTACCGGCAAAAAGTGGATTGGCATTCTCTCCATCATAGGTATAGAAATCCGCCACGGCTGACACCGCCTGGGCTCCATCGATGACGGCATACCTCTCACCCGCTTGCTCGCCAGCGAGCCAATCAGATAACGTCATAATACGGATACCTCAATCAGTCGCTTGATCCTGCTGCGGTTATCCGATGCATTGTCAGAGGTTGGAATCGTATTGAGCAAGGTGTCGAAATCGCCGCTCATGGAGGAAACTACCCGATCGACCCTTAGCCTGGTCTGCGTCGGAAACAGCATCTCAGCTTCCCCCTTGAAGTGCGCAGCATCCCCCAGCAGACGACCACCATGACCGGCGGGCAGGCGGATCCTCAACAAGGTGTCGTTGACCCAAGCCTTGTCCGGTGAGGTACTCATGAATCCTGGCTCAACAATGATATTGCCCACCCCGGTGAACTGATCTTTCAGGGCTGCGAGCTCCGGCTTGTCCAGCGCCAACCCCCGGTACACGAAGTACAAATCGGGTGAGGCCGGCAATTTCGCCAGACCAGCCTCCACATCGGCTACATAGGCCTTCATTGCCTGGTCGAACTCACTCCTGGATGTCGGTTCATCATTCAAATAACTGCGGCTAAGCAGGGTATCGACGGCCTCTCGCTGCTTGTAGGGGCGATCCCGCAAATAGTTATTGAGCAATGTGTACCCCTGCGCCGAATAGTATCTGAGCGCTTCATCCGCTTTGGATATCTCTACCGTCGCCCACTTCTTTGCCAGCTTTTTGCCCTCCCCTTTGGCCGCAACGGGTGGCGGCGGCGGTGGCATCGATGGCCCTCCGGAAAGCTGGCGTGGCGCAGGTGGTGGCACTGGTGGCCCCCCGGCAAACTGGGGTGGGGCGGGTGGTGGTGGCGCGAGCGGACAAAACTTGGCCAGCGGTGCCATGGACTCCATGCTCTTGTGAATGGCCGGGACTGGCAAAGTTGCCGGTGGTGGTGCTGGCACCTCAACATTGCCTGGCAGAATGGGGGCCTTGCCCCCCCAACCAGAGCCTGACCCCGGGCTGCCACCTGAGTTCATCTTGATGGAGCCGCCGGAAAGCGTGACTCCGCCAGCATCCAGCTTCACAAAGCTGCCACCCACTTTGAGCGTCAGCTCGGCCCCCGCCTCCATCACGATTTTCATACCCGCCTTGTGGTGCACCTCGCTACCTGCATCAACCAGCAGGGACTGGCCCAGTTTCTGGTGCAGGCTGGCATCCACGCTGAGCGAGTAGTCCCCCTTGATCTGGTCGCGCTTCTCGCCTTCCACCGTCAGGTGGTCATTGGCCTTGATGCGGGTGACTCGCTCGTTGTCGATATCGGCGTGCTGGTCATGCTTGATATGCCAAGCGGCGTCGTTCTCGATAAGCAGGTTCAGGTCTTTCTGACCGTGGATGTAGATCTCTTCCTGCCCAGCCTGGTCTTCGAAGCGCAGCTCGTTGAACCCCTCCCCCTGGTGGGTTTCGGTGCGCAGCACGGTGCGGGTCTTGTTGGCTGGCAACTCGTACGGCGGGCGGTTGGTGGCGTGGAAGGTGCGACCCGTGACGATGGGCTGGTCCGGGTCCCCTTCGAGGAAACTCACGATGACCTCGTGGCCGATGCGCGGGATGGCCATCATGCCGTATTGACCCCCCGCCCAGCCCTGAGATACCCGCACCCAGCAGGAGCTCTGGTCGTTGGAACTGCCATAGCGGTCCCAGGGGAATTGCAACTTCACCCGGCCGTGCTCGTCGCAGTAAATCTCCTCCCCCTCCGGGCCCACCACCATGGCGATTTGCGGACCGTCCACCATGGGCCTGGCCGGCATCAGCGCTCGCCAGGTAGTGCTCGCTTTCACCACCCCAAATTCGTTGTGGTAGACGGTGGGACCGCTACCCCCCTCCTCCTCCAGCGCCTGCGGCTGCAAGCCGGTGTGCTGGATGCACACGATTTGCCAGTCGGTGTTGAGGCTGCCGTTGGGGTGCTCGGTCAGCGAGAAGGTCTGACCCGGCAGCAGGGCCGCGCAGTTGGACTTGCCACTGCCAGCCACCGCGTCGTTGCGCAGCGCATCGAGCCTGTGCTGGGCAAAGGCCTTGCCGCTCGGGTCCAGCTTGTAGCGGCCCGGGTAGTCGAAGTGCTGGTAGGTGTCGCGCTGGTGCGCAAGCTCTGCCCCCACCTTCTTGTGGGAGAGACCATAGGCCGGCGTCTTGAAGCTGTAGTCTTTGAGTTCGACATCGCTTGGCCGCACCGCCTCGTGGTAGTGGAACTGCCGCACATAGGGGCCCTGCTCAAGAGAACGGTTACCCAGGTTGAAGAAGAGCTCGGGGCCGGCGGTCAGCGCCGCCGCGTCATCGGCAAATACGATGCGGTGCTTGCCCGCTTCAAACTCGTGGAAGTAGAACATGCCCTCTTCGGCGGCGAGGCGGTTCACGAAATCGAGGTCGGTTTCGCGATACTGAACGCAGTATTCCCGCTTGGCGTGCTCGTTCTTGAGGGCAAAGACGTAATCAGTGATGCCGTGTTCTTGCAAAAGAATGGAGAGGATTTCATCAGGCTTCTGCGCCTGGAAGATGCGGGCGTTCTGGCGAAGGGATAGCCGCCACAGCGCCGGTTTCACCTCCAGGGTGTAGCGGGTGCGGCGAAAGCCGCTGTCACCTTGGGCAAACTCACTCACCACACCGCACACCCGCCGCTGCAACTCGCCGTTGTACCACACCATCAACTCGCACGGCTGGTCCAGCACGGCGCCAAAGTCGATGTCGGGCTGGCTGCTCGCCAGCTCCAGGCGCAGGTTGAATGGTTGGTTCAACTCCTCGTCCAGGGCAAACTCGGCCACCACCAAGGTGCTCTCGGGCAGAGTCCCCACCTTGACGGTAAATTGTAATCCTGTGCTGTCTGCCATCAGTGACTCCTTATCCTGCCTGTCCGCTGCTTGCGACTATCACCACACCGCCGATGACGGCTCCCCGACTGGCAACCCGGTATCAAAAAACCCAGGACCAATACCTCCTCCCGAGAGGCTGCACGGACGGGGGATTGTCGTGGAGGCCAGCGGATCCCCCGGCCAGGCCACCGGCTTGCCATCCAGGAATAGATCCGGACTGGCGGCAACTATCAGGGAGGGATGAAAATCCTCGTGGTCGGTGCCGATGCCACCGATCAACCCAATGGTGGGACACATCACGGCTGGCCTCTGTTGTGTTTTGCCATAAAGCCGCCTTGTGGCCATATGGCAAAGCACAAAAGCTCCGACCACATCCGGTTGAACGGGTCGGAGAAAGCTTGCACGGGTCTGGCGACCGCTGACACTGACGACGCCAGAACCCTGGGGCACTACAAAGGAATAACGTTGATAAAAAATCGGGGCTTATGCCTCGATGGGGGCACGCCAGTCATCGGCGCCAGAGGTGCCGGCTACTGTGTGTTCCCAGTCAATCTTGCGATAGGCCATGGAGACCTGGATCAGCTGGGTGAAGTCAGACTTCGCCGGATCCTGGCAGTGTGGCATCTGGCAGTCGATGTCGACGATGGTGGCATCGGTCAGCACGGTAGAGAAGAAGTGTTCCTGCTTGCCCTCCACCGAGGTGCGGTACCACTTCAGGGTCACTTTCGGCAGCATCTCGCCGGAAGCCAGGGAGTTGTACATCAGCGGTACGGCCTTGTTCAGGGCCACGGTGAACTTGAACGGCTTGTGAACACGCTGACCGGCGGGCTGGCCGGATTGCGGATCGGTCGGCACGGTAACGACGTGCAGGAACTCTTGGACCAGCATCTCGTCTTCGTGACCCTGCACGAAGATGTTGCCGACGGAGTCGGAGGTGAAGGCACCAGCGGTGATGTTGCCCTGGGTTTTACCTTCGATGCTGATATAACATGGAGTTGGCATGAGTTTGCTCCTGATGGGTTGAACGGTAATGACACTCGACCGAAACCATTAGCAGTGACCATGCCATTCTTTTTAATTGAGCAATTTCAATAAGTTAACATCTCATCACGACAATGCCGCAGCATGTACGGCGCAACAACTTGTGATTTTCAACGTTTTCATCCACCAATAATTGCCTTACCAGTTCAATATTCCGTTTTTTGAGCAACACATTGCGCCATGCGGACGAGATCACTGCTGTTCATCCACATTGGCAACGGATGCCAGCTCCACATTCAAGCGGACGACTCCCTGCTTGAGTGCCCAAGAGATGGCTTGGCACTTGCTGCTCGCCCCCAGCTTGCTCACCACATTGTTCAGATGAAATGTCACCGTACGGGGGGTGATCCCCAGGATCTGGGCAATATCACTCACCTGCTTGCCCTCCGCAGCCCAACGGCATACTTCCAGTTCACGCAGGCTCAGGGCATCGTGAGGTGACGATCCCACCAGACAGATCCGTACCACAGCCTCGAAGATATGCATGGAGAGCCAGGTCAGCGAGGGAACAACCGCCAACCACTCCTGTTCGGTGCGGGGTTCACGAGTGATCAGGGAGAGCAGACCCACATGCCCGTTGGCGCCATGCCAGGGGAAGGTGATGCCGTCACGCAACCCTGCCTCCTGTGCCAGCGTCATGACTGTCAGACTCTGCTCATCACATGCCCCCTGCGCCATGATCTCCGCCCACAGGATAGGAGTGCTCTGCACCATGGCACGCTGCACGACGGGATCAATGGCAAAGAAATTTGCCTGGGTATAGGCATCGACCCAGTCTTGGGGGCAACCGTTGAAAATGATGACATCCGGGCGCTGTATGGAACTTGGAAACAGCAGAGCCAGCCGGAAATAGTCAAAGCCTGCCTGTACCGACAGCTGGCGCAACAACGCCACTATGGTGCGTTCATCGCTGGCCTGCTCAAACCGGGAGAGGAGGTCTAATGCGTAGGTTGTATTCATGTAATCAAGTTGCTTATAAACGGTGACGATATTGTTCAACATCAACCCCAATAGGGGCTGAATAACATGCCAACAAATGGAAACAACACAGAGGCCTGATGTTTGAGCCATCCGGATGAGGCGGCTGAATGGCAGGCCCCTTTAGAACAGGGATCGCCAATAGAGAAACATGCTACCAATGAAACAAAGGTAGAATTTAACTAATTAAATACAATGTATTACATAGTGAACATATGACGATTGCACTTAAAACAAGCATTTCTCGCTTAAAAAAGAGAGCGTGATCACCAGCGTGCCTGAACCTTCCGGGCAATCTTTCTGCAATAAAACCCCGGGCTTTCATGCCGCCACCCAGGCTGTTAACATGCGCTCCCTATGCCTGTTTTACGCTCTGGCGTGACCGTCACGCCGCCCTGACTCACCCTCTGCGCCGCCTGATTCCGGTTACCCCAACCGGAGCGTTTTTGTTCACCCCTCACATACCAATACAACAATGCGATCCTGCCAGAATGCCACCTGACCCCAGATCTATGGCAACGAGTGGTCATGGATCCTCAACGAGCGAGAAAATCCCCATGCTGGAACGTGCAAGACAAGAGTGGTTCTCCAACATACGGGGCGATCTGCTGTCGGGTATCGTCGTCGCCCTGGCGCTGATCCCGGAGGCCATCGCCTTCTCCATCATCGCCGGAGTCGACCCCAAGGTCGGCCTCTATGCCTCCTTCTGTATCGCAGTGGTCATCGCCTTCGTCGGGGGGCGCCCCGGCATGATCTCCGCCGCCACCGGCGCCATGGCGCTCCTCATGGTGACCCTGGTCAAGGAGCATGGCCTGCAATATTTGCTGGCGGCGACCCTGCTCACCGGCCTCTTCCAGATAGCGGCGGGTTACCTCAGGCTCGGCAGCCTGATGCGGTTCGTCTCTCGCTCCGTGGTCACCGGCTTCGTCAACGCACTGGCCATCCTGATCTTCATGGCCCAGTTGCCGGAACTCACCAACGTCACCTGGCAGGTCTATGCCATGACCGCAGCAGGCCTTGGCATCATCTATCTGTTCCCGCTAATCCCCGTGGTGGGCAAGCTGGTGCCCTCCCCGCTACTGTGCATCGTCATCCTGACGGCGGTAGCCATCACCATGGACATCGATATTCGTACCGTGGGTGATATGGGGGAGCTGCCCGATACCCTGCCCATCTTCCTCTGGCCCGAGGTGCCCCTCAATCTGGAGACCCTGGCCATCATTTTCCCCTACTCTGCGGGTCTGGCTGTCGTTGGCCTGCTCGAATCCATGATGACGGCGGCCATCGTCGATGATCTGACCGATACCCCAAGCGATCGCAACCGCGAGTGCAAGGGCCAGGGGTTCGCCAACATAGGCGCGGGCCTGATGGGCGGCATGGCGGGGTGCGCCATGATTGGCCAGTCCATCATCAACATCAAATCCGGCGGCCGCGGTCGCCTCTCCACCTTTGTGGCGGGCACCCTGCTCATCCTGATGGTGGTCTTCATGGATGAGTGGATCCGCCAGATCCCCATGGCGGCACTGGTGGCTGTGATGATCATGGTCTCTATCGGAACGTTCTCCTGGGAGTCAGTGCGCAACCTGAAGACCCACCCTATTTCCACCAGCATCGTGATGGTGGCAACCGTCGCCGTAGTGGTCGCTACCCATAATCTTGCGCTCGGGGTCTTTGTCGGGGTACTGCTCGCCTCCCTGTTCTTCGCCAACAAGGTCGCCCGCTTCATGCTGGTCAAGAGCGACAGCGAGCGCAACGACGAGGTGCGCACCTATCAGGTTCGGGGCCAGGTATTCTTCGCCAGTGCCGAGCAATTCTTTGCCGGCTTCGACTTCAAGGAGGTGGTGGAGAAGGTGGTGATCGATCTCACCCATGCCCATTTCTGGGACATCACCGCCGTCACTGCGCTGGACAAGGTGGTCACCAAGTTCCGCCGCGAGGGGACTGAGGTGGAGATCCTCGGCCTGAACGAGGCCAGTGCCACCATAGTCGATCGCTTCGGGGTGCACGACAAACCGGAGAAAGTGGAAAAACTGCTGGCTGGCCACTGATCACGAAAACGAATCCATCCTGACAAATATTGCTGCCTGTATCGATGGCTCCCCGTCATAACGGCGGTGTGCGATGCCGTCGCATGAGCCTCTGCCAACACGGAGTTGCCCATCCCCCTGCTGCACATAGTGGAGAAAAATGCGTTTGAGGGACCAGCCGCTCTCTCCCCCAGCACAGGTCTTGGCAACCGCGAGCACCTGTTCAAGAACGCCCAAGGCGAGCAGTCCGCAGCTCAAGGGGTTGCTGTATGATCTGGCGATGGGCGGTACGCAGAGTGATGAGCATGAACGCCAGCTAGCGCAGGTCAGCCAGGTGCTGAAGAGTGCAGCGTTCGAGGTCGATACCCTGTTGCGCCAGGAGACGTCGCCGCCGTGCTCAGCCGGCATGCCATCGAGGTAGGGAACAATCTTATCGTGATGGGGCTTATGACCATTCAGGTATCAGACAATTTATCGTGGGCAGCAGCACCACGGGGATACTGAAAACCACCAATACTGCGGTGTTCTTGCTGAGATAGGCAACCGGGGGCGGGTCAACCCGCCCCTGTATTCATCCGAACCAGCTTAGCACCGCCTCTCTGGACGGGATCCCTCCGGCGTGGACCACCTTGTCATCGATGACGACTGCCGGCGTCGACATCACCTTGTACTTCATGATCTCGGGCAATGACTCCACCTTCTCAAGCTGGATAGAGATCCCTAGCTCATCCACGACCTGCTGAATGAGTTGCACCGTGTTCTTGCAGTTGGCACAACCCATACCCAGTACTTTGACCTGTTTCATCTCACACTCCTCATCAAGACATTAACGGCGACACGACATTCAGAACCCACCCAACCAGCGTGAAGGAAACCAGCAGCACCAGCAGCAGGGTGCCCAGCAGCTGCCACTTCATCACTTGTTTAAGCAAAATAAACTCGGGAAAACTGGCAGCCACCGTGCTCATGCAAAACGCCAGTGTCGTGCCGATGGGCAAGCCACTCACGATCAGACTCTCCATCACCGGGATCACCCCGGTGGCATTGGAGTAGAGGGGGATGCCGATTAAAACCGCCGCAGGCACTGACCACCATTGGCCTGCACCAAGGTGTGAGGCAATCCAGCCTTCAGGAACAAAGCCATGGAGTGCTGCGCCGAGCCCCACCCCGACAATGACCCAGAGCCAGACACGCTTGAAGATGGTGAGGGTTTCTGACTTGGCGAAGGCATGACGCTCCAACAGCGATAGGGGCGGCGGCGCCGTATCTGGCTGGATCACCTTATTGTGGTCATGCCGTCCCTGCTTGAGAGCATCTGCGGCAAAATCGGCCAGCCAGCGCTCGGCCTTGATCTTGTCCAGAAAGGCACCTCCCAACATGCCAACCGCCATGCCGACCACCACGTAAATCAGGGTGAACTTCCAGCCAAGCAGGCTGACCAGCAACAGGACGGCCACTTCGTTGATAAGCGGTGAGGTAATGAGGAAGGCCATGGTGATCCCGAGCGGGATACCTGCCGAGGTAAAGCCCAGGAATACCGGGATACTCGAACAGGAGCAGAAGGGGGTAATGGCACCAAAGCCGGAGCCCAGTAAATAACCCAACCCCCTGTGCTTGCCCGCCAGATAGTCCCTCACCCGTTCGACCTTCAGGGAGGCCCGCAGCATGGCCACGATGTAGATCATGACCAGCAGCAGCGCAAAGATCTTGCTCACGTCCTCCACGAAGAAATGCAGTGCATCCCCCAGTCTGGTTTGCGGGCTCAGGCCAAGCTGCTGATAGACCAGCCAACTGGCGAGGTCAGTGAAAATCTGAAACATAATGGCTCCATCAACATCGGTGATATCCAGAAGACGTTGCATGTCACCAAAGGATGCTCATATTTTTCGTTTTTCTTGCTAGCGCCGCGATCTCATGGTTTGCGCCCCCCTCCCTCAATCACTGAATACCAGCGAGTCAAGGACACCTTGCCCGCTATGAACGCCTCCTTCTGTCGATTCGGCCGATTTGCTACGGATCAGATATCCCGCAAAGCTCTGCTCCGCACTGGCTGGATTGCCATCGATCTGAACGGTGAACATCCCCAGTTCGCTGATCAAATCCGTTACCCGATGCAGCTCCCCTTTGCGCACTACCCAGGCTGACATCGCTCTGGGGACAGGATGCAAACGGCGCATCAACGACCAGGCCTGATATTGCCGGGGATCCAGTGTTGCCAGTTTTACCTGAATGTCCGCCCCAAACAGACAATGCCCACCCCCTTCTCCCTGGTTTTTAAGTACCCAGCTATCGGAGGGCGCCGCTTTGATAAAGCATGCGCTCTCAGGGGTCACAGGATGCATCTCACCCAGAACACCTCTCACGGTGTCGGCCTCTTGCGGGGTCAAGCCAAATGCGACCAATCCATCTTCTTCCAGGCAGGACAGCAGCATTTGTACTCGCTTGCTGGTCGCCAACTGCTGAGCGACAGTGGCATTGACGGCGACTCTGTGTCGTTCAATCAACACACGGGTCGCCATCAACGCCTGGCAACATCTCTGCTCGTTGAGGTCGGCAGCCTCATAATCAGAATACTGGTATCCGGCACGCAGGTAGACGGTATCGAGTGGACCGATCCCATTGAGGATCAGCCTGTCGTTGGCGCCCGTGCTCAGTTGATTATGCAGTTCGCGAAAGGTTCTGCGCTGTGTCTCTATCCCTCTCTGCTGGAGAGCAAGCTCAAGCAGATGTTGATCAAACACATTGTTTTCATGTTCCTGCACAATCATCAGAAACCTGGCCGGGCCGGGGTCGCCAAACTCGCGCTTAATCTTGAACGTGGCTTCGGCAATGCCTGCTGACAACCCTTCAATGGCGTGATTGCAGACAAGCTCACCCACTGTCTGATGCGACTCCTGGATAGAGCTGGCAGGCCATTGCCGTCGTAGATAGCGGTGCAGCTCATGGATCCGCTGGCCAAATGGTCCCATGCCAGCGGCGATGCCATTGAACTCGACCAGCTGGTGGCCATTGCGCCTATCGTCCATAAAATCGCTGCGCATGATGAGCAAGGGCAGCCTGGGCGCGCTGCCGGGTGATGAATGTATGTGTTGATGCATGCTGAGCAGGGCTGAGAAGAAGGGATCTCCCGCCGCGATGGGATGAATGGCGTCGTATAAAAAACCATGATCCTCAGAGACGGCATAGATCAGCTTGCTCAAGGTCTGCGCCACGCCTTTCAAATGCTGGTAGTCTCCCCGGCTGATCGGTGTCGGCGTCAGGGTAAACGGGGTATGCACGGCAGAATACAGCGACTCCTTGAAGGCCACACCGTGAGTCAATGCCCACTCTATCGCATCATCTCTGACTTTCTGGATATCAAGAGAACTCATCATATGTTCCTGATTGTTGACTCACTACCCTCAAAACCGGGTTGCAGCACGCATATCCCATGGCGATCGGCCTATCTCCATCAGCAACAGCGTGTCTGGAGGTTCTGGGGGATTCACTTCACCACCGGGGTGAAGCAACAGACTCGACCGGTCTCATCCAGCCTGATCTGACAGTCCAGAGAGAGCTGCTGACGCAAGCGTTCCCTGGCCCGCAGCAAACGGGACTTGGTGGCAGCCTGGGTCAAACCATGCCTGACAGCAAAGTCCGCCTGCTTCATCCCCTCCAGATCACAGTGTCTCAGGATCTCCCTGTCACTCTGCGCCATTCTCTCCAGCACCCTCGGCAGACAGGAAGCAAGCGAATCCACCGCATCGAGCTCACCTTGCGCCATCGCCAAGTCGTCGTGCAGTGGCAACCAGGTGCGCTGCCGGCGGCTGTTATCGATCACCAGATGTCTGGCGACTTCAAACAGCCAGGCCCTGGCATTCTCGATGGCGCAGAACTTGCTCTGCTGGCGGATTGCCCGCAAGAAGGTCTCTTGCAGCAGATCATCGGCATCCATCGGGCTGCCAGATTGCTTGAGCAGCCACCCATAGAGCTCATGTTCATGCTGTTGCCATGCCGTCATCAGGCAGGGGGGCGCACCGGTTGGTTGGGTCACTTGATGCGTTTTCCTTGTGCATCCACCACCTGCTCCCCATCCTCCTTGGTGAAGGCCCCTTGCTGAGGGCTCGGCAAGATATCCAACACCATCTCTGACGGGCGGCACAACATGGTGTCCAGCGGCGTCACCACGATGGGCCGGTTGATCAGGATGGGATGCGCCAGCATGGCGTCGATCAACTCATCATCGCTGAACCTCTCTTCGGTCAGTCCTAACTCTTCAAAAGGCGGCACATTCTTGCGCAGCAGGTCCCGCACCGGCATCTCCATGGCGGCAATCAGGGCAACCAGGGTCTCGCGGCTCGGCGGTGTCTCCAGATAGTGGATAATGGCCGGCTCAACGCCCGAGTTGCGGATCAGCGCCAGCGTGTTGCGAGAGGTGCCACACGCCGGGTTGTGGTAGATGGTGATAGAGGTGTCACTCATGCCTGCGCCTCCGCTTTGCCATAGTGGCGCTTCATGCGCAGGGCCACGTTGACCAGACCGATCAGCACGGGCACCTCTACCAAGGGGCCGATGACGCCGGCGAAGGCCTGATCCGAACTCAGCCCGAACACGGCGATGGAGACCGCGATGGCCAGCTCGAAGTTGTTGCCGGTCGCGGTAAAGGCGATGGAGGCGTTCTTGTCATAGGGAATACCCAGCTTCTTGCCCACCAGGAAGCTGGTGAAGAACATGAGCACGAAATAGACCACCAGGGGCACGGCGACCCGCAGCACATCCATGGGCAGCTCGACGATCATCTCCCCCTTGAGGCTGAACATCAGCACTATGGTGGCCAGCAGGGCGATCAGCGTGATGGGGGAGATGGCCGGAATGAAGCGCTCGGTGTACCACTTTTCCCCTTTTGCCTTGACCAGATAGTGACGGCTCAAAAAGCCTGCCAGGAAGGGAATGCCGAGATAAATCAACACGCTCTGCGCGATATCCAGCATGGTGATGTCCACTGCGAAGCCCTGCAGGCCGAACAGCGGCGGCAGCACGGTAATGAACAACCAGGCCATAAAGCTGTAGGTAAGGATCTGAAACGCGCTGTTGAGCGCCACCAGACCCGCACCGTACTCCTTGCTGCCACCGCCGAGATCGTTCCACACCAGCACCATGGCGATGCAGCGCGCCAGGCCGATCAGGATGAGACCCACCATGTAACCCGGCTGATCATGCAAAAACACCAGGGCGATCACGAACATCAATATGGGGCCAACCAACCAGTTCATCACCAGGGAGAGGGTGATGGCTCGGCGGTCGCGAGTCATGGTGCCCATGGTGGCGTAATTCACCTTGGCGAGCGGCGGATACATCATCAGGATGAGGCCGATGGCGAGCGGCACGTTGGTGGTGCCAACCGACATCGCCTCATTCCACTGGGCCACCTGGGGGAACAGATAGCCAATGCCCACCCCGATGCCCATGGCGACGAAGATCCAGAGGGTGAGGTTGCGATCGAGAAAACTCATTTTTTTGCTGACGGGCAGGTCAGAACAGGCGGTTGTACTCATCAAGAGACTCCGTGAGAGTGGGATGAAACGGGCGGCTGATGGCGGGGTAAACCGAGGGAGATCAGCGCCGCCAACAGAATGAAGAGGGTGGAGAGCCAGAGGCAGACCTCGAGACCATGGAGCTGGAACACCAGCCCGGAGAGCAGGGTGCCGAGCAGGCGGCCCAGGGCATTGGCCATGTAATAGAAGCCCACATCGAGCGACACCCCGTCAGAGCCGGCATAGCTGACGATGAGGTAGCTGTGCAGGGAAGAGTTGATGGCAAACAGGGCACCGAACACCATCAAACCGCCCACCAGGCTGATGGCCGGATGCAGATCGAAATGGAGCGCCAGGGCAATCAGGGCCGGGGTCAAGGCCAATACCAGCGCCCAGCCCATGGCCACCTTGCCATCGGGCACCCGCCCCTCGCGTTTGCCGGTAAAGCGGGGGGCTTGGGTCTGCACCACGCCGTAGGCGATGATCCAAAGCGCAAGGAAGCTCCCCACATAGCCATTATCCCAGCCAAGGCTGGAGGCGAGGTAGACAGGCAGCGCCACCACAAACCAGACATCGCGGGCACCGAACAGGAACAGACGGGCGGCGGAGAGGTAATTGATGGCCCGGCTCTTGGAGAAGATCTCCCTGAACTTGGGCTTGTTCTTGGCCTTGCCCAGATCCCGTTTCAGGGTCAGCATGCTGATGCACCAGACCAGTGCCAACGCCAGTGCCATGACCAGCACGGCCCCCTGAAACCCGATCAGGGTCAGCAGGGCGCCACCGAGGAAGAAGCCCATCCCTTTCAGGGCATTCTTCGAACCGGTCAGCAGTGCTACCCACTGGTAGAGCTGACCCTGCGCCTCCCCCGGCACCAGCAACTTGATGGAGCTCTTGGCGCTCATCTTGTTGAGATCCTTGGCAATCCCCGAGAGCGCCTGGGCGCCCATCACCCAGGGCACCGTCAGCCAGAGCGACGGCACCAGCAACATGCCGAGCGCCAGCACCTGGAGAGCGAGGCCTATGTTCATGGTGCGGTTGAGCCCGAGGCGAGCCCCGAGCCAGCCCCCCACCAGATTGGTCACCACCCCGAAGATCTCGTAGAAGAGGAACAGGGAGGCGATGGCCAGCGGGCTGTAACCCAGCCCGTGGAAGTAGAGCACCACCAACATGCGCAGGGCGCCGTCGGTCAGGGTAAAGGCCCAGTAATTGCCGGTCACCAGCAGATACTGGCGGATCTCTGGGGAGAGGCGGGTCAGTGCCATGGCCGGGTTATCCTTGCGCCTTGTCCATTTGACCGACCATGCGCATCAGCTCGGCGGTGCGGTTGGCATAGCCCCACTCGTTGTCATACCAGGCGTAGATCTTCACCTGGGTGCCGCCCACCACCATGGTGGAGAGTGCATCTATGGTGCAGGAGCGCGGATCTGTCTTGTAATCCACCGACACCAGGGGGCGCTCTTCATAGCCCATGATCCCCTTGAGCTCATTCTCGGCCGCGGCCTTGAGCAAGCCATTGACCTCGGCTTCGGTGGTGGGGCGGTTTACCTCGAACACGCAGTCGGTGAGGGAGGCGTTGGCGAGCGGCACCCGCACCGCATGGCCATTCAGCTTGCCCTTGAGCTCGGGGAAGATGTGGGTGATGGCGGTGGCAGAGCCCGTGGTGGTGGGGATCAGGCTCAGGCCGCAGGCGCGGGCGCGGCGCAGATCAGCATGGGGCGCATCCAGAATGGTCTGGGTGTTGGTGATGTCATGAATGGTGGTCATGGAGCCGTGCTTGATGCCGAGCTGCTCGTGGATCACCTTCACCACGGGCGCCAGGCAGTTGGTGGTACAGGAGGCAGCTGTCACTATGGGGTGCTGCGCCTTGTCATAAAGATGGTGGTTGATCCCCATCACCACATTGAGCACACCCTCCTCCTTGACCGGTGCCGTGACCACGACCCGCTTCACCCCTTGCGCCAGATAAGCATTGAGCAGCGCCTTGGTTTTCATCTTGCCGGAGGCCTCGATCACCACATCACAGCCGGACCAGTCAGTCTGACCGATCTCCTTGTTGCGAGTACAGGGGATGCGATGATTGCCGATCACCATCTGGTCCCCATCGCTACCGGCTTCATGATGCCAGCGGCCATGGACGGAATCGAAGGTGATGAGGTGTGCCAGCGAAGCGGCATCGCCGGCCGGGTCATTGATGCGCACAAACTCCACATCCGCCCAGTCGAAGGCGGCGCGAAACGAGAGGCGGCCCATGCGGCCAAAACCGTTGATACCCACTTTGATGGTCATGCTGTTTTCCTTAACCGGCGAATGCGTAATGGGTGTTGAGGTAGTTGAGGTGCGCTGCTAATGTCAGCGCCTTGGGGCGCACTCCTTGCACCAGCAACTTGACCTGAGTGGGGGCGTAGCCTGCCTCCAGCAGCAGGATGGCTGCCATCAGCCCGGTACGCCCCGAGCCGCCACGGCAATGAATGGCCAGGGTCTGACCCGCAGCCAGACGCACCAGCAGATCCGCCTTGTGGTTGGCAAAGGCGGTGGCAAACGGTGCTTCGGGGGCGCAATCGTCCTCCACCGGCAGTTGGCACCAGGCCAGCCCCAAGGCCTCACACTCGGCGGGCAAGGCATCGGCCTTGAACCGCGTCAGCTCGGCCCCCGGCATCAGGGTGATCACGGCATCCGCTCCGGCGGCTTGCAGGGTCTTGAGGGAGTCCTGCAAGGAAGCCTCCTTGGTGCCAGGACAGGGGGTGAAGATAAGGCGGGCGCCATTATCCAGATTCAGGATGTCAAAGGGATGCATGATAAACAACAGCTCCATGTCTCGTCAGGATGAGGGTGAAAGCGGGACTCGCCTCTCGGCGATACCGGGCAGGTGTCAGTAGGTCTCGTCGCAGCAGGACGAGCGAGGCTGACCACTGACGGTCTGGGGACGACCATCCACCAGACCGCAAGCCTCCGGATGACCTGCACAGCACTCCTCGGTGAGGTAGCCGATAAGGCTCAGCATCAGGGGAATGTTGGCACGATAGCGCAAAAAGCGTCCCTCCTGCTCCACCGAGAGCAGGCCCGCATGCAGCATGGCCTTGAGGTGAAACGAGAGAGTGTTCGGGGCAATGTCAAGCTCGCTGGCCAGCTGGCCGGCCACCTGCCCTTCCAGTCCGGCCTTGACCAGCAGACGCCATACATCGAGACGAATGCCGGATGCGAGGGACTCGAATACCTTGGTGGCGATCTCTTTGTTCATGGAACTTCCCCTTAATGCATTTCATGACTTCAACTATACAAGAAACATTGAAATGATCAACATGACTACAGCTCGCAGCCAATCCCTTCAATCCCTCTTGTCATTCACGCAGCACTCTTCGCAGAAAAACGCGATGCTCTCATCCAGCCCCTCGTATTGAGAGAGGCACAGGAGTGCGCGGCTTTTAAGGCTCTGTTTGAAACTCTTCGATATGGTAGCTAGGGGTCAATACGGAATGGCGTGGGCGAAGAGATGTGTAGTGGTTAACTAAATCCGGACACTTGGTTAGGCCGAGCCTCAGCTTTTGCTGGCGGTATCCCGTCATTGTATTGATGCGGACACCGCCAGTTGTAGTAATCCATCAGGTAATAGCTGATATCCCGTTGTCGGGAGCCACTCTGTCTTCAGGCTCCTGAACAACCGCTCCATCGGTGCATTATCCCAGCAGTTGCCACGTCGACTCATGCTCTGGGTCATGCGATAGCGCCACAGCCGTTGCCGAAATGCCCGGCTGCCGTATTGGCTGTCCTGGTCGGAGTGAAGCAGCACGCCTGATGGGCAACCTCGTTGCTGATAGGCCATCTCGAGCGCTTTTATTGCCGGCGCTGCATCAGGTTTGTCAGACATCGCCCAGCCCACAACTCGCCGGGTATGGGGCTCAAGCACCGCGGCCAGGTAATACCAACGGCCACCTGCCCAGACGTTGGTGATATCGCCACACCACACCTGATTGGGTTGTTGGATGTCAAATTCACAGGTCAGCAGATTTGGGATATCCGGTCACTCAGACCGGACGATCTGATAGCTATGAGCGCCCGGTTGCTTGGATGCCAGACCGGCTTCCTTCATCAGACTGCACACTTTGAATCTGCCAATCTGATGCCCCAGCGCTCGCATCATCGACATCAAGGTGCGGCTGCCCGCTGAGTTCCAGCTTTCTTTGAACAAGCGGCGCAACTCGCTGCGTTGCTGCATACGCTCACGGTTAACCGCCCGCTTGCGAGCCAGATAGTCGTAAAAACAGGCAGTGGGAACATCAAAAGCGCAGCAGGCCAGGGTAGCGGGGCTGCTCTCTTAATCGGTCCATCAGCGCGTACGTGCGAACTCGTCCGCCATCAAGAGAGCGGTAGCTTTTTTAGAATGTCTTTCTCGCGGTCAAGGCGGTTGATGCGGGCTTCCAGCTCCTGGATTTTCTGCTGCACCGGCATCAGAGCCTTACTGTTGGGCGTGGTACCACTGCGTTCGGATTGACGCTGCTGAACCCAGCGGCGAAGCACGGTTTCACCGACATCCAGTGGACGGCTGGCTTCGGCGACAAAATATCCCTGGTCGAGCACCGGGATGCGGCTTCCAGTTTGAATTCAGCAGTAAATGAGCGACGTAATCTTGTCATTGAACACCTCAGGTCATGGCGGCGACTGTACCGCCTAAAACGGTGTACGGGGTGATTAGACCACTAAATAGTGGTCGCTACGGCTCGCACTAATGAACCCGCTGACTTTCTCTCGCAGAAGCCACTGTCTCTCCGCCTCCCTGCACTGTCTCTTCATGAGTGCGCATTCCCCGATATTGACTGCGTTGACTCGTGTTTTGGGGAGGCTGGGGCGAGATTAAGGCAGATAACCAACATTTGAAATCGAAACCAAATAAAGTCAACCCACACAAGTAGAAGCAGCGTGTCAATCCATAATCCCCCTCTAATCGTTAGGATAGTTTCACTGAAACCTCAGCACACCCCAAAAGACACTCCTATTGTAAATAATGGAAACAAATACAATAAATCAATAGATTACCCTCTTGCCTCATAAGCGAAAACGCATAACAAGCCATAAGTCAACAATGATTGTTTTGTGATTCGCAACACAAACTTCGAATATCACAAGGGATAAACATTGCATTGGAAATCGATTTCAAGAAAATGAGCACAGCATGATTTTGTCTTGGCATCGATTGCATGGCAGCTGTTTGAGTCTCGACAGTTCATCGCGATGGACATTTTTCCCATTGATTGGAGTGGTCAGTATGAATGCAACCAAAAAAGGACTTTTAGCATCGTTGATCGCCGCAGCCTTGCTCAGCGGATGCGGTGGTGACGAGAACATTTCTTCTAGCAACGGCAGTGAAACCCCTCCGGGTGAAACGCCACCTGGTGAAACACCGCCAGGCGGTGGAGATGGTGCATTGTTGCTGTTTGGTGTTGGGGCGAACGCAAGTGTCACTCCCAATATCCAGTCCGAGAAGGATAACTGGAACCTTCAGCCAGTCACGGCCACTCCCGTCGCCATGACTAGCATCAGCGCGGTGCTCATCAACAATGCTGGTACCGACGACACTGCCGACGTGCAGGTACCCGGCGATGGTGATGGCACCTTCATGCTCAAATCCGACACCCCGCTGAATCTGAGCAAGTATGCTTCCGGTTTCATCGAGTTTCAGTTGCGGACCAAGAGCGCGATCCCTGAAGTCCTGAATGTCTCCATCGACAACGAATATCCCAATCGCAGCAGTCTGCCCATTGCGAGTGCTCTGGCCAATACCGGCGACTGGGAGACCCTGACCCTGCCCATCAACTGCATGAAACCCTTCCCTGGTGCCACGGCGATCAACCTCGCCACCGTGGGCACACCATTCCATCTGGCCACGAAGGATGCCTTCAGCTACGAAATCACCAATATCAAGTACTTGCTGACCACAACGGCAAAACCGGTTGTCGATCCCATCACCTGTGAAGCGCCAGGCACCGATCCAGATACTGACCCCGGCACCGATCCAGATACTGACCCCGGCACCGATCCTGGTACTGACCCCGGCACCGATCCTGGTACTGATCCCGGCACCGATCCTGGTACTGACCCCGGTACAAGCTCTGGCGTCAACAACGCCCCCGCACTGGTCACCACCGACACCGCGCTCTACTACTCAGGGGATAAGGGTCAGGCAGTCGATCGTAGCGCCGACTACCCCGCTGCAGGGTTTGGCGGCACCCTGACCGATGAGAACCAAATTGTCACCATCGATCTACCGGGAAATGGTGGCGTCTTTTTGGGCTCCGACAGTGCGAGTGCCGACCTCTCTGCCTATCAGGCTGGCACCCTACAAATCGACCTGAAAGTCTCTAGCTATGGTGACTCCCCCAACATCCAGATCAGGATGGATGGCACCGCAGGCCCGGATTACGGCACCTTCTTTACCATGGACAGCAACATCGTTCCCGATGACGACAGCTGGTACCGCTGCACCTTGCCGGTCGCAGCTCTGATCCCGGGCGCCAACACCAGCTCAGTACAGAAAGCGATTTACATGAGCGGGGCATGGGATTCGATGGCTGGTCTGAGGTTTGCGTTCACCAACGTAGCCCTAAAAACGGCTATCCCAGCAGACTTTGACATCAATCAGCCCTGTCAGAAGATTGATTTATAAGAAGTTTAATTTTAACCAAATAACTTTTTGAAGACTTTTCTAGGGATTGGAGCAATAACATGAAATTGAAGTCTGTTGCCTTATTTGTCGGAGCATGTTGCGGGCTTGCATTACCCGCCATATCGAATGCAACCGAGAGTTTTGGCTTCCATGGTTATATTCGTGCCGGCTCGATGTTTGACGCCAAAGATGACTTCGCCAAGGCCGGGTACGAATATGAAATGGACAAGACCATGGGGCGCCTGGGTTCCGAACTGGACAACAGCTGGGAAGGCGGCCTGAATAAACTATGGGAGCTTGGTGGTAATAAGTCTGTCAATATCCATTTCAAAGTGGAATCAGATGCAGACGGCTTGCAAACCCGTGCTGCTCCAAGGGAGAGCGGCGTATCAGAGACCTTTGTGGAACTTGGCGGCATTACGCCAACTGGTACAATGTGGGGCGGGCTACGCTATTACGACCGTGAAAATTACATCTGGACCACCGATTATTTTTACACTGATTACTCAGGCACCGGAGTCGGTATAAAAGGCATGGAGATAGCGGGTGGAAAATGGGACTTTGCTTATATTAACAGCAATGATACCGACCACTCCGATCGTGCCAATGGTACCGATGCCACCATGCACACCCTACATTCCAGTGCCTTGTATGGTGCCTGGGATATGGAAGTTGCCCTGAAGCAGATGCCGAGCAACGAATTCACCGGTGACACTAAAAAATATGCGACCAAAGGGGTAGAAGGCACTCTTATCTACTCGCGCGATGATTTCTTCTTTATGCCTGGTGGTTTCTCCAAGTTCATCGCCCAGGCGGGCCGTGGATTGGGTTCCGGCGATTTGCTGGGGGCCAACCTGACCAATACCGCCATGTATCGCAAGGGCTCCCTGTACCAAAAGACACTGCAGGACCAGGCAGATGGTTACAAACCCTACCAATCCAAGGTAATGGAGGGCGATCAATCCTATCGCGCCTTCCTCTGGGGCGGCTGGTATGGCGCCAATGTGCATCTGCTACCAACCCTGTCATATCAGTACAACGACTATGAAATGGGCGGTCATGATTCCTGGTATGCCGCATCCCTGCGCCCCGTGTTCCCAATCAATGAGTTTTTCTCCATCCAGACTGAAGTCGGATATGTGAAAAACAATCTGATCATCGACAACGTCGAGCGTGGTGGCACCTCCCACAAGGTCAGCATAGTGCCAACCTTTACCGTCAATACCGGCATGGGTCCCTCACCGGAGATCCGTATTCTGACGACCTATGTCGATCACAATAACGAGACGCCTTGGCAGGAAGATCGGGAAGATCTCCTCGTCGGTGTGCAAGCGGACATGTGGTGGTAAGTTAGGCCAGGATACTTATCAGCACTATAATCTCGGGTCCCTTGGGGGACCCGCATTGTATACGAGGAAACACGATGAAGGGAACGAAGCAGTACCTGCCTTTCCTGGTCAGTCTGCTGGTTGCAGGGTGCGCCAACGGAGGCCCGGAACATCCGCCAAGATCTGCGGCCTCCGCCCTGCAGCAGCAGGTTCAACATGATCGGGAACAGTTGTCGAACAAAGTGGTGGTCGAAGCATTCAATGATCTTCGCTTCCAGCCCCTTGGGCAGGAGAGCCGATGGGTCGATGTAGGCGCCGACAGCCAGGTCTATGCATTCGATTCGGGTAAAAGCTATGTGATGGCCTTCTCATTGCCTGCCCTCACTGCGGCTACCCACGTCAAAATAACCATTCCGGTTGATTATACCGTCTTCCTGCCCAGCATCCTGTTGCTGGACGAGAATCACAACGCAGTTCAAACCATTCCCAGCTCCACGTTCAGTTACGACGGCCGTTCATTAATTTCAGGGCAGAACATCCAAGGGGAATTCACCATTCCGACCCCCATCGGCAGCGTACGGGCCGCCTATATGGTGATCTATTCCACAGCGCAGGACATGCAAGGTAGCACTCGGCTCAACCCCGACGATCTCCAGCGCGCCATGCAATATGATCGCACCACGGATGTTGCCCGTCTCATCAATGTGGAAGTGCCCCACTCGGCTACCGGACGCCTATATCTGACGCTTGACGCAGAGGCTGCTGAAAATGCGACACCAATTGCAAAAACCATATCACCCGTGATGGTCACACCAGATAAACCGCTGGATGAACTGGATTATTATCAGCATATTCGCACAGCGGTTGAGAGCAAAAACTATGAACAGGCTCTCGCTTGGGTCAAGGCCGCCGAACAGGCCGGATTTACCAAGGCAAGAGAGGTCTTTTTTGCCACCCAGCAGTAGTGTTCACTGCCCCTGAAGAGGTGCATCATTGCTTGTCACCATCAGGGGAAAAGGGTATCCTAACCTGCTGATTTATTAAGAAGATATTCATATAATCCTGGCCATGACCAGGGGTTTTCACAGTAGAGTACGGAGGGGGGGATGTCGAAGTCAGCTCAGGAGAAAAAAGCCACTGTCTATGATATCGCCCGCCGAGCAGGTGTCTCGGCAAGCACAGTATCCCGGATATTGAACGGCTCGGCAAAAGTGGCCGCAGATAAACGTCAGGCTGTGGAAGATGCGATTCAGGAATTGAATTTTCGTCCCAACTTGATGGCGCAATATTTGAAAACGGGTCAGTCCATGACTCTGGGGGTATTGACTCAACATGTCGAGAGTCCATTCTCCAACGAAATGTTGCGTGGTGTTGAACATACCCTGCAAGGCATGGAGTATGTGCCGCTGATTGTCAGTGGCCACTGGAATGCGGAAGAAGAGGTCGAACGGCTGCGACTGCTGGTAGCACGTCGGGTAGATGGCCTTATTATTTTGACCGGCCACGTCAATCAGCAAACGCTGCTTGAGTTTTCACAGCAAATACCGATTGTTGCCACCGGTCACAATATCATGACCGAGCGTGTGCACTCCTTCAGCATCAATAATCGGCTGGGTGGCTATATGGCGACTCGTTATTTATTGGATCTGGGTCATCGTGACATAGCCCATATTGTCGGCTTGCCGGATCAAAACGATGCCATCGAACGTCATCATGGTTATCGCCAGGCCCTGGTCAGCGCGGGCATCGAATATGATCCTTCCCTGGTCATCCAGGGGAATTTCGCCGAGGTCGGCGGCCTCAATGCCGTGAAGAAACTGGTGGAGAGTGGTCGAAAATTCTCCGCCATCTTCTGCGCCAACGATCAGACCTGCTACGGGGCCATTCTGGGGCTCAAACAGTGCGGCTTGCGGGTGCCTGAGGATGTCTCTCTCATCGGTTTTGACGACCTGCCCTTCTCCACCTATTCCAACCCGCCATTGACCACTGTGCGCCAGCCCATCTACGAGATGGGGGTCAAGATGGTCAAGACCCTGTTGGGATTGATCGAGAATACGGAGCTGAACTCGGACGAATTGCCCGAGTTGAGCATAGTGGTGCGTGATACCACACTGCCATACAAGGGATGAACGCCGACGGGGCTGTGTCCCGCCCGGTATGAGATGAAAGCGGCCTGCAGGCCGCTTTTCTTTTGTCGGCAGCTAGAAACCGTATGCAGTCCGTATCGCGTCTTCCACCTCGCTCTCCAGACTTTGCACAGGCACAACACACATTCCTTGTATTGCACCGACCTCAATCTGGCTTGGCCAGGGCCTGGGAAACCAGATAGTCCCCGCCTCCCTAGGTGAAATGGCAAACAACCGGTCTCTTCTTATCAGCCAGAAACGCCCATGAAAAAAGGCGCCCTGAAGGCGCCTGGGGTGTATGAAGCTTACTGCTGGGAATACCTTTTCCCGGTGGGCGCAGCCACCGTCAAGGAGTGGTGAAGGGGGACTCCGTCCCGATAGCTGTGCTGGTTGCCAGCGTGGGGAGAGGCTCGTCCGCCTCGCACAGATGGTCTCTTCTTGCCGCCTTCTGGGGGGGATACCAGCTTGCCAACCCCTGCTGGATGCGTGCGGCGGCAGCTTCCGGCGTCATGGTACCAAGCACCACGGATTGCGATACCTCAGCAAGCTCTGTGGTGAGCGATGGCTCCCCCCTAGTGAGGAACTGGGCCCCCAGACGCAGGGTGGAATCACAGGTATCGCGCCAGCCCATCATGGTGCTCGCCACCGGATCCTTGAGCTCGAAGAAGTGATTGGAGAGGGAAAAGAAACCCGGTACCGAGTTGGAGAAGCGCTCGGCAAAGTCCGCACTCGCCATCCACTCCACCAGTTTCAGGGCGGCCTCCTTGTTGGGGCTGGCTGCATTGATGCCGATCCCCATGTCGGTGTGATCGGTGAAGTAGCAGGTGTCCTCCTCCTGCGCGACGGGGGGCGGGAAGGCGCCAAAATTGACCTTGCCGGTAAACTGGGCCAAGGACCAGGAGCCCGCCACTATCATGGCGGCCTTGCCGGCGGCAAAGGCATCCACCGCCTGAGCCTCGGTGGCATCGGCCGGATGGTCGCCTATGTAGGGCCGCCAGCTCGCCAGCTCACGAAACGCCGCCATATAAGGGGCATCGGTCACTCGCGTCTGGCCGTTGATCAACGCCAGGCGGCCATCTTCCCCATGCCAGTAGTTGGGGCCGATATTCTGGTAGCCAAGCTCGGAGACCACCCAACTATCGTGGGCCGCCAGCGCCAGCGGCAGATAGCGGCCATCCTGCTTCACCTTCTCCAGCACGGCGAAGAAGTCAGCACGGGTTCGCGGCGGTGTCAGCCCAAGGGTGTTGAAGATATCGACATTGAAGTAGAAACCCTGGATCACGGAGGCAATGGGCAGGCAGAAGGTCTGGGCCCCGGAGTCGGTCTGCCAGGCAGCCTTGGCAAAGCTCGGGAAGCTCTCCATCCCGGGCAGGTCCGTCAGATCCAGCAGATGCCCCTGCTGGAACAGCCGCAGGGACTGATCATAAGGACGGCAAGTGATGAGATCCCCCGCCTTTCCCGCCGCCAGCCGCTCGGCGAGTCCCTGATCATAATCGGCCGAACGCTGCGGTTGCAGCTTAAGGGTTATCTCGGGATGGAGCGCCTGAAAACGGGGCAGAAACTGCTCCTTCCACAGCGGCTCGTCATCCACGCGCCAGGTTTCCAGCACCAGCTCCTGGGACACCGCCGCCGCACTCAGCCCCCAGACCAGCAGGGCACTCACTGATTTCCACATCGCCTCTCTCCTACACCTTGAAACGGGCCACCAGACTCTGTTGCTGGCTGGCCAGCCCCGACAACACCTCGCCACTGCTCGCAGACACCCGGGAGGCCTGCTCGGTCTCGTGAGCCACGTCGGCGATGGCCGCCACGTGCTGGGCCACTCCCTGACTAACCGAAATCTGCTCCGTAGCGGCATAAGCCATGTGATCCGCAATATCCTTGATGGCCTCCATACGCGAGGCGATCCCCGCCAGGGCACTCTCGACATCCCGGGTCTGCTGCACACTCTGCTGGGTCTGCTCATGGCTCTGGGTCATCACGCTCGCCACATCGCGGGCGCATCCCTGCAGGTTGTCGATCATCACCTGGATCTCCTGGGTCGCCCCTTGTGAACGGGTAGCCAGCGCCCGCACCTCCTCGGCCACCACGGCAAAGCCCCGCCCGGCTTCCCCGGCACGGGCCGCTTCGATGGCCGCATTGAGGGCCAGCAGGTTGGTCTGTTCAGCCATGCCACGGATCACCTCGAGAATGTTGCCAATGTTGCTGCTGTAGCCTTCGAGCTTGCGGGTGATCGCCATGGCCCCGGCGATGCCGGTCGCCAGCTGTTCGATGCCATCCCGGTTGGCCTGCATCAGATCGCGTCCGCGCCGGCTCTCGTCATTGGCTTCACCCACCTCCCGACGAACATGATCGCTCGAGCGCGCTACCTCGGTGGCACTGGTTTCCAACTCGAAGATGGCGGCCGCCACCTGATCGGTCTGGGCCTTCTGCTCCTGCACCTGCGACATCACCTGCTCGCCGATCTCCGCGGTTTTACGCGTCTCGCTCACCAGGTGCTCAGACCCGGTCTGGACCTCCATCAAGAGCGTCTTGGTGTGGTGGGCCAGCTGGTCGATGGAGTTCGCCACCTCACCAAGCTCGTTCCTGGCCGGGTAGCGAACCCGTAGTGTCATGTCCCCTTGTGCCATCAGACCGAGGACGCGATTGATCCGCACCAGCGGCACCTGGATGCTACGGGCCGTACTCCAGGCGACAATAATGGCGATGAGTACGGAACACAGGGCCACCACCACGATCCAGGTGCGGGCGCTGTCAACCGCGACGTCGGCACTCAGCCTGTCCTCCCGCATGCTCTGGTTGCTGATGGCAATGAGCATGTCCAGGGTTTCACCCAGTTGCTGGCTCTGCGCCTCCTGCTGTTCACGCAAGCCATGGAGTTGCTGACTGATTTGCTGGTGGCGTACCAGGGTAGCGATCAGCCCCTTGTCGCCAAATACCAGCTGGGGGATGTGCGCCACATGGCGGGTGAACCTGGCCTTGACGTCATCGGGGACAACAATCCGATCCAGACGCTGGTTCGCAATGTCGATGTCTTTGGCCAGCACCGCCTGCAGCGCCACCAGATCCGTGTTGCCGTCGGCACGCAGGATCAGCTTGAGATCCCGTGCAATACCGCTGGTGATGAGCTCCGCCTTGTTTTGCAACGAGCGCCGCCCCGCCGTGTAACGCACCAGCAAGTCGGCCGCCGAACGGTAGTTGTCGTCCAGGTGCAGCAGCTCGCCCCGCATCCGTGAGAGCACCCGCTCCAGCTCGACCGACTCTTCGTGCAGGCTAATCAACTGCTCAGAGATGGTAAACAGCCGAGGGGCCTGGTCGGTAACCCGGGCGAGTTGCCGCTCACTCTCGGTATCGAGTGTCAGGGCCGCGAATGCGTTGATGTGCTGCTCATAGCGGACCTTGTCATGGGTAAAACGCTGGCGGGACTGGGGGAACGTCGACGTATCCCTGATGGCGAGATGCGCCAGGCTGTCCCTGTCAGCCATCAGCAAGGCGGCGCGCAGCCGGCTGGCGGTCAGGGCCTGAGGCGTCGCCTCCTCGGTCACCTGCTGGAAACGACCGTGAATGGAGGTCGTCTTCAGGTAACTGATGGCCCCGAGCAATAGCAAAAGAACCAGCAGCAGCGTAAAGCCCAATCTGATCCGCTGTACGATCGACATCCTTCTCTCCCACCTCTCCCTCCGCATCGGGGCGGAGCCGGTTATCAAGGCACCAGGAGCCCGACAGGCATCCTGGTGCATCTGGCTGACGGCTTATCGACTCAACCTGCCCTGGCAATCGAGCCTGACCACCTCCCCTGAGACCCCCAGCAGAGAAGCCGGTACCCAGCGTACGGTCGCCATGTCGATGCGCGCCTGTCCACTGGTGCCCAGGATGAAGGGGGTATTGACCTTCGCGAAGTCCATGCCCTCTTCGAGGCAGCGCAGGGGCAGACTCAGGGTCACCCACTTCTGCGGGGGCAACTGGCGCAAGGCCGGAGCAATCTCGATGGACTTGCCGCAGGGCCAGCCACACTGCAGCCCCAGCGTCATGCCCCCCGCTGGCGCCTGCTGCACCCGCAGCGCCACCTGCAGCTCGCTCTCGCCCTTCAGGTAGGTGCGACGATCCGCCCCCTTGACCTGGGTGGTCTGCAACTGGATCGTGGCCCCGGAGTCGACACCCGGCTTGTCCGCCCCGAGGAAGGTGACCGCTCGCGCATCCTGCTGGCGCAGGTAGTCGATGGGCTGCACCTTGATGAAGGTCATCTCGGTCACGCTGTTGCCGGAGACTTCAGTCCCCGTCCAGTTGCTGGCATCCCCCATGCGCAGACGGTGTTCTTCACCCGCCTTTGGCCCGAACAGCTCGAGCACCTTGTCAGCGGCGCTCAGCTTGGCGGGGTCGCTCTCGTTGCAGCCGAAGGTACGGTTATCCAGGGTCAGGGTATTGAGGTTGCTGACCCGGGCCGCCACAGGGGAAGGCTTGCCGTAGCTGAGCCCGTAGCCATAGGGGAAGAGCGGCGCGTGCTCACCGTTCAGATCCTGCTCGAAGGCAGGGCGCTGCCAGCCCGGGATATGGGTGGGCGTGCGATTGATGGTGGTGGCGCACTTGCTGAAGGGCCAGGAGAAGGAGAGGCGTCCCTGGAAATCATGAGCCACCTTGCCCTTCGCATCCTTGAACAGGAGATCGGTGATCCCCTCCCCCTCGGTGCCGGGCAACCAGGCGGCGACAAAAGCGGAAGAGAGATTGAGCTCCTCATTGACGTAGAGCGGGCGCCCGGAGAAAAACACGGTCACCACGGGGATGCCGGCCGCCTTCAGCCGCTTGAGGGTCAACAGATCCTGGTGATAGCTGCTCTTGAGATCCCCATAGGCGAGGGTCTTGCTGTCGGGAATATCGCCGAACCACTCGGCATAGGGATCCTCCCCCATGACCAGGATGGCGACATCGGGCTTGGCTCCCGTCAGCTCCCCGGACCCCGTGCTCACCTGCACATGTTCCGCTCCGACGGTGGACGTCACCGCATCCAGCACGCTCTGGGCACCAGGGAAATCACCGCGCCCGTTTTCACTGCCTTGCCAGGTCAGACTCCAGCCCCCCACCTGCTTGCCCAGATCGTTGGCGGCGCTGCCCGCTACCAGCACCCGGCTCTGCCGGCTCAGGGGCAGGATCCTGCCCTCGTTCTTGAGCAGCACCAGCGACTTGCGCACCGCCTCCCGGGCCAGCGCCTTGTGCTGTACGGCGCCAAGCTCGCCCTGCTTGCCCGCCAGCTCTCGTGCCGACGGCATGGGTTTCTCCCACAGCCCGGCACGCATCTTGACCCGCAGGATGCGCGTCACGGCATCATCGATCCGGCTCATCGGGATCTGCCGGTTAGCCACGCCATCGAGCAGGTGCTGGCGAAACTCCATCCAATCCTTGCGCGCCGTGACCATGAAAATGTCGACCCCGGCCAGCACGGCGGGCAGGCAACTCCCCATGGTGCAACCGGCGATCTCGCTGTGGCCGTTCCAGTCCGAGACCACCAGGCCATCAAACCCCATCTTGCCCTTGAGCACATCGGTCAGCAGATAGCGGCTGCCGTGCAGCTTGCCGTTGTACTCGACCCCATCCTCTGGCAGCACATCGCGGTTGAGCTCGTTGTGCCAGCTGTTGAACGAAGCCATGACCACCTGGGCGCCGGCATCCAGCCCCGAGAAATAGCCCACCGCGTGCAGGTTGCGCAGATCCTCTTCCGAATAGAAGTTCTGGCCCCGGTCGACCCCGTTCTGGGTACCGCCATCCCCCACGAAATGCTTCACGTTCGAGATGACATGGCGCTGGCCGCGCAGATCCACCGCCGATCCTTGCAGGCCGCGTACCATCTCGCCGGCATAGTAATAGACGATGGCGGGATCTTCGGAATAACCCTCATAGGTCCTGCCCCAGCGATCATCCCTGGGCACCGCCACTGTCGGGGCGAAGGTCCAGTCCAGCCCGGTGGCGACCACTTCCCGCGCCGTCACCTGGCCGATACGGTAGATGAGCCCCGGATCCCGCGCCGCCCCAAGGCCGATGTTGTGCGGGAACAGGGTCGCCGCGAAGACGTTGTTGTGGCCGTGCACCGCATCGGTCGCCCACATGAAGGGGATGTGATAACCCCTGCCCTCAAAGCCCGCTTCCGCCGCCTGCCAGTAAGTGTCGGCCTGGCGTGCCCAGTCCGCCGCCGAGGCGTGTTTGTTGTTGCCTGGCCAGCCGCCGCCCCCGTTGAGGACGGAACCAATCTTGTAGCGAGTGACCTCCTCTGGGGTCACTTCACGAAAGTCGGGCTGGATCATCTGCCCGACCTTCTCCTTCAGTGTCATCCGGGAGAGCAGGGACTGGATCTGGCGCTCCATCCCCTCGTCCTTGGCAATGGCGCTGTGGATCTGCGGCCAAGTGGCAAAATAGGGCATGGTCGGCAGCTCATCCGCCATCCCGGCACTCCAGATGCCGCACCCCACGAATAGGCAGGTCATAGACCTGGTGAGACCTGTTGTTTTACGCATTTTCTTTATGACTCTCCGGATATTCTCGTTCATCGCCTGACTCATCGGTCATGGGGGGTGCCTTGAAAAACAGCCTCAACATGAAATCGATTGCAAGAATATTTAATGGTAAACAGAAATCTCTTCGCCATTCCAGCAGTATCTTTGCCCTGCCACGGTAAAAATCCCACCGAGAGAGGAAATAGTGATATAGCTCACAAAGATCAGGCTGTTTCGCGCCAGCGAAATATCCAGGAGGGGGGGAGCACACGGGAAAGCATTAGGATAGAAAAAACAATAAAATCATAAATATAAAATATCACCATCATCTCATGCCACTGCATGTTTTACCGAGAATGGTACCCATTTGGCCAGACTGGCGGGAAATGAAGAGAAGATGGTAAGGATTCAATAGAATTCAAAATCACATAGATCTACATATCAATAAACGAAAATTTGTAGCCTGCATCACAGTTCATAAAGGCAAACTTGATTTGCCACAAACTTTACTATTACCTGATTCATGAAATCGATTTCCTCTCAGGGGTTATGTGTGAATCTTGACAGTGAAATGCGGGTCGCAGGATGACTCGGTCATTTTCAGCGCGAGTGCGAAAATCGACGCCATTATTTCCGTCTGTGATCAAAGGGGTAACAATGAAAATATCTCGGCTTAGTGCCCTGACGCTTGCCATGTCTTGCGTCATTGGCTTGCATGGCTGCTCCCTGCCCAGCACAGGGGCATCAGGCTCCGGTGCCTCCTCGGCATCTGCCGGACCTGTGGGTGAATTGCTGACCAACGGGGGCTTCCAGGGAACCGATGGCTGGTGGACGGCTGGGGGCACCCTGAACGCCGAGAACCAGATGGGCTGCATCACCTTCACCGAGTCGGGCTCCAATCCCTGGGATGTCATTCTGGGCCAGTCCAACCTCGGCCTGGTTCAGGGGCAAACCTACAAGCTCCATTTCACTGCCATGGCCAAGAGCGACATCAACGTCAAGGCCCTGATCCAGCATGATGGCGCCCCCTACACCAACCATATGGTGCAGGACCTCGCCCTCAGCAGCACACCCAAGCCTTTCGACATCCAGTTCACGCCCTCCGCCACGGACGAGAAGACCCAGTTTCAACTCCAGATGGGCACCCAGACACCGACCACCGTTTGCATCGGTGAAGCCACGCTCTCGGGGCCATCCCTGGTCAAGAAATCTGATCTGGCCAGCGTGCGCGTCAACCAGGTCGGCTACCTGAGCAAGGCATTGAAACGGGCGACCATCGCCACCGACAGCAAGGACTCGCTCCCCTGGACCCTGCGCAATGCCCAGGGTGAAGCCATCGCCGAAGGCAAGACCACCCCCTTTGGCCTGAATGCCCCATCCGGGGAAAACGTGCAGATCGCCGACTTCAGCCAGGTCACCGCCCCGGCCACCGGCCTGGTGCTGGAGGTCGCCGACCAGAAGAGCCACCCGTTCAGCATCGGTGATGACATCTATCACACCATGAAATTCGATGCCCTCTCCTTCTTCTATCAGCAGCGCAGCGGCATCGACATCGAGGCCAAATATGTCCAGCGCCCCGATCTCGCTCGCCCGGCAGGACACAAGCCCGAGAAAGTAACCTGCTTCAACAAACAGGATGCCAAGGGCAACCAGTGGCCAGGCTGTGACTTCACGCTGGATGTGACCGGCGGCTGGTACGACGCTGGCGATCAGGGTAAGTACGTGGTCAACGGCGGCATCTCGGTATGGACCTTGATGAACCTCTATGAGCGAGAGCAACTGGCGAAAGAGGGTGACAAGAGCGCCTTTGCCGACGGCAAGACTAACATCCCGGAACAGCACAACGGCCACAACGATCTGCTGGACGAATCCCGCTGGATGATGGAGTTCTTCCTCGCCATGCAGGTACCCGAAGGCAAGAAGGTCTGGGTACCGGTAGGAGATCAGTCCAAGCAGCTCGACAGCCTGAAACTGACCGAGATCGATGCCTCAGGCATGGTCTTCCACAAGGTCGCCGATGAAGCGTGGACCGGGATGCCGCTCCCGCCCCACAAGGATCCACAGCCCCGTTTCCTGAGCCACCCCAGCACGGCTGCGACCCTGAACCTGGCTGCCACCGCCGCCCAGTCTGCCCGCGTATGGAAAGATCTGGATCCGGCATTCGCACAGCGCAGCCTGCAGGCAGCCGAACGAGCCTGGAAGGCGGCCAACCGTCATCCGGACGTCTATGCCTATGACAACTTTGTGGGATCCGGTCCCTACGATGACACCAACCTGAAGGACGAATTCTACTGGGCTGCCGCCGAGCTGTTCGCCACCACCGGCAAGGCCGAGTACAAGCAGGCCGCCCAGCAGTCCCCTCTCTATCTGGCCGCCCCCAAGGGTGATCGCAGCGCAAGCGGTGATCTCTACTGGCAGGATCTCAGCAGCGCAGGAACCATCACCCTGGCCATGGTGCCCAACAAGCTGGGCAAGCAGGACGTGGAGAAGGCGCGTGCCGCCATCATCGCCGCCGCCGACGGCTACCAGAAGAGTGTGGCGACGGAGGGTTACCTTATCCCCTATCAGGCTACCGAATACCCCTGGGGCTCTAACTCCAACCTGATGAATCGCAGCATCTTCCTCGGGCTGGCGCACGACTTCACGGGGGAGCGCAAATACCTGCAGGCCATGGCTGACGCCATGGACTACGTGCTGGGCCGCAACCCCCTCGACCAGTCCTATGTGTCGGGTTACGGCAGCCGACCGCTGAAGAACCCGCACCACAGGTTCTGGGCTAATCCCATCGATCCCGCATCTCCCCTGGTACCGCCAGGTGTGCTCTCGGGCGGCCCGAACTCCATCAACTTCAGCGATCCCGTTGCCTCCACCCTCAAGGGCAAGTGCACCGGCCAGACCTGCTGGAAGGATGAGATTGGCGCCTGGACCCTGAACGAGGTCACCGTCAACTGGAATGCCCCCTTCTTCTGGACCGTCAGCGTACTGGATGAAGGTGGATTGACCCGCTGATCACCCTTCCGATGCTCCGTCCCCGTGACGGAGCATTTTTTCACTCTCCTGCCGACCTTGTCCAAGACCGAACCCGCACCGGTCGCCGCACTTTGCTTTCCGTTTTTCGTCATCATGCAGAGGCTAACGGACAACAGAACAGTGCCTTCTCGCTCTCTTCTTTGCATCTGGCCTCCCCGCCGCACCTTCGCGACCGAGCCTTCTGCGTGCCCGTCTCTTAGCCACCTTTTTGCTCGTCAACTTTCTCCCACCATGCCTTGCCATGAGATCTGCTGACGCTATCTGACCGCCGCCCGTCTCTTCTGCGGTGTCCTGTGTTCTACCAGAAAGTGAGAAAGCCGGGAACCGGCTCCTGAAGCCGGTTCCGTGGCCCTCAGCGCGAACCACAGGGCAGCCCCAGGCTGATCCCGCCATCGGAACAAGACACAGTGCAGAGCCCACCAACTGCCACGATGATACCTTGCCACCAGCCCGCAACTGACAGGCTTCCCCGCCCCCTCACCACGGCAGAGGAGAGACACCTTGAGCAGGCATGGCCGGACACCATGCCTGGTAATCAAAGTAATACGGCAACACCACAGCGCGGGAAGCACAGCGACGGGTCTCTGTTACCCAACCTTGCTGGCATGCGCCCTTCCCCGCATAGACGCCATGCCGAAAGCGCGCTCTGCATCACGCAGGAGCCAGGCCTGCAGAGGCGCAGGACTGGCATGAAAACCACGACACACATGAAATCGATATTCCACCAAACCCAGTCAAATACCACCAGGACATAACACATCAGCAAAAATAAAATAAACACATGATAGTAAACGTGTTTTAACTTAAGTTCATTTATGTTAAATATCCATCAAGTGATCGCGATCACAATTGCAAACCCCGAATTGTGAAATCGATTTCCTGTTTTATTGCGTCGTTCTATAGTGGGCTCAACTTAATAACTGAGGAATGATCATGAAAAAAATCATGCTGTGCTGCTCTGCCGGGATGTCCACCAGCCTGCTGGTGAAAAAAATGCTGGTGGAAGCCGAAAAACGGGGTCTGGCTGCCGAGATCAAGGCCTTTGGCGCATCGGAGTTCGATGACCAGATGCCCCATTACCAGGTGGTCTTGCTGGGACCGCAGATCAAATACATGCAACCCGAATTGCAAGCCAAGGCGGCGGCTCACGGGGTCAAGGTACAACCTATCGACATGATGGATTACGGCATGCAGCGCGGCGACAAGGTGCTGGACTACGCCCTGTCCCTGATTGGTTAAGCGTGCTCACAAGGAAGGACACACACTATGAGTTCACTCTATGGGATGCTGGTCAAGTTGATCGAACAACGGATCGGCCCATTGGCAGGAAAACTGGGCCAGCAACGCTATGTTCTGGCCATCCGAGACGGTTTCATTGCCGCGCTGCCGTTCATGATCGTCGGCAGCTTCATGCTGGTCTTCATTTTCCCCCCCATCTCCAGCGAGACCACCTGGGGCTTTGCCAGAGCCTGGCTCGACTTCTCCAACACCTATCGTGCCGAGCTGATGTTGCCCTTCAACATGAGCATGGGGCTGATGACGGTCTTCATTTCGGTGGGAGTCGCATCCAGCCTGGCCAAGCAGTACTCCCTGGACCCCATCACCACGGGTCTGTTGTCGCTGATGTCGTTCATGCTGGTGGCGGCGCAATATAAAGATGGCACCATCTCCACCCAGTATTTCTCAGGTCAGGGCATCTTTACCGCCCTCATCTGCGCCATCTATTCGACCGAGGTCTATGCCTGGCTCAAGCGCAACAACATCACCATCCGTCTGCCCGAGCAGGTGCCGATGGGGGTGGCGCGCTCCTTCGAGGTATTGATCCCGGTACTGGCGATCATCCTGACCTTGCACCCCTTCAATATGCTGCTGCAGGAAACCACAGGCATGATCCTGCCCGAGGCGATCATGGCCATGCTCAAACCTCTGGTGGCGGCCTCCGACAGTCTGCCCGCCGTGCTGCTGGCGGTGCTGTTGTGCCAGATCCTCTGGTTTGCCGGCATTCACGGCACCATGATCGTCACCGGCATAATGAACCCGTTCTGGATGGCAAACCTGGCCAGCAATCAGGCTGCACTGGCCGCCGGCCAAGCCATTCCTCACACCTTCCTGCCCGGTTTCTGGGATCACTTCCTGTTTATCGGCGGCGTGGGCTCCACTTTGCCACTGGCATTCCTGCTGATGCGCAGCCGCGCCGTACACCTGCGCACCATAGGGCGGATGGGCGTGGTCCCCGGGTTCTTCAACATCAACGAGCCGATCCTGTTTGGTGCTCCCATCATCATGAATCCGGTCTTCTTCCTGCCCTTCATCCTGGTGCCCGTGATCAACGCCATCCTGGCCTGGTTCGCCGTGGATCTGGGTCTGGTGGAGAAGGTCGTGATGCTGACCGCCTGGACCACGCCTGCCCCCATAGGCGCCTCCTGGGCGACCAACTGGGCCTTCAGTCCGGTCATCATGTGCTTCATCTGCATGGGGATCTCCGCCCTGATGTATTACCCCTTCGTGCGGGCTTACGAACGTACCCTGCTCAAGCAGGAAGCCGAGACGGCTGAAGCGGAAGAATCCGCCAGATCAGAAAAAGCAGACACAATCACACCGATTCAGAGTCAGGCGTAAGCGCCAGGCGGGCGGGCGCCATGCCGCCCGCACGCCGGTCATCAAGAGGAAACTACAATGCAATACACATTCCCCGAAGGCTTCTGGTGGGGTAGCGCCTCGTCGGCCGCACAATCGGAAGGGGCTGCCAACGTGGGCGGCAAGGCACCGACCATCTGGGATCACTGGTTCGAGACGGAGCCACACCGTTTTCACGGTCAGGTAGGCCCAGCCAACACCTCCACCTTCTACGATCGCTATCGCGAAGACATCGCGTTGATGAAGCAGATTGGCCACAACAGCTTCCGCACATCCATCTCCTGGGCCCGGTTGCTGCCGGATGGCCGTACTGTCAACCAGGAGGCCGTCGACTTCTACAACAAGGTTATCGATGAACTGTTGGCCAAGGGGATCAAACCCTTCATCGGCCTGTTCCACTTCGACATGCCGATGTACTGGCAGGAGCAGGGGGGCTGGGAGAGCCGCGAAACAGTGGCGGCTTATGCCGAGTACGCAGAGCTCTGCTTCAAACTGTTTGGTGATCGCGTCGCCTGCTGGATGACCTTCAATGAACCCGTGGTGGTGGTGGAAGGGGGTTATCTGTATGACTTCCATTACCCGAACCAGATGGACTTCAAGCGGGCAGCCCAGGTGGCCTATCACATGATGCTGGCCCACAGCCTGGCGGTGAAGTGCTATCGCGCACTCTCCCTGCCCGGCCAGATCGGCATCGTCCTGAACCTGACCCCCTCCTATCCGCGCTCTTCAAACCCGGCGGACTTGAAGGCATCGTTCATTGCCGACTTGTTCTTCAACCGCGCCTTCCTCGATCCCGCGGTGAAGGGGGTCTATCCTCAGGAGCTTATCGATATCCTGCGCGAACACGGTCAGATGCCCGTGGTGCAAAGCGGCGACTGCGAACTGCTGGCCGCTGGCAAGATCGATCTGCTCGGCATCAACTATTACCAGCCGCGGCGAGTGAAGGCGCGCATGACGGCCATCAACCCGGACTCCCCTTTCCTGCCTGACTGGTTCTTCGAGAATTACGAAATGCCAGGCCGCAAAATGAACCCTTATCGCGGCTGGGAAATATATGAGCGCGGTATTTATGACATATTGATCAACCTGCGCGACAACTATGGAAATATCCCAAGCTATATCTCCGAAAATGGTATGGGTGTCGAAGGGGAGCACAGATTCATTGGTGAAGATGGTCAGGTAAAAGACGATTATCGTATCGACTTCATTCGCGGCCACCTCCAGTGGATTCATACCGCCATTGCCGAAGGAAGTAATTGCCGTGGTTATCACCTGTGGACCTTTATTGACAACTGGTCCTGGATGAATGCCTACAAGAACCGTTATGGATTCATCAGCCTTGATTTGGAAAGCCAGCAGCGCACCGTCAAGAAAAGTGGTGAATGGTTCGCCAACGTCTCTCGTAATAATGGATTTTAAGGAGTCATAAATGATGGATCTTGAAGAAGCAGTCATGGGCATCATCGTCAATGCCGGCCAATCTCGCAGTCTCTGTTTCGAAGCCCTGCGTCAGGCTCGTGCTGGCCAGTTCAGCGAAGCGGATGCCTTGCTGCTCCAGGCCACCGACGCGGGGAAGGCTGCCCATGCCGTACAAACCAAACTGATTGAAGCCGATGAGGGCGAAGGCAAGACCAAGATGACACTGGTCATGGTACATGCCCAGGATCACCTGATGACCTCCATTCTGTGCCGCGAACTGGCCACCGAACTGGTCGAGATCTATCGCCGCCAAGCCAGCTGATTTTAACTCATCGGATCGGGAGTCCGTGCTTTTGCCACCGTTATATACGGTGGCTTTTTTATTCTTGATATACCAGCCAGCCGTCATGTATTTCATACCTCTTTCAGGCAGTTTCAAAAATATGAAACTGTCATGACGCGATACCAGTATAAGTTTCAATATCTGTTTATGGCTATTCTGATGCTGCTTGTAGTCATCAATAAACACTCATTAATAAACACACAGGAATGTGGATAATATGCGTAAACTTGGACTGATGTCAGTATTGCTGATGGCGGGAGTATTATATTCCACTCAGGCATCGGCATGGTGGTGGAGCAATCAGGATTGGCAGGTCTCTGATGGTTGGCGCAATGGCGGGTCAGAATTCGACTGTACCTGGCGCGCCGCCAACGTCTGGATGGAGTCCGGCACGGCCATCCTCCATGCGAAATCCGACAAAGGAAACAAGAGCTGCGCTGAGCTGCGAACCTACAACTACACCCGCAAGGGTCGTTATGAGGTGCAGATGCAGGCAGGATCGGTGCCCGGCACCATCAGCTCCTTCTTTACCTATACCGGAGATGCAGGCACCAGCTCTCACTATGAAGTCGACATCGAGCTGATGGGGGGCACCAACCTGCTCCATACCAACGTCTGGATCCAGGGGCGCCAGTATCCCCAAGACATAGATCTGGGCAAGTACGGCATGTCCATCTGGAACATGGAGCGCTACGCCTTCAACATCGACGAGGCGGGTATCACCTGGCAGGTATTCAGCCGCACCCAGAACAAATGGGTGAGCGTGCGTCGCGAGAGTCGTCCCGTCACCAGCAGGATGCAGACGTTTGTGAATAACTGGATCAGCGCCAACCCAAGCTTCCCGCCCAGCTCCTACAACGGCCAGCCCGTCTACGCCAAGTACAAGTACGCCAATGTGACTCCCTGGGAATGATGGTTAACTAAGGTATACAGCGTTAAAACAAAATGAAGACAAGTATTGCTAGGTGCTCAAAGCAGTTCAGCTAAATAACCTGCCAGCCAACACGCAATGGAACACCACGTAGCATACTGAATGCAATGCAAAAAATAAAAAGCCCAATAAATCCAATTTATTGGGCTTGATACATGCCTGATTCAACCGAAAATTCAGTTTCTGCTCATTTTCCGCTCAGTTTCTTAGGAACCATTTTTAGCTACCATACAAGCATACAAGCCTTTCTCATGGCGGCGTTGTTGCCCAAATCGATGCTGCTTGACTGGAACTAACTGAGGGAGTGGCTATCTGATCACCACCATCCCCTTCAAGTCTGCATCATGGGCACATCGCTTCACCCCATCACCAATTGGCCTCAATACAACAAGTCTCTGATTAACCGTGGCTCACTCACCTTCCGGATTGATGTCGAAATCATGAACAACTGGTTTCACCATAACCATCACGGGCGACGGGACCATGGCCTGCTTTGCACTGACCAGACCATCTCTACCTTCCTGATACTCAAGGGGATTTTCAGCCTCACTCTGTGGGCTGAAAAGGATTTATTCGCCCCCCTTTTTTTCGAGTTGATGAATGTACCGTTGTGCGTGCCGGACTATAGCTGTGTCAGCAAGCGTGCCCGCGCGGTGCAGGTAGCCTATCGACAGCCCTCTAAGGACGCATCAGTGACTTGGTTATCGATTCGACCAGCCTGAAGGAATTTGGTGACGGCGAAAGTGTCGTTGGAAAATGTCCATGATGCGAGGTGCTGCCAACCTTGCTCAATCCGCTGCGGAGCAAGCTGGGGCGTGCTTATGCGGATGGTGTCTAGACAGCAAAGCCAGCCATCAGCTTAGCTCGCGTAAAGGGGCGACAGCCCGTATCCCACCTCGCAAGTACGCGGGACTATGGATAAAGGGACACCCAATGACACACTCACTGGCATACCAAAAATCACAGATACAAAAAAGCCCACCTCAATCAATGAGATGGGCCGTATATATGGCGGAGGAGGTGGGATTTGAACCCACGGATGGTCACCCATCGCCGGTTTTCAAGACCGGTGCATTCAGCCGCTCTGCCACCCCTCCGCAGCAGTGCGACGCATATTACCCATGACGATCCCCCTTGTAAATCCCCACCCTGTTCGTTTGCCGATTTATTGGGCTAAATGGCCAACAAACCCCGCAAACGCCACCCCAACCGTGCTTTTTCCACCGGATGGCTTGACTTGAAAACAGACTCACCCACTATAGTGACCACTACGGTATTCCCAGCAAGATGGACTTATGAAAATCACACATGCCCTGTTCGCCGCCCTGACCGGCGCGACCCTGCTTGCGGCGCCTGTGCAGGCGAGCGAGCTGACCAAGAGCGATGTCGAGCAGATCGTGCGCGACTATCTGGTCAAGAATCCGGAAATATTGGTCGAGATGTCCAATGCCCTGCGCGCCAAACAGGAGAGCCAGCAGGCCGAGAATGACAAGACGCTGATCGAGGCCCATGCCAAGCAGCTCTTCGCCAACAAGGATCCCGAGAGTGGCAACCCCAAGGGCAGCCTGACCGTGGTCGAGTTCTTCGACTACAACTGCGGCTACTGCAAGCGTGCTCATCCCCTCGTCCAACAGTTGCTCGATGAAGACAAGGACATCCGCTACATCTACAAGCAGTTCCCCATCCTGAGCGAGACTTCCTACTACGCCGCCCGCGCGGCGTTGGCGGTGCAGCTCGGCCAGCCCGACAAGTTCCAGGCCTTCCACGACAAGCTGTACGCCCATCAAGGGTCGCTGGCCGACGAGGCCCAGGTGCAAGCCATCGCCAAGTCCGCCGGGGTGGACTGGAGCAACGTCGAGGCCAAGATCAAGGATGGCAGCATCGATCAGAACCTTGGTACCAACCGTGCCCTGGCCGAGGCCATGAGCATCTCGGGGACCCCGGGGTTCATCATCGGCGACCAGATCCTGCGCGGTGCGCCACGGGATCTGGCGAGCCTGAAGGCCATCGTCAAGGATGTGCGGGCTGGCAAGAGCATTCAGTAACCCGCTCTTCGCCCACAAAAAAACGCCCCGGCATGCGATGCCGGGGCGTTTTGCTATTCAGGCTTCACACCCTCAGGCCTGATAGCCGTTCGGGTTATGGCTTTGCCAGCGCCAGGTGTCGACCATCATCTGCTCCAGGCCCCGCTCGGCCTGCCAGCCCAGCTCGTCCCGGGCCAGGGTGGGTTCGGCCCAGCACTCGGCGATGTCGCCTGGGCGACGGGGCTTGATCTGGTAGGGAATGGGGCGGCCGCTGGCGGCTTCGAATGCCTTGACCATCTCCAGTACCGAGTAGCCCTGACCGGTGCCCAGGTTGTAGGTAAAGACCCCGGTGTCGCCCTCGATGCGTGCCAGCGCCTTGAGGTGACCGATGGCGAGATCCACCACGTGGATGTAGTCGCGCACGCCGGTGCCGTCCGGCGTCGGGTAGTCGTTGCCAAACACCCCCAGTTCCTTGAGCTTGCCGACACCGACCTGGCTGATGTAGGGCAGCAGGTTGTTGGGAATGCCGTTGGGATCTTCGCCAATGAGGCCACTCTCGTGGGCACCGACCGGGTTGAAGTAGCGCAACAACACGATGGCCCAGCGGGGATCGGACTTGGCAAGATCCCGCAGAATCTCTTCCACCATCAGCTTGGAGCGACCATAGGGGTTGGTGGCACCGGTGGGGAAATCTTCCCGCAAGGGCACCGAAGCGGGATCGCCATATACGGTCGCCGAGGAGCTGAACACTAGGCGGAACACGCCGGCTTTTGCCATCTCCTCGCACAGCACCAGGGTACCGGTCACGTTGTTCTGGTAGTAGGTGAGCGGGATCTGGGCGGACTCCCCGACCGCCTTGAGACCGGCGAAGTGGATCACGGATTCGATCCTGTACTCGGCAAACAGCCGCTCTAGGCATGCCCTGTCCAGAATGTCCCCCTTGACGAAGGTGACCGGCTTGCCTGTGATCCGTTCGACCCGCTTGAGAGATTCGGGGGAAGAGTTGGAGAGGTTGTCCAGTACTACCACCTGCTGCCCGGTACCCAGCAGCTCAACCAAGGTGTGGGAGCCGATATAGCCGGCACCGCCCGTAACCAGAATTGTCATTTTTTATCCCGTGCTTTGCTGAAACTGGGTCAGAGTCTACCCGCACGACCCGCTCGGGAAAAGCTCGGGATACCAATGACGCCCCTCAGTAATCGACGCTGACATCCCCTCTGATGGTGCAAGAGCAGGCCAGCGCGACGCCGCGCTCCAGATCCTGCGCACTCAGCGTCATCACGCTCTGACGCTCGATCTCCCCTTCCGTGGTGCAGCGACAGGCCCCGCACACACCGGCGCGGCAGGCGGCCATCATGGTCTCCCCCGCTCCCTCCAGCGCAGCCAGCAGGGTTTGGCCCGGCAGTATCTTCACCTTCTTGCCGCTCTTTTTGAGGGTCAGCCAGAAGTGGTCGCTGCCGGCTGCAACTGGCGCCGTGCTCGATGTTCCAGCAGGCAGGCCGAACGACTCCTGATGCAATTGCTCCGCCGGCAGCCCCAGCTCCGCCAGCATGGTGCAGACCGCCGCCATGTAAGGGGCCGGGCCGCACAGATAGACGTGGCGCGCGAGCAGATCTGGTGCCAATTCCCTCAGCATGTCCGGTGTGAGCCGGCCAACCCAGGGATAAGCCGCCGGCGCCTGTTCCAATACCAGCGCATGGCGCACGCCCGCATGGGCCTCGGCCAGTGCGGCCAGGTCGTCGGCGAAGATCACATCCTCCGGCGAGCGGGCGCTGTGGATGAAGCGGATATCTGCGTCCGGCCGTTTGGCCAGCTCGTCCCGCAGCATGGCCCACATGGGGGTGATGCCGGAGCCGGCGCTGAGCAGCAGCGGCCGCTCGCAGGGGAGCACCGCCAGATTGAAGTCGCCGAAGGGGCCGTCAACCCGGATCTCGTCCCCCAGTTGCAAGGTTTGGTGCAGATGATGGGAGACCAGCCCCACGTCCTTGATGGTGACTTGCCAGAAAGGATCCTGCGGGCTGGAAGAGAGGGTATAGGCGCGGCACTGGGGCTTGCCGTCAATCTCGGTGTGCAGGGTCACACACTGGCCGGCCAGCACGGCAGGCAGAGTGCCCTCTGTGGCGACAAACTGCCAACTTGTCACGTCGTGAGTGTCCGCACGACGGCCAATGCAGCGCAAGGTGAGAGAGGTGGAGATCATCGCAAGGCTCCTCTTTTTGAAAGACATCTTTGTGAAAAAAAGGCGAGCCGGGGGGCTCGCCAAAGGCTTACAACATCTTGGGCTGAACCCGGATCAGGCCGCCAGGATCTCGGCGAGATCCGCCTCTGCGGTCGTGGTTCCCTTGAGACCGAACTGCTCCTCCAGCACCTTGAGCAGGGCCGGGGTGAGGAAGGCCGGAGCGGTCGGGCCGGTGCGAATGTCCTTCACGCCGAGTGCCAGCAGGGTGAGCAGGATCACGATGGCCTTCTGTTCAAACCAGGAGAGCACCAGGGTCAGCGGCAGATCGTTGACACCGCACTCGAACGCCTCGGAAAGCGCCAATGCCAGTTGAATGGCGGAGTAGGCGTCGTTGCACTGGCCCACGTCCAGCAGACGCGGGATGCCGCCGATATCGCCAAAGTCGAGCTTGTTGAACTTGTATTTGCCGCAGCCCAGGGTGAGCAGCAGGCTATCCTGCGGGATCGCCTTGGCGAACTCGGTGTAGTAGGCGCGCTCGGCACGGTCGCCGTCACAGCCCCCCACCAGGAAGAAGTGGCTGATTTCGCCAGCCTTGACCTTGTCGATCACCGCAGGGGCGGCCTGCATCAGGGCGTTGCGAGCAAAGCCGATGGTGATGAAATGCTCGAGCTCAACGTGCTTGAAGCCTTCCAGCGCCTGGGCCTTGGCGATAACGGCAGAGAAGTCTTCTCCTTCCAGATGGGTCACCCCAGGCCAGCCGACGATGGAGCGGGTGAAGATGCGATCCGAGTAGTTGCCCACGTTCGGGTCGATGATGCAGTTGGAGGTCATCACCACGGCGCCCGGGAAGTTCGCAAACTCCTTCTGCTGGTTCTGCCACGCGGAACCGTAGTTGCCCACCAGGTGCGGATACTGTTTGAAGAAGGGATAGGCCAGGGCCGGCAGCATCTCACCGTGGGTGTAGACGTTGATGCCGGTGCCTGCGGTCTGTTCCAGGATCAGCTTGAGATCCACCATGTCGTGGCCAGAGACCAGGATGCACTTGCCCGGCACCGGGGTGACGCGCACCTGAGTCGGTTCCGGGTGGCCGAAGGCAGTGGTTTCACCGAGATCCAGCATCTCCATGATCTTGAAGTTGAGCAGGCCGATGTCCATGGCGCACTTGAACAGGGGATCCAGATCGCTCGGATCCGTGCCGAGCCAACTCATGATGCGGTGGAATTCGGCAGCCACGGCGCTGTCTTGCTGGTCCAGTACCCGGGCGTGCTCCATGTAGGCGGCTGCCCCCTTGAGCCCGTAGAGGCAGAGCAGGCGCAGTCCCATGATGTCTTCATTGACTTCGCTCTTGCCGCGGTTGACCGCGGTCTGAGGCGCATGGGCCAGCTGTTCCAGCAGCTCGACACCCGGCTCGAAGCGGGCGGCGGCAGGCAGCTCGGCAAGCTGCACCGCCAGCGCGGCCAGACGATCGGCCAGTTGCTGCCGATAGGCCAGCGCCTGGTTGACATAGTCGACGATGCGCGCGGAGTCAAAGTTGACGTTGGTGAGGGTGGCGAAGAAGGCCTTGGGTACGAAGGCATCGATCTCGTCATCGACGATGTCGTGCTCACGGGCCGCCAGTGCCCAGGCACTGAGGCCTTGCAGCGTATAAATCAGCACATCCTGCAGATCCGAGGTCTCGGCCGTCTTGCCGCACATACCTTGTGCATACGCGCAGCCATTGCCTGCGGGGGTACGAATTGTCTGTTCACATTGCACACAAAACATCATGCCTCTCCTAATTGGACATTTCAGTTACTTGTTTTGTGGCGATTCTATTCCCCCGACTCAAAACTTAATAGGCATTCAATTTACCAATTAAGGTTTCATTGATGCAGATCAAAAACAAAAAAGCCGCCCAAACAGGGCGGCAAGCGGGTGGATAACATCAAAGACAACTCAGGTTTGCAACAACAAGGGACAACGGAACGGTCGGACCGGCGCCTGGTCAGGGGCATCCGGCCCTGCACTCTATCAAGCCAGGTAGGCGCGCAGCATCCAGACCAGTTTTTCCTGCTGCTGCACATAGTCGGAGAGGATCGAGGCGGTACCCTCGTCACCCGCGTCGGCGGCCTGGCCCAGGATACGGCGCTGAGCCACCAGCAGCTCGCGGAAACTCTCCAGCAGGGACTCGACACAGGCGCGACCGTCGTGCAGCCCCTTCTGCTCGGGGATGGCGGAGACCTTGATGTAGTCGCTGAAGCTGTGCAGGGGCACCCCATCCAGGGTGAGGATGCGCTCGGCCAGGGCATCGACTTTCAACAGCAGATCGTTGTAGATCTCCTCGAATTTCAGGTGAAGCTCGAAGAACTGGTTGCCGCGGATGTTCCAGTGGAAGCCACGGACGTTCATGTAGAGGATCTGGTAGCTGGCCAGCAACTTGTTCAACTCGGCGGCCAGGGCTTGTGATTGAACGGTATCAAGACCAATGGGGCTCTTCATCATTCACCTCCAGGTGGTAAACATTATCGGGAACGGAGTCAGCATATCCCCGCACAGACTCAAAGGACAATTGCTTCTGCCTTGTCCATTGATAGCGAATGGCTATCGTCAGCAGGAAAAACACCCGCTCTCATCGCTCAAGCCGCTCGATATAGAGGATCACCTCGCCGAGGTGAATGCCGAACTTGCTGATCGCGGCACGATTGATCAGGCGATCTTCATCCAGCAGATACATCCAGTCATCGAAGCTCACCCGCACCACCTCCCCGTCCGGCAGAGCCAGATCGAGTTGATAGCGCCAGTTCAGGGCAAAGCCTTGAGTCTTGCCGACCGCCTCCCCCACCACGTCCGAGGCGGTGCCGCGCCAGTGGCCATCCGCCCCCTTGCTCAAAAACCAGGTGCGGGTCTGCTGGCGGCCGTCATCGAAATAGAACTCCTCGAACAACTCCCCCTTGCCCTCTCGCCAGCGCCCCTGCATCTCGACCCGAAAGCGACTGGTCACTTCGCCGCTACGGTCGGTCACCAGGCCGTGGGCCACCAGTTTGCCATTGAAGAAACGGGCGAGATCCCAGTTCGGGCCCTGCCCTCTATAGTCATCGAGGCTGGCGCCACAACCAGTCAGCAACAGCAGTGGCCACAGCAGCAGAAGACGCCATGTGCGATGGAAGGTCATGAGGAACTCCAGTATCAGGGTTGGCCGCGCAGGCGGCGGGTAAGGGCGGGATCGCGACTGTTGTCGGCAAGCCAGATGGCCAGAAAGGCGGCTGAAAACTGCGGATCGGCGAGGGAACCGAGGGCCTTGTCCTGCCACCAGAAGTGGCCGGCTCCTGCACTGTCCACATAGAAGGTGAGTCTGTCCCCAGCCCCCACGTCGGGCCAGAGGGCGGCGAGCCGGCCGAGCCAGCGCTGGCGATCTCCTTCGCTGCCGAGGCCGAGGCGCAGCCACTCGGCGGCGGTAGCGCTCAGCAGATCTTCCCTGTCTATGGCTCTGGCATAGGTCAGGGTGAGGGCCTGCGGGTAGCGACCAGGCTCGTAGCGACCGCTCGCGCTGTAGAGAGTGGCGTCATAGAGCTTGAACCAGAGCCAGCTCATCTCCCCCTGTCCGACCGGGCGCAGTTGTTGCCAGGGGGCAGAAGAGGCCTGTACCGCAATGGCAAAAAGCAGCGTCAGCGCCACAAGCAAGGTGCTAATTCCACCCCATGTGCCAATGGGCGGGGTCTTCCAGTTCATGCCAGTCCATCTCCTGTTCCTGCAGGGTATTGATATCCTGCATCACCACGCTCGCCAGTTGACCCTGGGCATCGCGTTGGCATGCAACCACCAGATAGAAACGCTCTGCCAGCTCGCACTGGCCATCCCTGGTCCATTTGGAAAACAACAAGGCGTCGGTCGAAAAGGTGTTCATCTCGATTCACCCTCCAGCGTCACCGTTACCCACAGCAGTACGGGTAACCACCCCATCCAGATCACCGCCAGCAGCACCGTGCTGATCCAGATGCCCCAGGGTAAGTGTACGGCCCCCATGGCAGCACCCACCACATAGGAGCTCGCGCCCCCCACCATGCCAAACAGCGCCTGCTGCCAGCGGGGCAATGGCCGAAGCCAGCGTAAACCGTGGGAGAGGGTCAGGGCAAAACCGCACCAGAGCAGCAACAGCCAGAGCGGGAAACCGGCCGGAAACTGGAACAGGCCGAGCCGCCAGAGCAGGATGTCGAGCAAACAACCTACCAGGGCAACGGGAATGAGCCGCCAGTCTTGCCGGCGACGAGGAGAGAAGAGGAAATGAAGCAACAGCATCAGCAGCAGCGGGCCAGGTTGCTGCCATTTCACCGCCAGCAACCAGTAGAGGTTGAACCCCAGCAGGTGGGCCCACTGCCACATGGTCAGTGACCGCTCACTGGCAGATCACCGGACCAGCCGAGCGGGCCCGGCTTGGCCGCCTCCAGCTGCACCAGGCTGATGGCCCGCTCCCAGAAGCCCCCCTCGCAATAGGCAAAATAGAAGTGCCACAGCCGGATGAAATCCTGGCTGTAGCCGAGCCTTGGCAGCTCGGGGGCCAGCGCCAGGAAGCGTTCGCACCAGTGGGCCAGGGTGCGGGCATAGTGGTGGCCGTGATCGTGCAGCCGCACCAGTTGCATGTCGGTCTCCCGGGCGAGCAGTCCCGCCATCTGGGAGACGCTCGGCAGACAGCCGCCGGGGAAGATGTAGCGCTGGATGAAATCGACCCCGCGCACATACTGGGCATGGCGCTGATCGGCGATGGTGATGGCCTGAATGAGCAGACGACCACCGGGTCTGAGCAGGCGTGACAGCTGGCGGAAGTAGTCCGGCAGGAAGGCGTGCCCCACCGCCTCTATCATCTCGATGGAAACCAGCTTGTCGAAGCTCCCCTCCAGCTTGCGGTAATCCTCCAGCAGCAATGTGATACGATCCTCCAGCCCCTCCCGCGCAATCCACGCCTTCGCATAGTCGTGCTGGGCCTGGGAGATGGTGGTGGTGGTCACCCGGCAGCCGTAGTGACGGGCGGCATAGACGGCCAGGCCGCCCCAGCCGGTGCCTATCTCCAGCAGGTGATCCTCCGGTCCCAGCTCGAGCCGCTCGCAGATGGTGCGCAGCTTGGCCTGCTGCCCCTGCTCCAGGCTGGCCTCGGCGCTCGGGTAGATGGCGCTCGAGTACTGCATGTGGCTGTCGAGAAAGCCCTGATAGAGGGTATTGCCGAGATCATAGTGGGCGGCGATATTGGATCTCGACCCGGTCAGGGTATTTCGATTGAGCCAGTGACGCACCTTGTTGAAGGGGAAGCTGAGCCAGCCGAGCCGCCGCTCCAGGGTGTCGAGCAGCGTCAGGTTGCGGGCCAGCAGCCGCACCAGGGCCACCGGATCCGGGCTGGTCCAGAGTCCTTCCACCCAGGTCTCACCGGCGGCTATGCTGCCTCCCAGCAGCAGACGACGATAGAAGGCAGGATCCTGCACTATCACCTCGGCATGGAGATCGGTGCCCGCCACCCCGAAGCTGTGACGCTCGCTGCCGTCACGCAGCAGCAGTTGACCCTGTTCGAGACGTCCCAGCAGAGTGAGCAGCAGTTGCCTGGCCCCCTTGTCGATGAAAGAGGCAGAGAGGGTTGATTGAGCAAGTTCCATTAGCGGCTCTCCGGATGGATGAAGATAAAAGAGGTTCGTTTGATACAAACCCGCATCATGGGTTGCGGACAACGACTGGAAGCTGAAATACGCGAGAATGTCGGCTTCATCAGCGGCTCTCCGGGTGGCTGAAGATGGGGGTGCGTTTGATAAAAAGACGCAAGGCCTGCCAGTAGATACCGAGCAGCACCTTGAGGGTCATCCAGGGCCAGCGGGCAAGCAGGGCCACCAGCCCCTGGCGCGACAGCGGTTCGCGACGCAGCGCCAGGGTGGCATCGAACAGCTTGGCCTCGCCTGACCTGGGATGACTCTCGATATGGATCAGCGTCTCCTCTTCGGGCGGGCGAATGCGCCAGTGGTAACGCATGGCCAGCCCCATGAAGGGGGAGACGTGAAAGTCCTTGTCGTGGGGTGCCAGGGCCGCCAGATCCAGCAGGTAGTAGTGACGCTCGTTCCAGGGGGTGTTCGACACCTCCGCCAGCAGGTAACGCGCCTCCTCCTCCCGGTAGCAGAAGTAGAAGTTGACCGGGCTGAAGTAGAACCCCAGGCAGCGCACATTGCCGAGCAACAGCACCCGACCGCCCGGCTCGGCGTCGCCGCCAAGGGCAGTCACCTTGTCCCACACCGCCAGCTTGAGGCTCCCTTCGCTGCCTTTGAGATAGTCATTGCGATGAAAGGAGAGCAACCCGGCCCGCTCCACTCCGAACCAGCGCCCCTGGCTGAGGCTCGGCAGCTCGTCCAGATCCAGCCCCAGCATGAAGAGGTCGTAGGAGAAGGCGTGGTTGCGCGGCGCAAAGCGGCGGTGGCGCACCGAACCCTGCCAGATGGCGCTGATGGTGTCGCCGGCGGCCTTCATAGGTTGGCTCCGAAGCGACTGGCCACATCCAGGGCGCTGCGCACCCCGTCCTCGTGAAAGCCGTTGTACCAGTAAGCGCCGCAGAAATGGGTGTGCTGCCGGCCGCAGATCTCGGCTCGCCGCTGCTGAGCGGCGATGGAGGCCTGATTGAAGACAGGATGGTGGTAGACGAAGCGGCGCAGCACCTTGCTTTCGTCCACCCGGCCCTGGGGGTTGAGGCTGACGCAGAAGGGTTGCGGCGAGCTAATCCCCTGCAGGATGTTCATGTTGTAGCTCACCAGGGGGCGCGCCTCGTCGTCATCCCCGAGCTGATAGTTCCAGCTGGCCCAGGCTTTTGGCCGGGCCGGCAGGCAGTTCACATCGGTGTGCAACCAGACATCGTTGGCCTGATAGGCCATGGCGCCGAGAATGGCCTGCTCCCGCTCGCTTGCATCCGCCAACAGGGCAAGCGCCTGATCGCTGTGACAGGCGAGGATCACCTCGTCAAAGCGCTCCTCCCCATAGCCGCTCTGGACAAGCACCCCCTCGGCCGAGCGCCGGATCGCCAGTACCGGACAGGCCAGCCGGATCCGCGACATCCAGCCCGACGTGAGGGGACCCAGGTATTCCCGCGAGCCGCCCGGAATGACGTACCACTGAGGGCGGTTGGCCACATCGAGCAGGCCGTGGTTGGCAAAGAAACGCAGGAAGAAACCCAGCGGAAAGGCGCGCATGTCAGCCAGGGTGGAAGACCAGATAGCCGCCCCCATGGGCAGGATGTAGTGGCGGGCGAAGTAATCGCTGAACTCCCCCAGCAGCAGAAAATCCCCCAAGGTAGGTTCGCGGCCATCCCCGCGGCGCCCGCGGTCCGCCAGCCAGGCGCGGGCCTCCCGGTTGAAACGCAGGATCTCGGCCACGAAACGGTAGAAGCGCGGGCTCAGCAGGTTGCTGCGTTGGGCAAACAGGGTGTCCAGGTTGTGGCCGTTGTACTCCAACCCCTGGGGGCTCTTGACCGAGAAGCTCATCTCGGTGGGCTGGCGCGCCACCCCGATCCGCTCCAGCAATTTCAGGAAATTCGGGTAGGTGCGATCGTTGAACACGATAAAGCCGGTGTCGATGGCATAGCTGCGACCGGCCAGGCTGACATCCACTGTGGCGGTATGTCCGCCGAGCACGGGGGCCGCCTCGAACAAGGTGATGTCGTGCAGCTTGTGGAGCAGAAAACCGGCGCTGAGTCCCGAGATCCCGGAACCTATGATGGCGATCTTTTTCTTCATGAAGGGGATCCTTTCGAGATGAGGGTGCGACCGAGGCGCAACCAAAGCCCCGTCGGCAGTGCGCCAAGCAGACGCAGCAACCAGATGAAGCGACGGGGGAAGTGGATCTGATGGCGACCGGCGGCCAGCCCGCTCATGATGGCGCGGGACGCCTCCTCCACCGTCACCAGACAAGGCATGGGAAAATCATTCTTCGCGGTGAGCGGCGTCTGCACGAAACCCGGACGGATCAGGGTCACCCCTATGCCCCGGGTCGCGAGATCGAGGCGCAGGGTGGCGGCCAGATAGTCGAGGGCCGCCTTGGAGGCGCCATAGGCCTCGGCCCTTGGCAGCGGTAACCAGCTCACCGAGGAGCCGACGATGGCGAGCCGCGACCCGGACACCAGCCGCGGCAGGAAGGCGGCCAGGGCGTGGCCGGTGGCGATGAGGTTGGTCTCGATGACCCGGGCAAAGAGGGCACCGTCAAATCCCTCGACCAGATCCATGTATTCGCAGTTGCCGGCGTTGAGGATCAGCAGATCCAGCGCGGGCAGATCGGCGGCAATCACGGCCATGGCGGCGCTGTCCCGTCCATCGAACTGCAGGGGAATGATCCCTTCATCGGCCAATGCCTGCAGCCGTTCACCATCGCGGCCACAACCCCACACCTGCCAGCCAGAGCGCCGGTAATCGAGCGCCAGCTGGCGACCTATGCCGGAGGTGGCCCCGGTGATCAGTACCCGCCCGCTCATGTGCCCAGCCTCCCCTTGATGGCGCGCACCACGGGGCCCAGCAGCGGCAACTGTTCGTAGAGCATGGCGCCGAGATCGAAGTAATCCCGGTGCAGGCAGACCTTGCCCCAGGCATCAAACTGCAACCGGGTGGCCCCCTCCACCCGCACCGGCCGCCCACCGGCAATCCGGGGATGTACGAAGGTCATGACCCAGCCGAGCCAGGCCTCATTGCCCTGCAACTGCTGGCTGGTGATCTCGAACCTGCACTCCTTGAGCCGCTCATAGAGAGAGGAAAAATAGCGGGTGAGCGCGGCCAGCCCCTCGATGCGGTGGGCCGGATCGATAAACACCACCTGATCGGCATAGATCTCAGGCAGACGGTGCAACTGATGCTTGTCCAGTTGCAGATAAAGCACGATGAAATGGGCCAGCGCGTCGTTCATGTCATGTCTTCTCCAGGTCACGGAACATCTCGATGGCCCTCACCCGTGCAACGGCATGATCCACCATGGGCGCCGGGTAATCCTGCCGTCCCTTGAGCCGCAGCCAGTCGTGGGGCTGGTGCACATAGGCGGCAGGCACATCGGCAAGCTCAGTTACCCAGGTACGGATAAACTCCCCTTGTGGATCAAATCGTTGTCCCTGGGTAGTGGGGTTGAACACCCGAAAGTAGGGGGCCGCATCGGCGCCCGTTCCCGCGGCCCATTGCCAGCCACCGTTGTTGGCCGCCAGATCCCCGTCGATGAGCTGGCTCATGAAGTAATCCTCCCCGAGCCGCCAGTGGATGTGCAGATCCTTGGTCAGGAAGCTCGCCACTATCATTCGCAGCCGGTTGTGCATCCAGCCGGTGGCGTTGAGGCAGCGCATGGCGGCGTCGACGATGGGGTAGCCGGTACGCCCCTCGCACCAGGCGGCAAAGGCATCCGGGTCCCAGCTCCAGGGCAGGGCCACCGTCTCTGGCTTGAAAGGGCGATTCATCGAGAGGGTCGGGATCAGTACCAGCAGGTGGCGATAGAACTCGCGCCAGATGAGCTCGTTAAGCCAGACGAAACCGGGCTGCGCCTTGGACTGGGGCCGGCCGCCGAGTCGCTGCTGCAAGGCCGCCACGCACTGACGGGGGCTGACAATGCCCGCCGCCAGATAGGGGGAGAGGATGGAGGTACCCGCCAACGCCGGAAAATCCCGGGTCTCGCCATAGTCCAGCACCGCCTGCTCCAGGAAGGCGTGCAACCGCCGCAGGGCCTCGACCTCCCCCACCGGCCAGCGGGGATCCGGGGTCAGCTCCCCGAACCCCTCATCGACAAAAGCCCGCTCGGCCAGCGGCTGCCACGGCAATGGCTCACCCCGTGGCGCCGGGGCTCTGTGAATGACGAAACCATCCTCATCCAGCGCCTTGAGCCAGGCGCGGCTGAAGGGGGTGAAGACCTTGAACATCTCCCGACCGCCGGTCAGTACCCGCCCAGGGGGCAGCACGCAACAGCCGTTGAGCCAGTGGCAGCTCACCTCCTGCTCTGCCAGCGCGGCGGTGACGCCATGGTCCCGGCGCTGCTCGTCAAGTTCGATGGCCTGGTTGGCGTAGAGGTGCGTGACGCCGAGCTCGCGGCAGAGGTCAGCCAGCGCCGCAGGCACCTCGGCAAAGGTCTCGACCCGCAGCAGATGAAGCGGGATGCCGAGGGCCGCCAGCTCGCGGCCCAGCACATCGACCTGGGTCAGGATGAAGCGCTGACGGATGGGTGCCATCTTGTGCTGTCGCCACTGGGTGGGGGAGATGATGAAGAGTGCGGCGACCGGCTCATCGCTGGCGCAGCCATGACGCAGCGCCGGGTTGTCGGAAAGGCGCAAGTCATTGCGAAACCAGACCAGCCTCATGATTTCTTGCTCCCGCGCCCACGGGCGCCGCGCGCGGCAGGCTTGTCCGCCATCACCTCGGCCAGGGTCGCCCGCCAGCCGTGAGCGGCCAGCCAGTCAGCGTCATAGAGGCGACCCAGCTCACCAAACAGGCGGGTGCCCGCCGGCCAGCCAGTGGCCAGCGCCGGCTTGCCAAGGCCGGCCCCTAGCAGCACCAGCCAGGGGGTGGCGGCCCGCCCCTCCAGCAGGGCGACATGGCGCGGCTCCACCGCTCCCAGCAGTTGCACCTCATAGCCCTGACCTATCAGCTCGTAGGCCGCCCAGACCAAATCCAGGGGACCTACCTGGCCCCAGCTAGCCAGGGTGACCGGCAGCCCCTTCTCCTGCTCGATGAGGTGGCGGGCGAAACGGGTGTGGAGCCAGCCCAGCCACACTTGTTGCAGCAGCTCGCCATCCGGCCGCTCGCGCCACAGGCCGAGCAGCTGCTCCACCAACGGCTGCAGCACCCGGCTGCGCACCAGCTCGAACGGGTAGCTCGCCAGCAGATCATTGAGCTCTGCCTCCGCCTTGCGCTGGTTGAAAGCGAGCAGCGCCTGACTGAACTGCTCCAGGGTCTGCTGCCAGTGATCGCTCACCGGCTGGGACTGAGGTTCGCTCAAGAGCCCCTTCACCTGCCCTATGCTCACCCCCCGTTCCAGCCAGCTCAGGATCTCGCCTATCTGGCGGATATCCTGCTCGCTGTAGAGGCGATGCCCCTTGTCGGTACGGGCGGGCTGCACCAGCCCGTAGCGACGCTGCCAGGCGCGCAGGGTGACGGCGTTGACCCCGGTGAGGCGGGAGACCTCGCGGATGGGGTAGATCCCCTCGTCCGGCTTGGCGGCATCATCTTGTGGTACATCTGACATGGTGACTTCCATTCAACAGGGTATGGGTGCCCCGAACCCAGAGGCTGCGTCGGGGCACAAACGAATTCAGAGCCCGTAGCGCAGCTTGCGCATATCGGGATGCGGATAGAGCTGATCTCGCCATTCTCAAAGCCCGTAACGCAACTTGAGCGTATCGGGGTGCGGGTTGAGATAGACCTGATCCGCGAGATAGGGGTTCGGGTATTCCCGCAGGTAGTGGCGGATCAGGGTGAGGGGGACCAGCAGCGGGAAGACGCCGGTGCGGTACTTGTCGATGGTATCGCAGAGCTCCTGCTTCTGGGCCGGGGTCAGCACCCGCTTGAAATAACCCTGCAGGTGCATCAGCACATTGGTGTGGCTGCGACGGTTGGCACGCAGGGTCAGGGCCGCCATCAAGCCCTTGATGTAGCTGTCCGCCACCTCCTGCAGGTTGGCCTTGCCGAGGTTGCCGAGCAGCTTGCCGAGGGTGCGGTAGTGGGTAGTGGCGTGGGAGAGCACCAGATATTTGTAGCGCGAATGGAACCGGATGAGGGCGGCGGCGGTGATCCCGCGAGCACAGAGCTGCTGCCAGTCGTGATAGGCGAAGACCCGCAGCACGAAGTTCTCCCGCAGTATGGGATCGCACAGGCGGCCGTCTTCCTCCACCGGCAGCAGGGGGTTGGCCTCCATCAAGGCTTTGGCAAAGAGACCAATCCCCTCCTTGGCACTCCCCTCGTTGTTGGCACCATAGATGCGTACCCGCTCCATGCCGCAACTGGGAGACTTGGCGCAGAGGATGTAGCCGGAGATGAAGTCGAGCAGGCGAGCCTTCTGCTCGCTGAAGGCGATGAGCCGCTCGGTGACATCGAAGCTGCCGTTGCTCGCCTCGGCGCGCACCTCTCCGTGGCGCTTGACCAGCCGGATGGCGGCACGGGGGGCACCGAGGCCGATGGCCATCTCGGGGCAGACCGGGTGATACTCGAAGTGAGCGCCAAGATCCCGCTCGCAGAAGCTGGAACGCTTGTGGCCCCCGTCGAACCGCACTTCCTGGCCCAGCAGACAGGCACTGATACCGACCTTGATCTTGTACATGATTGCACCCCTTGTATAAGCATTGACTCAGTTATAGCAGTTATACAAAAAAATGAAAGTTGTATAACTATTACCGACCGATACGACACAAGAGCAAAAACAGGATCACCGGAAAATGAAAAAGCCCATGACCGGGGTCATGGGCAAAATGGACGTTGCGACAGACAGGGAAATCAGAAGCTGTATTTCACACCCAGGCTGCTGATGGATCCTTTCTGCAGATCCCAGTTGCGATAGGTGTAGTCGGCGGTGAGGGCCAGGTTCTGGCTCACCTTGTAGGCGGCACCCGCCTTGAAGTCGTGCATGTCGTCGGTCATGTTGGCGTAACGGTAGCCGGTGGAGAGCTCGACGGCGCCGATGTCGTAGCGCAGGCCCACTTCACCGTACAGGCTGCCGCTCTGCTTGCGGGTGATGTTGTCCCAGCCGCTGTCGTTCACGTTGGAGGCGAGCTCGCGCTCCATGCTGTAGCCCATCAGGCCCGCTTCACCGTACAGGTTCAGGCCGGTGCTGAGGGGAGTGAACACCCCCATCCCCAGATTGGAGATGGCCATGCTGTCGTTGCCGCTGTTGCGGGAGGTGTATTCGCTGCCGAGTCGGCCGTAGACGTTGGAGCCGAAGCTCTTGGAGAGATCCAGGCTCAGACCACCGAAATCGCGGTTGTTGCTGTCCTTGCCACCGACGTAGTCGGACTTGGTGTGTGCCCAGGTGGCGGATCCCTTGGCATAGCTGAACGCATCTTGCGCCAGCACGGAAGTGGAAGAGAGACCGGCCAGAACCAGAACAGACAGTGCGAGCTTTTGCATTTTGTTGACTCCGATTGTTGCGTTAGGCGGAACCTAACGGGAATGGAGCCATTGTGACGGGCAAAGGGGGAGTCGCCGAGCGGCAAGCTGTTGCCAAACCATGGCAGATGTAAGCAGATGTTGCAGACGGTTACCGGAGCAACACTCCACGGGGGACGGGCCTGCCCGTCCCCGTCGCGTTCCTAGCGGAATTCCACTTCGTCGATCTGGACCCGCACCAGCGGCTTGCCAGTCAGATTGGCCGGACGGGCCAGTTCGATGGCGCGCGAGGGGCGCTGCTCGCCCTTGCGCAGATAGGATTCCGGCAGGCGATTCTCCCCGACCCAGAAACGCACCGGCTGGGTCGAGAGCTGCACGCCCTCGGCGCTGAACAGGGTCAGGCTGCCGTTGACCCGCACCACGTTGCGGCTGCCGGTGTTGCTCACCACGAACTGCAGGCGCAGCGGATCCTCGCCCTCCACCTGGTTCAGGGTCACCGTGATCCCGTCCCGGGTCGCCTGGGCGAGCAGGTCGGGATTGGCCAGGGCCTGCTCGGTCAGCACCGGCGCCGCCACGCTCGCCGTCACCGTCTTGCCGGCTACCGTCTCGGCGGGCTTGACCAGCAGGTATTCCCAGGTGAAGTCGTCGTTGAGCTGCACCTGACGGCCATCGGCCAGGGTGACCTGGGTCAGGGACGCGGCCTGGGCCAGCAGGGGGGAGAGGCAGAGGGCAAGCAGCAGTCTGGACAAGGGTTTCATGGGCACATGACTCGATAGGGATGCAGAGGGAGCAGTATAAAGAGTCGGGCTGCCCTTGCCTATGACCCGACTCACGTTACGGGCCGGGCCCGGGATCAGATGACCAGCAGTTGAGGATCTTCGCCCGAGACCAGATCCAGGGTCACCAGATCGAACTGGGCGCTCTGGAGCGCCTTCTGAATGTTCGGCTGCATGTCGAAGACCAGGGCCCGCATGCGCTGGGGCACCCTGATCCTGGCCAGGGTAGTGACCCTGTCCGCCAGGGTATGGAAGAAGACCTGGGCTCCATCCAGTCCCATGTCGAACAACATCTGCTCGGCCATGTCGACCATGCGCAAGTGGCGCCGGTCCAGTGACTCAATATCGGAGAAGCGCTGACTCAGGCAAGCCTCTCCCCCCGCCCCCCACAGGGCCAGCTGGCGCTTGTGGAAGCCATAGCGAAAGTCACGGTTGGTCATGCCCTGCTCGGCAAAGAGCCACAGCGTATTGGCCGGCACGCTGTCGAAACGCCGCAGATACTCCTGCATCTCCTCCACCGAGGCCGACATCAGAAGCGGGGGGCCATCGCCGTGCTCGAGCTGCTGGCAGAGGTAGCGTACCGGATCCATCACCTCGGCGAGGTGACCGAGGTGCACGCTGAAGATCATCTCATCGGTCTTGATCACCTGATGCGCGATGCCGTAGTGCTGGCAGTAGCGCTTAGCCCGGGCCACCGCCTTGCGGCTGAGGGTCGGGTTGTCCAGGGTGATGGCCCGAAAGCGGACCCCGCTGGCCCGGCACAGGTCCATGCTGTAGCAGGACTCCAACCGACCGGAGAAGGAGACAAGCAGTTCGCCATATCCTGCCAGGGTGCTGATGAGCCTTTGTTCCCTGGCCTGAAAGTTCTGATCGTATCCCCGATTCAGCGCGACTACATTGGCATCCATAACAACGCTCCGGATGGTGAATAGGATGTTATTTTGCGGCGTGAAAGCTGAATAGACACTTAAACGGCAGGGACAAAGCAGTACTTTATTCGCTCTGAATGCACATCAGATCCCTTTTCTTCGGGCACAACGCAGGGCCCGTCCCCTTTCAGGCGGGCAACCATCCTTGCTCGACCAGCTGCCGGCGGCACGCAGCAGCATCGGTGAACACCATGCCCTGCAGGCCGAGCGCCTGGGCCGCCGCCACGTTGGCCGGGCTGTCGTCGATAAAGAGGCACTCCCCAGCCTTGAGGTCGAACGACACCAGCAGATAACGGTAGATGTCGGGCTCGGGCTTGATCATCCGCACCCGGGCCGACACCACCTTGCCGCTGAAGAAGCGCCAGAACTCCTGATGCTGTTCCAACCAGTCGATGCTGGCATGGCCCATGTTGGAGAGGGCGTAGAGCCGGTGACCGGCTCGGTGCAGCGTCTCAATCAGGCTCACCATGGCGGGGTCCGGCAGCAGGGAGGCGGGCACCGCCTGCAGGATGGCGAGGTTCTCGGCCATGGACAAGCCAGTGCGCGCCTCGGCCTGACTCGCCATGGCGTGCAGGGAGAGGGTGCCCCTGTCCACCTCCAGCCAGTCGGGGTGGTTGAACAGCTGCTCAGCCAGGGCCTCGGCGCCATCCGGTCCTCGTACCGAGCGCACTATGCCGACCGGATCCCAGCTCACCACCACCCGCCCCAGATCGAAGATAATCGCCATCCTCTCGCCTCCCTCTCATTGACCAGAAACAACGGGACCGGTGTGGCACTCATTCGACCATGGATCCCGACCACCTACCCTGCCCCGTTCAATGCACAGGGGCAAGTTTTACTTGCATCGGCGTGCCAAATCCCTTAATGGTTATGACGTTACATTCAGGACAACATCATGCACACACCATTCTTCTTTGCTTTCTCGTTTATCCGGCCCTCATAAGGGAAGGCCCTGTCGTCGCATCAACAGAAAGCAAAGACGAATCGAGCCTCCCCCAGCGGAGGCTTTTTTTTGCAGCAACCACCACAGAAGATTTGGATAGGGAACCACCATGGCTACGCTCGACGAGATCAGACAAGACATCACCCAGTTGGATCAGGAGCTGCTCGCCCTGCTGGCCAAACGCAAGACCCTCAGCATCGAGGTTGCCCGCGCCAAGCAGGCCAATCCCCGTCCCATCCGCGACACCCAGCGGGAGCAGGATCTGCTGGTTGCCCTGATCCAGAAAGGGCGCGCGCTCGGGCTGGACGCCCAGTACATCACCCGCATCTACCACACCATCATCGAAGACTCCGTGCTCTCCCAGCAGGCCTATCTGCAGAGCCTGCTCAACCCCCAGCAGCAGGAGCCCATGACCAGCGTCGCCTACCTGGGCCCGCGCGGCTCTTACTCCAGCCTGGCCGCCCGCAAGTACCTGGCGCGCTACAAGGATCAGGTGATAGAGGTGAACTGCCAGAACTTCCGCGAGGTGCTGGACACGGTAGAGTCGGGCCGCGCCGCCTTCGGGGTGCTGCCCATAGAGAACACCAGCTCGGGCTCCATCAACGAGGTGTACGATGTGATGCAGCACACCACCCTCTCCATCGTGGGTGAGCTGACCTACCCCATCGAGCACTGCATCCTCACCGCCGTGCCCACCGAGCTGTCCCGCATCAAGACCTTCTATGCCCACCCTCAGGTGTTCCAGCAGTGCTCCCATTACCTCAGCAAGCTTGAAGGGGCGCGCCACGAGATCTGCGATTCCTCCTCCAGCGCCATGATGAAGGTCAAGGAGCTGGCGAGCCCGGAGGCGGCGGCCATCGGCAGCGCCGCCGGTGGCGAGCTGTATGGCCTCGACGTGCTGGCCGAGCAGCTCGCGAACCAGAAGGAGAACTACAGCCGCTTCATCGTGGTGGCGCGCAAACCCATCGATGTGGCGCCCCAGATCCCGGCCAAGACCACCCTCATCATGTCTACCTCCCAGAAGCCGGGTTCCCTGGTGGAGGCGCTGCTGGTGCTGCGCAGCCACGAGATCAACATGACCAAGCTGGAATCCCGTCCGGTACAGGGCAACCCCTGGGAGGAGATGTTCTATCTGGATGTCTCCGCCAACCTGCAGACCCCCGAGATGCAGGCCGCCCTGCTGGAGCTCACCAAGATCACCCGCTACGTCAAGGTGCTGGGCTGCTACCCGAGCGAAGACGTCAAGCCGACCGCGGTACCGCCGGTGCTGATGGGCAGCTAAGCGGCCCCGAACGGCAAGAGGCGAGCATCAGGCTCGCCTCTCTCTTTTCTGCCCCCTGCCCCGCCCCCGGACAACAAAAAGGCGAGCTCATTGCTCGCCTAGTTGGTACCCCGCCGACAGGCTCGGGTGACAGAGGATGGAGTCTCGCTCCTGGCGCTAGAACTGACCCGCCATCAGCTGGTTCAGGTGGTAGAGGTTGCGGGTATCGAGCTCCAGCTCGGTGGCATAGGTGTTGCCACGGGGATAGGTCGCCACCACACGGGCACCGCGCACCATGCCGGCCACCGACACATCCAGCGAGTTGGAGGTCTGGGTCAGGTCCTTGTAGCTGCTCTGGCCACGCACCTGCTGGCCGTTGAGCTGCTCCGCCAGCTCCCGGTAGGCATCCATCTTGGACGCCCGGATCGCCTGCAGCATCTTCTCCGACTGGGAGGGACCGGGCTGGATGTCGATCACCGCGTAGCCCACCGCCTTGAGCACGGGGAAGTCATCTGGCTTCTCCCCTACGTCGTAGTTTACGACCCTGTTCCCGCTGCACGCCGTCAGCAAGAGGGCCATCATCAGGCCAAGCACGATTCTCATGGCTGTCTACTCCTCAGAAATCAGGGGGTCAGGTTCACCAGATGGCCGGACGCGCTCTGGTCGCCCCGCATCAGGTAACCCCGGTTGACCGATGCCCGGCCAAACGAGTTGCTGGCGCCGGACAGATATTGTTGCGGGATCAGGCTCTGGGCCGTGGTCTCCACCATCTTGGTACGCAGATCGATGATCCGGGCATTGACCAGGATCCCCTGCGAATTGCGGCTGAAGGTGCCGGTCAGGATCCGGGAGATGGGCAGACGGGCGGAGAGATCCTTGTAGTTGCGGCTCATCACGAAGTCGCCACTGGGGGTCACTTGAATGCTGCCCGTGGTCTTGAAGTCCACCACTACCTCACCGCGCCGGTTCAGCTCGTAGATGAAGCTCTCCTCGATCTGCAACCCCATCCAGTTGGTGTCCTTCAGGGTGTCGAGATCGACGAAGGAGGCGACCGCGATGGGCTCGCTCAGGGTGGTGAGCGACTTGCGCTCCATCAGCTGATCCGTCATGCGGGCCACCAGCCAGTTGAGCTCCATCCCCTTGGCCGCCTGGCGGGGATCCCCTTGCTCCCGGTTGATGGGGTCGGCCGACCCGCAGCCGGCCAGCGCCAGCGCAACCGCCAGCGCCGTGATAATTCTGTTCATGGATACCTGTTCCTGTATCTACACCTGACTTGTTATCGGTCGCAGCGGCCAACACTTGAGACGGGAATGCGCCAAGGATCATCCGATGATCCGCCAGAGGGCCTTGGGCGGCGCCAATACAGAGGCCGGGAAATCCGGCGGGCAGCGCACTCTTTCGCCAGAACAAGGCATGGATCTTGCTTTTATTTGCGCACCCGGTGCAAACCAGGCCAGTGTCCATGAAGCCGCTCATCCGCCCCTTGGGCGCAGAGGGGTTCGTCTATTCAAGGTGTACGTTATGAAAGTTGTGCTGCTGTCAACCCTGTTGCTGGCCAGTCTGTCGGCTAGCGCCGAGCTCATAGAGGCGCAAGGCAGTGCCGCCATCCTGGGGGGCGACGAGGTCTATGCCCGCGAGCAGGCGACCCGGGATGCGCTGCGTCAGGCCCTGCTGGCCAGCGGCGCGTCCGTCTCCAGCATCCAGCGCCTGGAGAACGGCAGCCTGCGCTCTGAGCAGATCCAGATCCGCTCCGGCGGCGACATCCGCCAGTACCGCCTCAAGCGCGAGGAGGTGCGCAACGGCCGCATGTACATCACCCTGGTGGCCGACATCCAGGCCGAGCGGCAGATCTGCCAGACCCAACACTACGCCAAGGATTTGACGCTGGTGCGCCTGCGCATGCGCTACCCGGATCAGGCGAGCACCGGCGCCCTCGACGACATGCCGGCGGATCTCTCCCGCCGCCTGTTCGAGACCCTGGCGGCGGCGCCCCAGGGGGTGGTCGCCCGCCAGTGGCTGGACGAAAACCTGCGCATCGATCCCCTCCACCTGCAGCAGGGGGATCGCAGCGCCCTCGAGGAGATCAAGGCCCTGAGCCTACGCACCGACAGCCAGTATCTGGTGCTCGGCAGCATCGACGACCTCTCCCTCGAACCCCAGGGCAACCAGCTGACCAGCTGGTATGAAGACCCGATCCGCAACTTCCGCATGCAGCTCTATCTGTTTGACGGCATCAACGGCAGCCTGCTCGGGCGCAAGGAGTATCAGGGGCGGGCCAACTGGACCTTCTCCAAGCGGGAGCAGGTGGGCAGCCACAATGGCCGGTTCTGGCAGTCCAGCTACGGCCAGGAGGTGAGCTACCAGTTGAAGGAGGCGGCCCAGGACATCGTCGCCGAGCTCGCCTGCGCCCCCGTCACCGCCCGCATCGTGGCCCAGCACGAACGCGGTCCCCACATCAGCCTGGGCCGTCGCAACGGGGTCAAGCTTGGGGATCAGTTCCGCGTCCAGCACAGCGCCGACTTCATCGATCCCTACGGCAAGTCCCGGGTGATGCGCAACCCCGCCGACGGCCTGTTCGAGGTAGTGCAGGTGTTCGAGGACGGTGCCATCATCAGCAGCCAGAACAAATATTCGCCGTTTAATGTCCAAATTGGCGATCTGGCCGTATTGGAATAGGAATCAAGGGTTTAAAAGCACAATGCTTCTTGTATAATGCCCGCCACAAGGTTCCCGTAGCTCAGCAGGATAGAGCGGTCCCCTCCTAAGGGACAGGCCACTGGTTCGACTCCAGTCGGGAACGCCATATAAAACAAGGGGCTGGCATCATCAGATGCCAGCCCCTTGGTTTTGATTGCCTTTTATCTTGCCTGGCCACTGTCGATATGCCCCAGGCAAGCGCCATATCTAGCCTTCAGGTGAGACTACGTCATTACCACCAGACGTTGGCCTGCACTCCAACCACCCAGGTGTCATCACTGTCATCGCCTTCAAAAGCGTGGCTGCTGTCACTCCAGTTGTCGTTGTCGCTGTCGAAATAGCTCGCGTAGAGACGCAGTTCCGGCTGGTTGCGACCCAGAGACCAGGCCTGGGCGACGGTGTACTTGGAACCACTGCGATCATAATCCGCACCATTCTCGGTCTTCTCATCGGCGAAATAACCCACCTCTGCGTAGGTGCGAGTGATTTCAGACCAGTGATACGCCAATTTAGCTGAGGCACCAAACATGGTGGCATCGAGCTGATCGTTGTCCCAGGTCTCAATGCTGTCGGCCGCTGCATAGTTGATGGCATGGCTCAGATCCCAACGGTCACCCAACGGAATGCTGCCGTAGTTGCGGATCGCGTAACCGCTACCACTCTTGACGTTGCCATTGAGGGTATCTGCCGCCCCCATGAGCACCCCTTGTGCCGCTGAACCATCCACATAATATTGCAGCACCGTCTTGTTAAACCCTGTGCCAGCCACGGCCTGGTTCAATTCCACCATGAAGGCATGACCATCGCTGTAATCATGCTCACCGCTACCTGGCTCATCCACCTGATCAGCCGACGGATCGGCATTCAAAAACTTGTATCCGAGTGCCAGGCTACCGCCTTCCCACAGAGGCAAGGAGTCATAGGTCAATTCCAGATTATTGGCATTGATCTGATGCTTGCTATGCTGGGTATCCGTGCCGATCTCATTTTCAAAATCACGATGTAATACCGCTACTGAGAATTTACCTGCACCGAGGTTCATGCGCTCTATACCGGCACCCACATTGGTCTGGTTCCAGTAAAAGTAATCGTTCATATCAATATAATAGCCTTTATTATATTGACGAATACCCGCCCAGGAGGTCTCCCCCATCCCCATGAAGTTCCGCAATTGCAGGTTCATGTTTTCCCAGCCGAATGGGGAGTCATTACTGACACTATCGGCATCACCATCCCACATATTGAACATGGTCTGGATATAAACAGATTTGTCGCCGTCGTTATTCAGCTCCTTCCCCAAGCCAATCTCGGCATAATTATCAAACTCGTTCCCGAGACGTCCAATCTTGTTCTTCTGGAAATCTGAACCACCGATGCTATTTGAAGCTGAGCCATCGGCCCCGGTCCCCACACCGGCACGGAAATAACCCCAAAAATCAAATCCCTCAGTAGCAATGGCATTGGTGGCTGCGATAGACAAAGACGCGGCGACAATGTAGCGAATTGAGTTTTTCAAAATACATCCTCGATAGTTATTATATTAAATTGACGTGCATGTTCGACCTGCATAAAAAGAGGTGGTTTTTTATGGCATGGTCATATGTATGTTTTAATCATCCACCATGGGTGGCAGGAATATGGTAATGCTAAAAAAATAATAATCTGGTGATAGCGATCACATTAATGTAATCGTTTACAGCTCTTGTTTTAAACAAAATTTTGCAAGCACCAACATCTGTTTTCTATTTACGTATTTAGGCCTGGTTCAGCTTTCTATTAAATTCAGCTCTCATTAAGAATTAAATAATTAAAAGCGGAGTCTGATGACTCCGCAGAAAGCAATATTGACAATACGACGCCTTTATTTCTAGTCAGAGGGCTGCATGTTTATATTCAGTCACCTCAACACCTCGGTCGTAGCCCTCAGCGCGGTGCCATCTGTTGTCGGCTGGTACCGACAGGGAGTCCGAAAGAGGGCAGGCCACGCGCATCCCAGTCAAAGGGTTGCAGATGAATTTCCCTGTTCCAGCCTGCCCCTTTGAATTTGGCGGCATGATGGATCAGCCAGGGTCGGCCTCCATCGTCGATAAAGAAGCCGTTATGCCCAGGACCATAGACTCCCAGCACCTCGTCCTTTCTAAAGACGGGCTGAGGCCGCTTGCGCCAGTGTGCCGGATTCATAGGATCATCCCCCTCCAGCGCCAGCAGACCGAGACAGTAATCGTCCGTCCAGCTGCCGCTGGCGGAATAGGTGAGGAAGAGTCGCCCCCCTGGGCTTAACAGCACCTGGGGAGCCTCGTTGACCTGGGGCGTGCCGATACGCTCCCACGCCAGTTCAGGTCTAGAGATCTCAACGCGCGGCACAGCCAGCTGCCAGGGCGAGGCCATTCTGGCGATATAGAGGCGCTGCTGATCATTAACCTCTCCCTCCCAGCCTGACCAGATGAAATAACGTTCCCCCCGGTAATCGAGGACGGTGCCGTCGATGGCCCATTTGTCACTGGCATCAGCCATCTTGCCCTCCTGGGTACCCGCAGGGAAGGCGTACTCGCCAAATAGATCCAATCCTTTTGACTGCAACACATACATGCGCTGCCGAGCCATGTCGCCATCCGATGCGGCGAAATAGATGTACCAGCGACCATCCAGCAGGTGCAGTTAGGGGGCCCAGAGATGGGTGCCGTTGACGGCGCCCTGAGCCGGCATCCACACCACCTTGCGCTCGGCATTCTCAAGGTCGGTGATGTCTTTGGTACGCCATAGCGTGATGTCGCTGCCGGTGGTCTGGGTGTAGTAGTAAAAGCCGTCATCATGACGCACAACCCAAGGATCGGCGCCATCACTCAAGATCGGATTGGTAAAAGTCGAACTGGCCTGCGCTGGCATGATGGTTCCCAATAGAATGAACAGAGAAAGGAGGATTCGGTACATGACTGGTGCTCCATGAGGGACGGGATCCGCCGCCCCTCAGCTCAACGGCGCAGGCTCTGCCCCTGCTCACCGAAGAGATGGATATATTCGAGAGCGACGGTGAGGGAGACCGCCTCGTCGCATGAAGGCACCCGTCGATCCGTGTTGACCTTGGCCAGCAGCAGCCGCTCTATGCCCTCGCACTTGATGTGCAAGATCGCCGCATCACCGAGGTTTTCGACCAGAGAGACCCGGCCATGCAGATGGGCCTCCGGGGCGCCTTCAACCCCCACCAACAGATGCTCGGGGCGGATCCCTATCTTGATGTTGCTCTGGCCTGTGCAGTCAAACCATGACTCAGACGCCGTCACCTCGATCCCTTTACCCGGCGTTAGCTGCCAGAGATCGCCATCTTTTCCCTTCAGCTTGCAGGTCAACATGTTCATCTTCGGCATGCCGAGGAAGGTAGCCACAAACTCGGTGGCGGGGCGCTGATAGAGATCCAGGGGAGAGCCCACCTGCTCGATGTGGCCCTTGTTGAAGACCACTATCCGGTCCCCCAGCGTCATCGCTTCCACCTGATCGTGGGTCACATAGATCATGGTGGTCCCCAGCTTCTGATGCAGGCGCGCCAGCTCGGTACGCATCTGCCCACGCAAGGCGGCATCCAGGTTGGAGAGCGGCTCATCAAACAGGAACACCTCGGGTTCACGCACGATGGCTCGTCCGATGGCAACCCGCTGGCGCTGGCCTCCGGAGAGCTCGGCCGGTTTGCGCTCCAGCAGGTGGGCCAGTTGCAGGGTCTCCGCCACCCGGTTTACCTTGGTCTCTATCTCGGCCTTCGGTGTGTTGTTGAACAGCAGGGAGAAGCCCATGTTCTCGGCCACCGTCAGGTGGGGGTAGAGTGCATAGGACTGGAATACCATGGCCACCCCCCGTTTGGCGGCGTCGAGCTCATTGGCCCGCAGGTTGCCGATGTGGAGATCGCCTGCGGAAATATCCTCCAGCCCGGCAATCATGCGCAGCAGCGTCGACTTGCCGCAGCCGGAGGGGCCGACGAAGACGACGAACTCCCCCTGTTCGATTTCCAGATCCACGCCGTGAATGACGGCATTGCCATTGGGGTAGGTCTTCTTGATGTGCTTAAGCGATACGCTGGACATATGGTGCTCTCTCACGACGGCCTCATCGCGGCCGTAAAAACAGGGGGCCCGCCTTGGCAGGCCCGTGAATCGTTAACCCTTGAGGCCGGTGGCGGCGAGGAAGCCCGACGCGACACGCTTCTGGAACATGACATAGAGGATGGCGACCGGCAGGCCACCGATCAGGGCAGAGGCCATGTTCTGGGCATACCTCACCCCATAGGTGTCGTTAAGCTGAGTCAGACCGATGGGAATGGTCATGTTCTCGGTGGAGCTGACCACCAGGAATGGCCAGAGGAAATTGTTCCAGGCCCCCATGAAGGTGATGATCGCCATGGCATAAATGATGTTCCGGGAGAGAGGCAGATAGACGCGGAGCAATACCTGCCACTCCCGGGCGCCATCGAGGATGGCCGCCTCGCGAAAATCCTTGGGGATCTGATCGAAGAAGCGCTTGAGAACGAAGAGCACCATGGGTGACACCACCTGAGGCAATATGATCCCCCCCAGAGAGTCGGCCAGCCCCATGTGGTAGACCTGGCGAAAGAGTGGGATCACCAAGGCTTCGAAGGGGAAGATGATGCCAAACATGCAGCACCAGAACAGCAGGTTCGCCCCCTTGAAACGCAGTTGAGAGAAGCTGTAGGCCGCCAGCACAGTGATCAGCAGCGTCACCAGGGTAACCGCCAGCGAGGTGACCACGCTGTTCATGAAGAAGACGGGCAGATCCCCCATGGTCAGCACCTTGATGAAGGCATCGAAGATGACGGGATCGGGCAGCCACTGCAGACCGGCGACTGTCTGAGCCTCCGGGCGCAGTGCCGTGCTGATCGCCCACAGCAGAGGGGCGCCCCACAGCAGGCAGAGCAGCACAGTCAACGTGATGGCGAACAAGGCGGTAAATGTCAGTTTGCTATTCATCTTAGCCTCGACGATTGATGAAGCGATTAGCCAGGGATTGCAGCACCAGAATGAGCAGCACTATCAGCACGAAGACCACGGCGATGGCCGAGGCATAGCCGGCGTTCTGGTTGACGAACCCGGTCTCGTACATGTAGTGCAAAACCACTTTGGTGCTGTCGAAGGGGCCCCCTCCGGTCAACAGATAGGTCTGGCCGAAGATTTTGAGGGATGCGACCAGTTGCAGGCCGAAGACCATCACGGTGACGGGGCGCAGTTGGCGCCATGTGATGTAGCGAAAGATCCCCCACTCCGAGGCGCCATCGAGCCTGGCCGCTTCGTAGAGGTCCTGCGGTATGTTCTTGAGGGCCGCCATGAACAGCAGCACGTTGAAGCCAACGGTCCACCAGATGGTGGCGATGGCAACCATGGGCATGGCAAAGTCCGGATCGTTGAACCAGGCGATCTCGGTGCCGGCGACCAGGTTCACCACGCCGAAGGTCGGGTGCAGCATCCAGCCACCGATCATGGCCATGACTGCGATGGGCAAGATGTTGGGGATGAAAAAGATAGCCTGGACCAGACCGGCGAAGCGGGTGAGACGGCAGATCAGCATCGCCATGACCAACCCCAGGGCAGTCAGCGGGATCACGGTCAACAGGGCAAAGTAGGCGGTCTGCAGCAAAGAATCCCAGAAGCTGGGGTCCTGCAGCAGCTCCATATAGTTGGCAAAACCAACGTAGCCGTGAGTCTCGGTCAGCCCGCTGTCGGTGAAACTCAACTGCAACGTTTGCAATGCAGGAATGACAAAGAAGAGCAAAAAGGCGAGCAAGAAGGGCGCCAACATGAGCCAAGGCGTCATCAGGGCACCAAAGCGACCGGCGGTGGTTCTGGCAGTGTCTTTATTATCCATATCTGAACTCGGGCCTGGAATGGAGGAAACCGGGAGGCAGAGGGTTGACCCTCTGCCCCAGGGTCATTAACGTGCCGGACGACTCATGAACTTGCCCGCATCGCGCTCGAACATCTGCAGCGCCTTCTCGATGGGCAACTGACCGGTCAGCGCCGCCGGGAAGTACTTGGAGGCGGTGGCCTGCAGGGGGCCAGCCGCCCCGCTGTACCAGCCATCCGGGTCATAGACGATGTTGCTGGCCGTCTCGCTGACATAGTCCGCGAGCAGTGGCATCTCCTTGAACGCCTGGGTGGCGACCGTCGGCTCGTAGGCCGGAATGTGGCCCCCTTCGGCCCAGGTGAGGGCGTTCTGGTTGATATAGTTGGCAAATTTGACAATCCCTAGCACTTTTTCGTCGGAGATGAGTTTGTCTTTATTGCGCGGAATGGCCAATGCGTGGGAGTCGGCCCAGGCGGCCCTGCTACCGTTGAAGAAGGAGGGGAGAGATGCGATGCCCACTTCGAATCCGAGCTTGCCGCTCTTCATGCCGTCGGTAACGGAGGGGAGCTCCCAGACGCCATTGAGCATGAAGGCCGAGCGGCCGGTCATGAACTCCGTGGTGGAGGAAGCGTAATCCAGCCCCTTGGTGGCGTAGCCGTCGGCGTACCACCTGGCCATCGCCGCCATCGCCTGCTTACCCGCCTCGCCATAGACAAACTCGTTGTTCTCTATGGTCTTGCCGCCCTGCTGGCTGATCATGGAGAGCCAGAGACGGTAAGGCATGTAGGACATGGGCGAAGTCTCCATGCTCAGACCCATCGCCCCTTGCTCTTTCACGCTTTTGAGCGCCGCATCAAACTGCGCCAGCGAGGCGATGGGCTTCAGTCTGCCCTGCTCATCCAGCAAACCGGCCTTGGCCGCGATGCGCTTGTTGTAATAGAGCACCATGGCATGGGTATCGATGGGCAGAGCATAGGTCTTGTCATCGACGTTCGATTGCTTCCAGAGCAGCGGGAAAAGCTGGTTGCTATCGTAGCCAGCCTGCTTCAGAACCTCGGGATTGATGGGCTCAAGGCCCTGGGTCTGGGTCAGGCCGGAGATCTTGGAGAGATGGATGGTCGCCATGTCCGGACCGCTGCCCATGGCAGAGGCGGTCTTGAGTTTGGTATAGAAGGGTTCACCCCAGTTCAGGGTGGTAGTCTCTATTTTGTAGTCACCCTGGCTGGCATTGAAACCGTCGACCAGTTGCTTCATGCGCGCGCCATCGCCGCCATTGAGCAGGGTCCAATATTGCAGTGTGGTCTGTGCCAGGGTAATGGGAGAAAGCGTTGCCCCCGCGACCAGCAATGCCAGTAGCTTTATCTTCTTCATGATATGACCTCTATGTGTAGGGTGAGGCGATGCCGATGGGTTGGCATCGCCTCGGAGGAGTCTTTCTTATTCGGTGATCAGGGACTGGATCAGGGCGACCTCACGCTCGTCATAGGGGGAGCCATCCGCCTCGAGCAGGTCGTGGAACCAGGTGTCCGCGTACTCCGGAACGGCTCGCTGGATATTGGGCCAGGGCAGATGCGTCTGGGTTCTCCCCTTGACCAGTCCCCATTGGTAACAGGCGATCTTGCGCTCCTTGAAGATGGGCAGTTGCTCATGCATGAACGACTTGGCATGGCGAGCGAGCCACTCGGTGCAGAGCAGGGGGCGATCGTAGGTCGCGACGATTTCCAGACTTTTTTCCAGCAGTTCGAGTGATTGATAGGCATGGAAGCTGATCACATCCGACAGCGCCATTGCCCGGAGGTCGGTGGGATGGGTGAAGATGGGATCGTCCGGGCTAAAGTGGTTGGCAGCATGCCAGGCACAGACCGTCAGCGGCTGGCAGGGATTGGCCTCGCGCGCCCAGCTGAAGGCCAGCTCCATCAGATGATGGCTGTAGGGCTCCATGGCAGGATCGAACTCTTCATGCTGGTTGGGGCCACGGAAAATGCCGCGATTGGTCGGCTCGTTGTAGAGATCCCACACCAGGATACGTTCATCCTGGGCGAACATGCCGACGACATCCTTGATGTAACGCTCCAGTTCACACCATTGGGTGATATCCATGACGACGTTGCGTCCAGGGCTCGCCGCTGCCTGACTGTTGTGCAGGTTTTCGACAGGCTCTTTTTGCGGGCCCAGATAGGGGTGATCGCCGGAGAAGCCGCAATCATCCATGGGGGTCAGCATGACGCTGATCCCCTCTGCGGCCGCCACCGCCAGGAAGTCGTCGATGCGGGCGATCAGGCCATCTCTGTCCACCTGCCAGACGATGAAGGGCAGGTTGGTGCGCAAGGTGTTGTAGCCCACCTCTCTGGCCCACGCCAACTCCTGCCTGATGGTCGGGAGATCGAAGGTCTCCCGTTGCCACATCTCCGTCCAGTTGACGGCGGTTCTGGGCAAGTAGTTGAACCCTCTCAGCCAGGGCTGCTTGCTCCACCACTGCCAGGCCTGTTCTGTGGACCACTGTTGTACCGCCATCGCCCCCCCTTTTGCTAATGTTTAATATTTATGAGCTAATTTTTATTTGCTAATCATATTAATAGCAAAGGGTGTTAGATGGAATTTCGTGGTCAGTCACAAAATGAGCCAGACCAAGGCTTATTGCAACGTCTGGTTAACATACCGTTTTTAAGCGCGTTGACAGCCTGGATTGGGTGTTTATCGATCGTATTGATCCGCGCTGATGACGACAACATGGCTGGTTCCCCCAATCTGGTGGGGTATGATTGACGAGAAAAAAACTAATAATATTAGCTTAATGACAGGGGCTGGCCATATCGATGGACAAGCAACGCATCACCATGAGTGCCATCGCCGCCGCAGCCAGCGTCTCCCAATCTACTGTATCTCTGGTGCTCAACGGTTCGAGCGCGGTGAAGCTCTCATTCAGGGGGAACTCTGGAGGGAGGCCAACAACCTACGGCTGGAGGGATATCGCCAGGCCCTGATCAAATGACCGGATCCACAATGGGTACGCGTCGCTAATTGGCCGCTGCGCGAGGCCTATGAGCAGACCCGGCAGCTGCTGGCACTCCCCAACACACCAGACGCGGTCTTCTGCTGCAGTGACTACATGACCCAGGGCTGCTATCAGGCCATTGCGGAGGCAGGGTTACGCATTCCGGAAGATATCTTGGTTGCGGGACACGATAACCAGATGCTGGCCAACGAGATGGTGCCCCTCTGTTTGTTGGACGCCCCGAACGAGATCCATAAGGCCACCCACGACTTTCACTTGATCCCTGTCCCACCGCGGCACTTCGCATCTGTACCCAGCCCTGCGCTCGATTACACTCTGGATGTGGGCCGTCGATGACGACGACCATTCTTCATTGGCTCGCATCAAGAGAAGGGAATCATGGCCAGCAAAAAAAAATCTACGACTGAACAGCCTGCTCCGGCAGCAGAGTCCAAGCCGCTTGGCAACAAGGCATACGAGAAGGAACTGCGTCGCCTGCATGTGGAGCTGGTGAAACTGCAGCAGTGGGTGGTGCACAAGGGACTCAAGGTCTGCATAGTGTTCGAAGGGCGCGACGGCGCTGGCAAGGGGGGGACCATCAAGGCGATCACCGAGCGGGTCAGTCCCCGGGTGTTCAGGGTCATCGCGCTGCCGGCCCCCACCGAACGGGAGAAGAGCCAGCTCTATTTCCAGCGCTACATCCCACACCTGCCGGCGGCGGGCGAGATCGTCATCTTCGATCGCAGCTGGTACAACAGGGCCGGGGTGGAGCGTGTCATGGGCTTTTGCAGCCAGGAGGCGAGCGACAAATTCCTGGCGGGGGTTCCCATGGTGGAGCAGGCCATGGTCGACTCGGGCATCATATTGCTGAAGTATTGGCTGGAGGTGACCCCACAGGAGCAGGAGCGGCGGCTGCGGGATCGCATCGACGATGGTCGCAAGATCTGGAAGCTCTCCCCCATGGACATCAAGTCCTTCGATCGCTGGGATGACTACACCCTGGCGCGGGATGCCATGTTCACCGCCACCGACACCGCCTGGGCTCCCTGGTTCGTGGCCCGCTCCGAGGACAAGAAGCGGGTGCGGCTCAACATCATCTCCCATCTGCTGGCCCACGTTCCCTACGAGGAACTGCCGGCCGAACCGGTCAAGCTGCCCAAACGCAAGATTGGCAAGGTCAAGGCCTCGGAGCACCCGTTCCGGGTGATCCCGGAACTGTTCTGATTACCGTCAAGGGGGAGCCTCTGGCTCACCCCTTGCTCCCTCACGCCCTGCCCTGCTGATACTAACCTGAGGATGGCCGCCCTGGCATTGGGGAACCTCTGGTCCCCCCTGCCCACTCACTCTCTGCCCTGTTGATACTGGCGGATGGCCGCCCTGGCATTGAACAGCATGCGGCTCTCCCCGAGCTGACTGGCCAACCCGCTGCGACGCACGTTCTCGAGCACCCCGGGATTGAGCCCGGCCAGCCAGAGGGTGACCCCCCTGGCGCGCGCCTGCTGCTCCCCCTCCATCAACATCATCAGAGCCGAGTACTCCACGTCCTGCACCCGGCTCATGTCCAGCACCACCACCTCGGGCTGGTGAGTCTCGATAAGCTCGCGGATCTGGGCGGCCACATGCTGCACATTGATGAAGAAGAGGCGCCCCTCCGGGCGCAGGATCAACAGGCCGGGGACCGTCTCGTCATCGGGATGACGCGCGGCCAGCGGCCGCAGCACATCCTCCCCGGGTTTTCGGCCAATCACATAGACGGGTGGCTGCGCCGTCTGGCTGGCCAGCCCCAGCAAGGAGGCCAGGATGGCGACCACTATCCCCTCCAGGGTGCCGAACAGCAGCACCCCCAGACAGGCGATGGCGGCCCAGCGAAACTCCATCATGCGAATCTGCCCTATCTTGCGAAACTCCCCCGGCTGGATGAGCCCCACCGAATAGACGATGACCACCACCGCCAGGGTGGCGCTCGGCAGCCAGGAGAGCAGCGGGGCGAGGAAGATCATGGTGGCCAGCGCCATGGCGGCGGTGACCGCAGAGGCCCACTGGCTGACGCCCCCGACGGAGCGCACCACCGCTGTCTGGGAGGTCCCCCCCCCTGCCGGCATGCTGCCGCAGAAGGCTCCCCCCAGGTTGGCCAGCCCGGTGGCCACCAGCTCGCGGTTCGGATTGATCTCCGGCTCTTCCTTCCCCACGAAGGCCCGGCCTGCGGCTATGGTCTCGGTGAAGCTCATCAGCGCGATGCCCGCCGCCCCCGGCAGCAGTTGCAACACCAGGGTCAAATCCGGCATCGTCAGGGCGGGCAAGCCGGTGGGAATGCTCCCGACGATGGCGACCCCTGCCTCGTTCAGGCCAAAGCCCCACACCAGCGCGATGCCGATGCCCACCCCCAGCAAGGGGGCGGGAGAATGGGGAAAGCGCCACTCCATGAACACCAACACCACCAGGGTGACGAGAGCGACTCCCAGGGTCAGCCAGGAGGTCTGGGGCAGCGCCAGCCCCAGGTGATAGAGATCCAGAAAGAAGTTCTCCTTCTGGATGTGCACACCGAATAGCTTGGGCAGCTGATCGAGGATGATCACCAGCCCGATGCCGCTCTTGAACCCCACCAGCACCGGCAGGGAGATGAAGTTCGCCACGAAGCCGAGGCGCAGCACCGCCGCTAGCATCAGCATGGCTCCCACCAGCAGGGTCAGGGTGGCCGTCACCGTGATCAGCCGACCGGGGTCCCCATCCGGCACCACCAGTCCGAGCTGGGTCGCAGTCAGGATCGCCAGGGTACTGGTGGAGCTGACACTGAGCACTCGGGAGGAGCCCAGCAGGGCGTAAAGCACCATGGGCACAAACGCGGTATAGAGACCGATAGCCACCGGCAGACCGGCCACGCTGGCGTAGGCCATGGCCTTGGGCAACACGACCGCCGCTGCGGTGACGCCGGCCAGCAGATCGGACAGGGAGCGCCTTGGCGCCAACGCGGGTGATGACATCTTGTCCTCCATGATCACGGGTCTGCTCTCAAATGAGTGCATGCTCGGCAGTTCGGTGCGACATCCTCCGCCCCTTGCACCCTCAGGATGCAGGCACGGTTACAGAGAGAAGTGTATGCGCCAGCCCGACGCAGAGGCTTGTTGTTTCTCACGTTTTGCCATCTCGCTCCCCTATACTTCAGCGACGTTGCGCCGCCGGCCAGCCCCCTTTCCAAGAGGAGACCCTCCTTGTTGCGACTGCTTGCACTGCTGCTTGTCTGCCTGGTGGCCCAGGTCCGGGCGCTGACACTGACTCCCCTGGTGGAGGGTCTCAATCATCCCTGGGGGCTGGTCTTGCTGTCGGATGGCGGCTATCTGATTGGCGAGCGCCCTGGCCGCTTGCTGCACATCGACGCCGCGGGCAAACGTCACCTCATCTCGGGCCTGCCGCCCCTCGCCGCCACGGGCCAGGGAGGCCTGCTCGATCTCGCCCTGGACGGCGATGGCTGGCTCTATCTCAGCTACAGCGAGCCGGGGGACGGCGGGGCAGGCACCGCCGTGGCCCGGGCCCGGCTGCAAAAGGGGAGCCTCATCGACTGGCAACTGCTGTTTCGCCAAGAGCCCAAGGTGGCCGGCGGCGCCCATTTCGGATCCCGCCTGGCGTTGACGGAGGACGGCTATCTCTTCATCACCCTCGGCGATCGTTACAGCGAGCGGGAGCGGGCCCAGACGCTCGACAACCACCTCGGCAAGACGGTGCGCCTGCACAAGGATGGCCGGGTGCCCGCCGACAATCCCTTCGTCAAGACGGCGGGTGCCCTGCCGGAGATCTGGAGCCTGGGCCATCGCAACATGCAGGGGGCGGCGCTGCGTCCGGGCAGCCAGCAATTCTGGGCCCACGAGCACGGCCCCCAGGGCGGGGACGAGGTCAACCTCATCCTGCCCGGCCACAACTACGGCTGGCCCAAAGTGACCTTCGGCGAGGAGTACGGGGGCGGCAAGATTGGCCTGGGCCAGAGCGCGCCCGGCATGACGCCGCCGCGCTGGATCTGGGTGCCCTCCATCGCCCCCTCGGGCATGACCTTCTATCAGGGGGAACTGTTCAAGGAGTGGCGGGGGGATCTACTGGTCGGCGCCCTGCGCGGCCAGGCCCTGTTGCGCCTGCACCTCGACGGAGACAAGATAGTGTCGGCAGAGCGGCTGCTGACCGATCTCGGGGAGCGGATCCGTACCGTCAAGGAGGGCCCCGACGGTGCCCTCTACCTGTTGACGGATTCAGGCCAGGGGCGCCTGCTCAAACTGACCCCATAGGATGCAAGGAGGAAGCATGAACAAGTATCGAACCCTGCTGGTGCTCTGTGCCAGCCTCTGGTTGCTGGGCTGCAACACCATCCACGGGGTGGGGCGAGACATCGAGAAGGCGGGCGAGGTGATCCAGGGCTCCGCCAACCTGGCGAACGAGCCTCAGGTCGGCAAAGAGTGACAACCTAAGGCTCACACAGTCACTCGACGCCGGAGGCCAGGCTGGCGAGCTGCGCCATGGTCACCCTGACCCCGTGCTGCGCCAATGCCTCGCGGGCGCTCTGGGGCAACTGCTCGTCGGTGATCACCTGATCGATCGCATCCCAGCCCACCACGTTGAAGGTGCCGACCTTGCCATATTTGGACGAATCGCAGATGAGGATACGGCTCGCCGCCGACTCCACCACGGCCCGCTTCACCGGCACCTTCTGCTCGCTCGGAGTGGAGATCCCCTGTCCATCCCAGGAGGAGGCAGACAGGAAGGCAACGTCCAGATGGAGGTTGCGCAGGAAGTGGGCGGTGGCCTCCCCGGCGCAGGACTGGTTCTCGCGAATGACCTGGCCACCGGTGTGATAGAGGCGGCAGCGGCCGTGCTCGATGAGGTAGGCGCAGACCATGAAGTCGTTGGTCACTATCATCAGATCTTCCCGCAGCGCCAGCTCCCGGGCCAGCTCCAGAGAGGTGGTGCCGGCGTCCAGATAGACGGTACTGCCCTCGCTCACCTGGGCGGCGGCGAGCCGGGCTATAGCCAGCTTGGCACCCTGCATCAGGCTGCGCTTGGTGGCGTGGGAGGGCTCGCTCTTGATCCGCTGGGAGAGACTGACTCCGCCGGATACAGAGAGCACCCGCCCCTGATCCTCCAGTTTCTGGATGTCGCGTCTGATGGTCATGTGGGAGACCTGCAACCAGTCGGTCAGCTCCACTATGCTGACCACGCCGCGCTCTGCCAGCAGTTGCAGGATACGTTGCTGTCGCTCTACGGGAATCATCTTGGCTCACCCCTCGGGGAAAAGAGGCGCCATTCTACCCCAGCGACCTGGGAAAAAATGATAAATAAGCTCGAAGGGGCTCACAAATCACATTTATTCACATAAAAAACGCCAAAAATTGACTCGAAAGAATCTCAAGCCTCATAAATAACAAAAATTAACACCTAATAAGTTATTTTTTGTGACACCTGCCTGATATTTCGCCGCCACAAGCCTCTACTATCTGCTCATCAGTCGTTATCGAGGAATCACGAGATGAGCACTTCCTATCATGTTGCTGTCATCGGCCTGGGGGCCATGGGCATAGGCGCCGCCCGCTCCTGTCTGCGGGCCGGGCTCACCACCTACGGCATCGATCTCAGCGAACAGGCCCGCAGCCAGTTGCAACAGGCCGGTGCCGCCGCCGTCATGGCCGATGCCAGACCCCTGGCCGAGACCCTGGATGCCGTGCTGCTGCTGGTGGTCAACGCCGCCCAGGTGCGCCGCATCCTGCTCGGCGAAGAGGGGCTGGCTCGCCACCTCAAACCGGGCACCGCCATCATGGTCTCTTCCACCATAGCGGCCGAGGAGGCGAGCGCCCTGGCCGCCGAGCTGGCACAGCTGGGGCTGCCGATGCTGGACGCCCCTGTCTCCGGTGGCGCCATCAAGGCCGACGCGGGCGAGATGACGGTGATGGCCGCAGGATCAGACGCCGCCTTCGACAAGCTGGCCCCTGTGCTGGATGTAGTCGCAGGCAAGCTCTACCGGGTCGGCAGCGAACCGGGCCAGGGCAGCACCGTCAAGATCATCCACCAGCTGCTGGCCGGGGTGCACATCGCCGTCGCCGCCGAAGCCATGGCGCTGGCCAGTCGGGCCGGCGTGTCGCTGGATCTCATGTATGACGTGGTCACCCATGCCGCCGGCAACTCCTGGATGTTTGAAAACCGCATGCCCCGGGTGCTGACCGGCGACTACCAGGCCCGCTCCGCAGTGGACATCTTCGTCAAGGATCTCACCCTGGTGGCGGACACCGCCAAGGCGCTGCGCTTCCCGTTGCCGCTCGCGAGCACCGCCCTCAACATGTTCCTCGGCGCCAGCAATGCAGGGCACGGCCAGGAAGATGACAGCGCCGTCATCAAGATCTTCTCCGGCATCCAGCTGCCGGGTCAGGAGGATCAAGCATGAAACTCGGTGTCATCGCAGACGACTTCACCGGCGCCACCGACATCGCCGGCTTCCTGGTGGAGAACGGCCTCTCAACCCTGCAACTCGCCGGCGTGCCGGAGCATGACGGGGATCTGCCCCAGGTCGATGCCGTGGTGATCAGCCTCAAGAGCCGCTCCTGCCCCGCCGATGAGGCAGTGCGCGACTCCCTGGCGGCACTGGCCTGGCTCAAGGCCCGCGGCTGCCCGCGCATCTACCAGAAGTACTGCTCCACCTTCGACAGCACGGCGGCGGGCAACATAGGTCCGGTCACCGACGCCCTGCTGGCGGCGCTTGGTCACGACTTCACCCTGATCTGCCCAGCCCTGCCGGTCAACGGTCGCACCGTCTATCAGGGCAACCTCTTCGTCGGCGCCCAGCCGCTGGCCGAATCCGGCATGCGCCACCACCCCATCACCCCCATGACCGACAGCAACCTGCTGCGGCTGATGGAGGGACAGGCCCAGGGCCGCGCCGGTCTGGTGCCGTTCACCACCATAGCTCAAGGCCCCGATGCCATTGCCAACGCCTTCGAGCAGCTAACACAAGCTGGTGTGCGCTACGCCGTGGTCGACACCCTGACTGAGCAGCACCTGCTGGACATCGCCACCGCCGCCCTCGACATGCCCCTGCTGACAGGTGGCTCCGGCCTCGCCATCGGCCTGGCCCGCCAGCTTGGCAGCGGCGATCTGCAAGGTGCCCGCGAGGCTGGCTGGCCCAGAGGCACCCGCGCCGTGGTGCTGTCGGGCTCTTGCTCCGAGATGACCAACCGCCAGGTGGCCCGCTATCGCCAGCACGCCCCCGCGCTGGCGCTGGACGTGGTGCGCTGCCTCGAGGATGCCGACTACCCGGCCGAGCTGGCGCGCTGGGTACTGGCCCAGTCCCTCACCCCGGCACCGCTGGTCTACGCCACCACCAGCCCGGTGGAGCTGGCCCGCATTCAGGAGACCCACGGCCAGCAGGCAGCCAGCGACGCGGTGGAGCACTGCTTTGCCCGCCTCGCCCAACTGCTGCAAGACGCAGGCGTGGACCGTTTCATCATCGCCGGTGGCGAGACCTCGAGCCGGGTCACCCAGGCCCTCGGCGTCAAGGCGTTCCACATAGGCCCGCAAATCGCCCCCGGTGTGCCTTGGGTGCGGGCCATCGACGCCCCGCTGTCGCTGGCCCTCAAGTCCGGCAATTTCGGGAGCGACGACTTCTTCGACAAGGCTCAGGAGTACTTCCATGACTGAACAGGCACTGCGCGACACCATGGTGATGCTGGGGGCCTCCCTCTTCCAGCGCGGTTACGCCACCGGGGGCGCCGGCAACCTCTCCGCCCTGCTGCCGGACGGCACCCTGATCGCCACCCCCACCGGCTCCTGCCTGGGACGTCTGAGCGCCGACAGGCTCTCTCACGTCAACCTGCAGGGGGAGCACCTGGGGGGTGACCGCCCCTCCAAGGAGGTGGCCTTCCACCTCGCCATCTATCACAACAATCCGGACTGCCGGGCCGTGGTGCACCTGCACTGCACCTACCTGACCGCCCTCTCCTGCCTGGAGGGGCTGGATCCGGCCAACGTCATCCGCCCCTTCACCCCCTACTACGTGATGCGGGTCGGTCAGTTGCCGCTCATCCCCTACTACAAGCCGGGGGATGCCCGCATCGCCGAGGAGCTGGGGCGCCGCGCTCCCGAGGGCAACGCCTTCCTGCTCGCCAACCACGGTCCCGTGGTGACGGGCAAGGATCTGGTGGATGCGGTCAACAACATGGAGGAGCTGGAGGAGACGGCGCGCCTGGCACTGATGCTCCATGGCCAGTCCATCCGCTACCTGAGTGAACCCGAGATCACCGAATTGAGGAGCCTGAAGCCATGAGCCAATCCTGGTCCGCCTCTCTGACCCGATACGAACACAACGCATTGAGGAGCATCACGCCATGAGCAAGTTTGCCGCCAATCTCACCATGCTGTTTACCGAGCTGCCGTTCCTGGAGCGCTTCGCCGCCGCCCGTGAGGCAGGCTTCGAGGCGGTGGAGTTCCTGTTCCCCTACGAGTGGCCGGCCGCCGAGCTGGGCCGCCTGCTGCGCGAACACGGCCTCTCCCAGGCTCTGTTCAACATGCCGCCGGGCAACTGGGGGGCGGGGGAGCGCGGCATGGCCGCCATCCCGGGGCGGGAGGCAGAGTTTCGCGCCCACCTGCCCAGCGTGCGTGACTACGCCCTGGCGCTTGGCTGCACCAAGGTGCACGCCATGAGCGGCATAGTCGACCCGGCACACAGCCTGGCAGCCCACCGCCAGACCCTGATCGAGAACATCCGCTTCGCCGCCGACTTCCTGGCCGCAGACGGCATCAAGGTGCTGCTTGAGCCTCTCAACAATCGGGACGTGCCCGGCTACTTCCTGGCCCACCAGCTCGATGCCCTGGCCCTGGTACAGGAGATAGACAGACCCAACGTGGGGGTGCAGCTCGACCTCTACCACGCCCAGATCATGGACGGGGATCTCACCCGTCTCATCGGCAAGCTGGGACCGGCCATCGGCCACGTCCAGATAGCCTCGGTACCGGATCGCCACGAGCCGGACGAGGGGGAGATCGCCTACCCCCACCTGTTCAAGGTGCTGGCGCAGGCGGGCTACCACGACTGGATTGGCTGCGAATACAACCCCAGAGCCGGCACCCGGGAAGGGCTGGGCTGGCTGACACAACAATAAGAAACACAACCTACACATGAACGAGTCTGAGGATAACGAGATGCAAATCATCATCACCGGCGGCGGTGGCTTCCTGGGCCAGAAACTGGCCCGGGCCCTGCTGCAAGGCCCCCACCCCTTCACCGAGCTGCTGCTGGTGGACATCCAGCAGCCGCAATCCCCCCTGCCGGATCCCAGGGTGCGCTGCCTGAAGGCCGACCTCACCGAAACCGGTGTCGCCGAGTCCCTGATCAGCGAACGGACCACAGTTGTCTACCACCTGGCCGCCATCGTCAGCAGCCACGCAGAGCAGGACTTCGATCTGGGTTGGAAGGTCAATCTGGACACCACCCGCACCCTGCTGGAGGCCTGCCGCCACACCCGCCCCGGCATCCGCTTCGTCTTCACCAGTTCGCTCGCCGTCTATGGCGGCCCGCTGCCTGAGCTGGTGAACGATGGCACCGCGCTCACCCCGACCTCCTCCTATGGCGCCCAGAAGGCCATGGGGGAGCTCTTGGTCAACGACTACAGCCGCAAGGGCTATGTGGATGGCCTGGTGCTGCACCTGCCCACCATCTGCGTGCGGCCGGGCAAGCCGAATCGCGCCGCCTCGTCGTTCGTCAGCAGTATCATCCGCGAGCCGCTGCAAGGGGAGAACGCCCTCTGCCCGGTGAGCCCGGAACTGCGTCTCTGGCTCTCGAGCCCCGCCACCGTAGTCGCGAACTTCCTGCTGGCGGCCAGGCTCCCCGCCACCGGTGACGCCCGCAGCATCAACCTGCCCGGCATCAGCGTCACCGTCGGCGAGATGCTGGAGGCCCTCGCCCGGGCCGGTGGTCAGGCGGCCCGGGATCGGGTGCAGTTTGCCGCCGATCCGGCCATCGAGCGCATAGTCGCGAGCTGGCCGGGACGCATCGACAACCAGCGGGCCAGCGCCCTCGGCTTCGCGGCAGACAGGACGTTTGCCGACATCATCGACAGTTTCATCACCCATGACATGCAGGAGGCATCATGAGCGACATCCCTACCCCCATCATCGGCCTGGTCATCGCCGTCTTCGTACTGGTATTCCTGGTGGTCCGCACCCGGGTGCACGCCCTGATCGCCATGCTGGCGGCGGCCTGCATCGCTGGGATCACAGGCGGCATGAGCATCGACAAGACCCTCACCGTCATCACTCAGGGCTTTGGCTCCACCCTCGGCAGCATCGGCATCGTCATCGGCCTCGGGGTCATGATGGGCCGCCTGCTTGAAGTCTCCGGCGCCGCCGAACAGATCGCCTACAGCTTCATCAAGTGGCTCGGCAAGCGCCGCGAAGAGTGGGCACTGGCCATCACGGGCTACATCGTCAGCATCCCCATCTTCGTGGATTCCGCCTTCGTCATCCTCTATCCGGTGGCCAAGGCGCTGGCGAAAAGCGGCAAGCGCTCCCTGCTGACCCTGGGGGTCGCCCTGGCGGGGGGCCTGGTGGTCACCCACCATACGGTGCCGCCGACCCCGGGGCCGCTCGGTGTTGCCGGTCTGTTTGGCGTGGACATAGGCGCCATGCTGCTGATGGGCATGGCCCTGGCCATCCCCTGCGTGCTCGGCATCGTCTTCTACGCCCAGTGGCTCGACAAGAAGTACCCCGAGTTCGGCGCGAACGCAGCCCAGACCCCGAACGAGCTGCAAGCTACCTATGAGCAGTACCTCAAGGAGAAGGAAGGCAAGACCCTGCCGAGCCTGACCCTGTCGCTGCTGCCGATCCTGGTGCCCATAGTACTTATCTTCGTCAAGGCCATCTTCACCACCCTCGCCACCCTGGAGGGGATGGACGGCCTGATGGCGAATCCCCTGGTGCAGGGCATCAACTTCATCGGCACCCCCATCATAGCGCTCGCCATCAGCGTGCTGCTGGCGGTCTATACGCTGGTGCCGCACATGGACAGACACGCCACCGCCGCTCGCCTCGAAGAGGGGCTGCAATCGGCCGGCATCATACTGCTGGTGACCGGTGCTGGCGGCGCCCTGGGTGCCGTGCTGCGCGACAGCGGTGCGGGCCAGCAGCTCGCCGAGCAGATCGCCCAGTTGCCCATCTCCCCCATACTGATCCCCTTCATCGTCGCGACCCTGGTGCGCCTCATCCAGGGCTCAGGCACTGTGGCCATGGTGACGGCGGCCTCCATCTCCGCCCCCATACTGGCGCAGATCCCCGGGGTCAACATGCTGCTGGCGGCTCAGGCTGCTACCATGGGGTCGCTCTTCTTCGGCTACTTCAACGACAGCCTGTTCTGGGTGGTCAACCGTATGATGGGGATCTCGGACGTCAAGCAGCAGATGATCGTCTGGTCCATCCCGACCACCATCGCCTGGGCCATCGGCGGCACCGGCGTCGCCCTGCTGAACCTGGTATTCGGCTCCGGCGGCACCTGGTTCGACCCCGTGCTGCCGCTGCTGGTGCTGGCGCTCATCGTCTGGTACGTCAGGGGCCAGTCCCTGGCACCGGCGGCCAGTGCAGTGCCGAGCCGGGAGTCATAACCCGCAGCGTCATGGCAACGCTGTGTGACGAGGGCCAGTCTGCTAGACTGGCCCTCTTTTTATTCATCTTGCAAAGGAGTGTTGGATGTCTGCTTCTTCCTGGTGGGACAAGTCCACCGGTTTTGCGCTGCTCACCATCTTGCTGTGGGCCTCGCTCGCTGCCCTCACCTCTCGGATCACCAGCGTGTCACCGCTGGTGCTGGTGGGACTGGTGCTCTTCTTCTGTGGCGCGGGTGCCCTGCCGTTCTGGCGCCAGTGGCGCGCCAGCCCCCTCACCTGGCTGGTGACCATCACGGCGCTGCTGCTCTATCACCTGCTGCTGTTCATGAGCTTTCGCCACGCCCCCGTGCTGGAGGCGAACCTCATCAACTACCTCTGGCCCCTGTGCATCATACTGTTCACCCCATTGTTGCTGCCGGGCCACCCCCTGAGCCTGCACCATCTGCTGGCCGGGGCCCTGGGCCTTGCGGGCTCGGTGCTGGTGATGGTCGATGGTCGGCTGCAACTGCAGCAGGCTCATCTACCGGGCTACCTGCTGGCGCTCGGCGCCGCCATCGTCTGGGGCGCCTATTCCGTGCTCTCCCGCCGTCTGCCCCCCGCCCCCGCCGTGGTCACGGCCGCCGCCTGCCTGCCCGCAGGGCTCCTGGCGCTGCTGCTCGCCTGGGGACTGGAGGGGCCGCTGCCGTTCGACCAGATCCCCCAGGCCGACTGGCTGCTTATCGCCGGGCTCGCCCTCGGCCCCATGGGGGCGGCCTTCGTCACCTGGTATCTGGCGCTGCGGGACGGGGATCCGCGCCGCATAGGGGCACTCGCCTACCTCACCCCCTTGCTGAGCACCCTGCTGCTGGTCTGGCTCAACGGCGAAGCGCTCACCCCGCGCCATCTGCTGGCGGGGGCCCTTATCATGGGCGGCGCCCTGCTGGGTCTGCTGGTAAAAACACCCAAGACTCAGCCAGTTGCAGAGCCTCTGTCATAAAAACGCCATCAGGCCTGCTTAAGCTCACGCCCATTGCGTGGTTCAAGCAGGACTGAAAAGTGAAAATTGCCCATTACGCCTCCCTCTCCTCCCTCGTCTTGTTGCTGGTGGCCGCGGTTCAGGCCGCCGCCCTCTATCAGGGCTGGCAGCAGTTCAACCGGGCCGAGCAGGCCCAGCGCCAGCAGGAGCGCCTGCAGCGGCAGCTGAGCGGCTCCCTGCAGGGGGCGCTTCGCGACTACCTCGGCAGCGGGGATCCCCTGCTGCTGGCCCAGGCCCAGGGCGTACGCCAGCAGGCGCTGGCGCTGCTCTCCAGCCAGGACGACACCCTGACCAGCCCGCTGCGGGCCCGGCTCGAACAGATGGGGGCACGTATCGACGGCGACTACCTGGCGGCGGGCAAGCTCTCCGGCAACAGCCAGTGGTTGCTGCAAAATGCCGAGAACGAGTTGACCACCCAGGCCCGCGCCCTGCTGCGCTATGGCCAGCAGGGGGCCGCCACAGGGCAGGATCCGGCGCTCGCCGAGCAGTATCGCCAGGGGGCCGTCGACATACTGGCCTCCCTCCCCGCCCTCGCTCACCAGCGCCAGAACTACATGGAGCAGGCGAGCGCCAAGCGCCTTGAGGGGCTGCAATTCGAGCTGGCCGCCCTGCAAAAGCAGGCGGACTCCCTGGCGGCCTTGCCGAGCCTGGATCTCTTCGAGGAGGCCCCGGCCGACGAGTTCACCCTGGGGGAGCCGGTGCGCAAGGAGCTCGGGGATCAGCCCAAAGCCGAGCTGACCTCCCTGCTCAAGCGCTATCCGCAGGAGCTGGAGAACAGCCGCAAGGCGCTGCAACAGCAGCAGGCCGCGCGTCAGATGGTGCAGCAGGACATCACCCAGCTGCTGCAGGCCGGGGAGCAACTGGGAGAGCGGCTCGCCGCCGCCCGCCAGACGATGAACCGGGAACTGGCCACGGTGCTCGGCGTGCTGGCGCTCTGCCTGGTGGTGGTCGCCCTGCTGTTCGCCCTGGTGCAACGCCGCTGGCTGGTCAGCCCCCTGCTGCGGCTGCGGGCCGCCTTCCTGCAGCTCGATGCCACGGGTCAGGCACAACTGCTGGCCCAGGGGCGCGAGCGCAACGAGCTGGCGGACATAGTCGCGAGCTACAACCGCCTCATTGAGCGGCTGCAACAGGATCAGCAGCAGAAGGCGGGGCAGCTCTCCAGCGTCTCCTCCAGCCTGCAGGAGATGGTGGCCCAGGTGCAGGAGATCCATCACAGCACCCGCACCACGGAGCAGGCAGTGGACGAGAGCGACACCATGATGCAGGAGCTCAACCAGCTCGCCAGCGAGGTGCACCAGGTCGCCGCCGAAATCGCCCAGCACGCCCAGCACAATGAACACTCCATGAGCCAGAGCGAGCGGCTGGTCGGGGGCATGCTGACGGCTACCGCCCAGACCGGGCTCGCCATCGACGAGAGCAGCGTGGCCCTGGCCCAGCTCACCCGCTCGGTGGAGGACGTGACCGCCATCGTCGACGTCATCGGCCACATCTCCCAGCAGACCAACCTGCTGGCGCTCAACGCCGCCATCGAGGCCGCCAGGGCCGGGGAGCAGGGACGCGGCTTCGCGGTCGTCGCCGACGAGGTGCGCCACCTCTCCGCCGACACCCAGCGCTCCCTCGGCCAGATCACCGAGATCCTGGCCAGCCTCACCCAGGCTGGGGATCAGCTCGCCACCGTGCTGTCCCGCATCACCGCGGAGGCCGCCGATCAGCGCCAGCAGGCCGAACAGCTGCGCCAGACCACCCAGACGGTGCGGGAGATGGCGCGCAGCACCGCCGTCATCGCGCTGCAGGGGGCCGACAACGCCCGCAGCCAGGAGCACAGGCTCGCCAGCTTCGCCGCCCTCATCGGTCGCATCAGCCAGCACGCCCGTCAGGGCAGCCGCCTCTCGGTGCAGGTCTCGGAGCACATCCACCACCAGGCCCAGCAGATCCCCCGGATCCTGAGTCAGGCCTGAGTCGCCCTCCCCCCTAACAGGCCGGGCCCCCTTGAGGCGCCCGGCCTGTTCCCTGATATGCCCGCACCCGGTTAACCCCCTCCGTCCCTCGCGCCCATGACCCCTCGGGGGAGCCTGCTCGACGCGCCGAGCAAGAGACACAACCCCGACAAGGGTGAATATCTTTTTTTGTGACACAAAATTATATGTTGCCGTCAGGTTAACAAAGAAAGTTCTGCATCCGCGTCCAGATCCCTTCCGGTTAACGGGAAAAACCACCTGAAAACGCTCTCATTACCGACACGAGCGGGCTGGGAGTGCCCACACCAAGAATCATGATTATTTGCACTCGGTCATATTTTTGAAACTTGGCGGGAACTTCATGTTGATATTTCGCACCGCGAACGTACTCTTGGTGGTGTCAGATCGCCAAGGATCGAGACCTAAAAAATAATGACTGTAAAGATGCAGATTGCCCTTCGTTGATGCGCCAAGGCATCCGGGCATATGGGCACAACACAGAACAATTTCTTTTGCCCTACGGGGTGTTGATTGCAATGCCAATACCGAGCGGCGGGCGCCTGCCCGACTGCCGGAAAAAAAGCTAAGTCCATAAAATCAGGAGCAATAACAAATGGAAAAAGTGATCTTCAAGCGCGCCTCTTTGAGTGCCGCCGTGGTTGCGGCGCTGCTCGCCCCCGGCATGGCATCTGCGGCTCAAGACATGATGAGCCCGGACTACGGCAAGTCCTATGAAGCCTTCATCGACGAAGGCAAGCTGACAGGCGGTCTGTTCTACTTCCAGCGCGAGCGTGATCGCGTCCAGGCCGGTCCGGGTCAGGACGGCAAATACCACTCCAACCTGAGCCATGCCACCACCCAGGCAGCCCTGAACTACAACTCCGGTTATGCCTGGGGCATGGTCGGATTGGATGTCGGCGGCTTTGGCGCCTATGACCTGGCCGTTGACGAGAGCAACGGGGTCAACGAAGAGAACGAGTTCTCCTTCTGGGGCGACCAGTGGGGTTCAGGTGGTGACGGTGTTCCCGAGAATGGCTTCAGCCTCTCCACCGCCGCCCTGAAATTCAAGTTCGGTGACGCTGTCACCGCCAAGGGTGGTTACACCCAGCTCTATGTACCCGGCATCCTCGGCGTCAACTGGTCCTATCAACCCGGTACCTACCGCGGTGGCCAGATCGAAGGCACCTTCGGTGGCCTCTACCTGACCTACGCCATCGCCGATGAGTACAAGGCGCCCTGGTTCAAGAACACCGCCGGCTTCTCCAAGAGCAGCCCCTATGCCAGCGATCCCTTCACCGATGCGAACAAGATCGACTACATCCACGGTCTGGCAGCCCGTTACACTTTCGAGAACGGCACCGCCATCACAGGTGGCTTCGGTCAGTCCGAAGGCTACATGGACAGCTACCACTTCAAGCTGGCTCACAAGTTTGACGTGCTGGGTGGCCTGAACACCAGCTACCAGTTCTACGGTTCCGACACCGAGAACGAAGACTATGACGGTCTGGCATGGCAACAGGCCCTGACCGCCAGCTGGGCAGCCGGTCCCTATGCCTTCCGCCTGGAAGGTCTCTACACCAAGGCCGAAGGGGATCTGGGCAACTACCTGCCCCGTCTGACCCGTGGCTACGGCAACTCACAGGGTGCGAACGAGATCTGGTGGGATTCCCGCTCAGACTGGAACCATAACGAAGAGAAAGCCGTGTTCTTCGGTACCACACGTACCCTGGATGACCTGGTCGGTGCTCCGGGTTGGGCCGCCGGTGTCTCCGGTGCCTACGGTTGGGATGCCAACAATGGCGACGGTACCCTGGAGCCGGGCAAAGAGTGGGCCGTCAACTTCGACGTCATGTACACGGTGCAGGACGGCAAGCTGAAGGGCACCCTGTTCAAACTGCACTACACCGATTACAACAACGAGCAGGACGACAAGGGCAGCTGGTACTACCCGAACATGTTCAGCTCCGAGCATGACGTCAAGTTCCACATCATCATGCCGTTCACCATCATGTAATCAGGCATCTGTTCTGATCGAAAACCGGGCCACGTGGCCCGGTTTTGTTTTTGGTGGCACTCGGGCTACCATGCCCACTTCGGCCCTGTGCTGGCCGCCAATCAGGATAATCTTCATGCCCCACCCCTTCGTGCTTATCACCGGCTGCTCCAGCGGCATCGGCCTCGCCGCCGCCAACGCGCTCGGCGCCCACGGCTTCACCGTGATCGCCTCCGCCCGCAAGGCCGAGGATGTCGCCCAGTTGCAGCAGCAGGGTCTGCTGGCGGTGCAGCTGGATCTGGCGGACACCGCCAGCATAGAGCGGGGGGCGGCAGAGGCGCTGGCCCTGGCCGGGGGGCGCTTGTTCGGGCTGTTCAACAACGGTGCCTACGGCCAGCCCGGCGCGCTGGAAGACTTGCCCACGGAGGCGCTCAAGGCGCAGTTCAACACCAACCTGTTTGGCTGGCACCATCTCATTCGTCAGGTGCTGCCGGCCATGCTGGCCGCAGGCGAGGGGCGGATAGTGCAGAACAGCTCGGTGCTTGGCCTGGTGGCCATGAAGTATCGCGGCGCCTATAACGCCAGCAAGTTCGCGCTGGAAGGCTACACCGACACCCTGCGCCTCGAACTCGAGGGCAGTGGCGTGCACATCAGCCTGATCGAGCCCGGCCCCATCGACACCCGGTTTCGCGCCAATGCCCGCGACGCCTTCGTACGCCACATCGATCCGGCCCAGAGCCGCCATCAGGGCGCCTATCGCCAGACCCTGACCCGGCTGGAGAAAGAGGGCTCTACCAGCGGCTTCACGCTGCCGAGCGAGGCCTGCATACCGCCGCTGCTGCACGCGCTCCAGAGCAAACGCCCCAGGCATCGATACCCGGTCACCCTGCCCACCAGGTTGTTCAGCATATTGCGTCGCCTGTTGCCGAGCCGCTGGCTTGACCGGGTCCTCGGCAAGTCGGCCTGATCCCCGGCAGGACTGATCCCCGCCCGAACACGTGCATCTGCTCAGTAGTGCTGGCCATTGCTGTCGTACCGGGACTTGACCGTCTGGACAGCATCGCTATCCGACGTGACATGCGTTCAGTAGTGCTGGCCGTTGCTGTAGTAGGCGCTCTTGACGATGGGCAACACCTGCACCACCACATAGATCTGCTCACCCAACACCGCCTTGAGGTGACGGGTGATGAGGGCGGCGGCAGCATCCTGCACCTCCTGAGGGCGCTCGAACCAGACCAGCTCCACGAAGGGAAAACCGGCGTCGATCGCACCGTCCCTCACCTGGGTGCTGGCAACGCACTCCAGGGTGACGAACTCCGGCTTGCCGCCAGTCAGGGCGCAGAGATCCGCCATCAGGGACGTGCTTATCTGCTGCAGGGTGTCGACAGAAACTGCCCGAAAACGAAGGTGGGGCATGGGAAACCTCTTGGCTGTGACAAATGAGGACTTATCATAGAGCACTCATCCCGCTCACATAAGGTGCCTCATGAGATTCCATCGCACGCTGCTTCCCTTCCTGCTGTGCCTGCTGCTGCCGCTGCACGCCTTTGCCGACCCAGCCTTCTACCGCATCAGCAAGGGCAACGAGCAGCACTGGTTGCTGGGTTCCATCCATGCGGGCAAACCCTCCCTCTATCCCCTGCCGGATCCCGTCGAGCGCGCCTGGCAGCAGAGCCACGCCCTGGTGATGGAAGTCGACATGACCCACATCAGCCAGGCGCAGTGGCAGGAGATGGGGGCCATCACCCGGCTGGTGGATGGCAAGACGCTCAAGGATCACCTGCCCATCGATCTCTACCGGCGCACCCTGATCGCCGCCGGCCAGAACGGCCTCAACGAGAGCATGCTGGCGCCGCTGCGTCCCTGGTTCGCGGCCATCACCCTGACCCAGGCCGCGCTGGAGCGCACCGGTTACCGCGGTGAATTCGGGGTGGATCAGCACTTCGCCAAGCGGGCAAACGATGGCGGCAAACCCATCATCGGATTGGAGACCCTGCTGGAACAGCTCGGCTATCTCGCGAGCGTCGGTGACAACCAGACCCTGATGCTGGAGAGCACCCTGGATGAGTTGCCGGACCTCGAGAAGGGGTTCGCCGAGGTCATGAAGGCGTGGCAGGACGGGGATCAGGCCACCCTGATCAACCTGCTCAAAGAAGAGATGGCGCCGCCCAAGCTGCAAGCCTGGCTGGAGCAGACCCTGCTGGCGGAGCGCAACCGCAACTGGGTCAAGCAGTGGCCCGGCCTGCCAAACGAGAGCTTTATCGTGGTAGGTGCCCTGCACCTTTATGGCGAGCAGGGCCTGCTCGCGCTGCTGGAGCAGCAAGGCTGGCGCATCACGCCGCTCACCGAACCCGCAGCGGCAAACTAAGTCCGCCAGACATGCGTCCTGTCACCTGGCAAGGTGCAGGGTGCGAGGCCGCTCACAGAATTCGCTGCCGATTAAATAACCACAAAGGGAGTTGATCGAGATCATCTCCTCACTCCCAAAGAGGTATTTATCATGCCTGTCATCGCGCAATGACAGGAGTGGACGAGATGGAATTCTGGATGAACCTGATGTTCGGCAACAGCGTGGGGCTGATGTCCATGCTGGTGATTATCGGCACCTTCCTGCTGATCAGCGCCTACGCGGTCTATTTCATCTACAAGGTGATGCACGCAGAGCCGCCGAAAGAGGGTCAATAACCCGGTGCGGCACCCGGTGCGGGCCTCTGAGCCCGCCGCGCCCCGCCATTCTAAGCACGGGTCAGGCTCGCTATAATGCCCCCTCATTCTCATGCGGGGAGCCTGCCGTGTCTCATAACGACGAACTCTCACTGTTCCTGCAGGAAGTGGCCGACGTGCGGCCGCTGCGCAGCGACCACATAGCCCCCAATGCGGGCAACAGCCTGCCGACCGAGGCGCAACTCGCGCGCCGGGAAGCCGCCACCGCCGAACAGCTCGCCCTGGATCACCTCGGCACGGAGGCGGTCGAGATGCTGGATCCCCACGACATCGTCGGCTTCAAGCGCGACGGCGTGCAAGAGGGGGTCTACAAGAAGCTGCGGCTCGGCAAGTACGAGCTGCAAGGCTCCCTCGACCTGCACCACAAAACCATCAAGGAGGCGCGAACCGCCCTGGTGCAGTTCATTGCGGAGTGCGAGGTACGGGACATCCGCTGCCTGCTGATCCTGCATGGCAAGGGGGAACGCAGCACGCCGCGCGCCCTGCTCAAGAGCCATGTCAGCGCCTGGTTGCCGCAACTCCCTGCGGTGATGGCCATGCACAGCGCCGAGCGTCGCCACGGTGGCAGCGGCGCGCTCTATGTGCTGCTGCGAAAGAGCGAGCGCAAGAAGGCGGAAAACCGCGAACGTCACCAGAAACGCCTCGGCTGACCGCCTGAGGGTGGCCCCCGCCCGCGGCACAGTGCTAGCATCGGGCAGCCCCGATCATGCCAGGTACGGGGTGCATACCATCAGGGACGATAACAAGGACAATCCCATGTCATACCAGAAACTCGAACAACATCAGCAACAACTGCACCGCCTCTCCCACCTGTCCGCCATCTGCGGCTGGGATCAGGCCGCCATGATGCCGGAGGGGGGCAACGAGGCCCGCGCCGAGGCGATGGCGGAGCTCGGCGTGCTGATCCACGGCAAGCGCACCGCCCCCGAACTCGGCGACTGGATTGCCAGGGCCGAGAGCGAACCGCTTGACGAGATCCAGCGCGCTAACCTCCATGAGATCAAGCGCCACTGGCAGGATGCGAGCCTGCTGCCAAGCGATTTGGTAGAGGCGCTCTCCTTGGCCGGCAGCAAGTGCGAGCACGCCTGGCGCCGCCAGCGCAAGGAGAACGACTGGGCGGGCTTTGCCCCTAACCTCGAGGAGGTGGTGCGCCTGTCGCGGGAGGTGGCGACCTTGCGCGCCGACGCGCTCGGGGTACGCCCCTATGACGCCATGCTGGCGCTGTACGAGCCCGGCATGACGAGTGCACGGCTGGATCAGATCTTCGGCGATCTCACGAGCTGGCTGCCCGGCCTCATCCAGACCGTGAGCGAGCGGCAGAAAAGCGACGCCATCCTCACCCCACAAGGCCCCTTCCCCATCGCGACGCAGCAGGCGCTCGGCCAGGAGGTGATGGGGCTGCTCGGCTTTGATTTCGCGCACGGCCGGCTCGATGTGAGCAGCCACCCGTTCTGCGGCGGCGTACCGACGGATGTGCGCATCACCACGCGCTACAACGAGCAGGAGTTCGTCTCCAGCCTGATGGGCATAGTCCACGAGACGGGCCACGCGCGCTACGAACAGGGGCTGCCGCGCCATCTGCTCGGCCAGCCGGTCGCCGAGGCGCGCTCCATGGGCATTCACGAGAGCCAGAGCCTGTTCTGCGAGATGCAGCTCGGCCATCACCCCGCGTTCCTCGCGCAGATAGCGCCGCGCATCCGCGCGCACTTCGGCGAGCAGGCCGCGCTCGCACCGGCGAACCTCGAGAAGCTGTACAACAGGGTCGAGCCCGGCCTTATCCGCGTCGATGCGGACGAGGTGACGTACCCGGCGCACGTGATCCTGCGCTACGAGCTGGAGCGCGATCTCATCGAGGGGCGCATCGAGGTCGCGGACATCCCGGCGCTGTGGGATGCGAAGATGCAGCAGTGGCTCGGGCTGTCCACGAAGGGCAACTACCAGAATGGCTGCATGCAGGACATTCACTGGACGGACGGCTCGTTTGGCTACTTCCCGAGCTACACACTCGGCGCCATGTACGCGGCGCAGCTGCGCTTCGCGCTGGAACGTGAACTCGGCGACATGGGGCAGCTCATCGCGGCGGGCCGCCTGCCGGAGATCTTTGGCTGGCTCGGCAGCCACATCTGGTCCCAAGGCAGCCTGCACGGCACGGACGAGCTCATCCGTCGCGCAACCGGCGAGGCGCTGAATCCGCAGTGGCTGCGCAAACACCTCGAACAGCGCTATTTGAAATAAGCGCCTTCCCAGGGCGCGGCCTCGCGCTGCGCCCTGTTATCCCCTCCCCGAGCGCCCGATTTTTTTGCTATCCCTGTCCGTTTTTGGCTAGTCACCCCTCTCGCCCCCGCTTAGTCTCTGGGACATGCCCACAGAAATCCGAGTCATGCCATGAACAAAGCGCCCCCAGTCCCAACGCCCCAGGACGAGATCATTCCCGGCCTCACGCGCGAGCAGTGTCATGCCGCCCGGCTCGCACGGGACGCGCGTTTCGACGGCCGTTTCTTCACCGGCGTGCTGTCCACCGGCATCTATTGCCGCCCCATCTGCCCTGCGCGAGCGCCGCACGAGCACAACGTGCGCTATTTTCGCTTCGCGGCGGCGGCGGAGCAGCACGGGCTGCGCCCCTGCCTGCGCTGTCGCCCGGAGCTCGCACCGTCCCAGAGCGGGGATCTGCCGCCCCTGGTCGCCCAAGTGCTGGCGCGCATCGAGCGCGGTGAGCTCGCGGAGCACAGCCTGGGCGCGCTCGCGGCGCAGGCCGGGATCACTGAGCGCACGCTGCGGCGCCAGTTCGAGCAACACCTCGGCGCCTCGCCAAAACAGGTGGAGCAGACGCGCCGCCTGCTGCTCGCGAAGCGGCTGCTGACGGAGACGCAGCTGCCCATCACGGACGTCGCGTTCGCGTCTGGCTTTGCGAGCATTCGCCGCTTCAACGACGCCTGGCACCAGGCGTACGGGCTGACGCCGGGTGCCCTGCGCAAACAGGAAGGCGGTGCGCCGGCGCAGACGCCGCAGGCAAGCCTGCAGTTGCAACTGATGTATCGCCCGCCGTTCGATGCGCAGGCCATGCTCGCGTTCTACCGGCTGCGCGCCATTCCGGGGCTGGAGCGGGTGGATGAGCACGGTTATGAGCGACGCCACCGGGTCGATGAGCAGGAGGGGCTCGTCCGCATCGAGCCCCTTGAGGGGAACAGGCTCAGGTTGACGGTGCAGGATCTGCCGCCGAGTGCGCTGCCGGACATCCTGTATCGCGTGCGCCGCATGTGGGATCTCGACGCAGACATGGTGCGCATCGGCAAGCAACTCGGGCAGGATCCGCTGCTGGCGCGGATACAGGGGCGCTGGCCCGGGGTGCGACTGCCGGGGGGCTGGGACGAGTACGAGGTGATGCTGCGCGCCATCGTCGGCCAGCAGGTGTCGGTCAAGGGCGCCATCACCATCATGGGGCGCCTGGTGGCGCGCACCCTGGCGCAGTTCGGAGTGGCGCAGCTGCCCATGCCGGCGCAGCTGTGCGAGCTCAATCTCGACGGCATCGGCATGCCGGGCAGCCGCATCCGCACGCTGCAAGGATTGGCCTCGGCGCTCGCGAGCGGCACGCTCACCCTTGGCAGCGCGAGCGACGATCAACTGCTCGCGCTGCCGGGCATAGGGCCCTGGACGGTCGCGTACTGGCGGCTGCGCTGCGGGCTGGACACGGACGCCTTCCCCGCCTCGGATCTCGTGCTGCAAAAGGCGCTGGGGGGCGGTACCAAGCTGCCGGTGAAGGAGGTGGAAACGCGCAGCGCGCCCTGGCAACCGTGGCGCGCCTATGCCGCGAGCTGGCTGTGGCACGCCATGAGCGAGCAGCCTGCACTGCTGACAGACTCGGCCAGGGAAAACCCGGACAACGAACCCAAGGAGACAACCCCATGATCCGTTACGATATGTTGCCCACCCGCTGCGGCGATCTGCTGGTCGCCATCGATGAGCGCGGTCTGGTCCACGTGGACTTCGTGGCCGGGCTGCGGCCGCTGCCAGACATGAGCGACTGGCGGCAGGACGGCGAGGCGCTCGCCCCCTTCCTCGCCGAGTTTCGAGACTACTTTGCGGGCCGGTTGCAGCGCTTCACGCTGCCGCTCGCGGCGCGGGGCACGGCGTTTCAGCAGGCGGTGTGGCAGGCACTGTGCGACATCCCCTATGGCGAGACGCGCAGCTACGGCGACATCGCCCGCGCCATCGGCAAGCCGAGCGCGAGCCGCGCGGTGGGCGCCGCGAACGGCCGCAACCCGCTGTCCATCATAGTGCCCTGCCATCGCGTGATTGGCCAAAGTGGCAGCCTCACCGGCTATGCGGGCGGCCTGCCCATCAAGCAGGCGCTGCTGCACCTCGAGGGGATTTCGCGCTGACTCACGGCTCTGAGTCTCCACAACCAGAGGCCGTCCGGCCCCTGGCCATTCATCCCATCCAGCCTGCACGGCCAGACAACACCTCGCCTGGCACCGACCAGGCAAGAGATTGAAAAAAACGGTTATACCGATGACTCCGAGAGAAGGTGAAAGCGGGACGCCGCCCCCGGGTTGAATACTTGCCGGTCACGGGCCTCAAAGCACGGCGCCGACGGGAGTTTGGGCGAATACTTCGAATACCGGGATGACGCTGCGCGTTGGCAGCTTGCTGACTATCGAGATCACGGCGTGTTTCCTGGCGATCCGATCGCGACTATCGCCGCGATCCGTTTGAAACGAGGAGGAAACATGTCCACTCCAGTCACCGTCACTGAATTCCAGGTGAAGTCCCACGGCGCCCCAGACGAGGTGCGCACCCCCGACAAGACCCGGGTCGAGGTCGTCAAACTCGACGGCTACACCATAGGGCGGTTCAACTTCGCCCCCGGCTGGCGCTGGTCTGACTGCATCAAACCGGTCGTCAAGACGGAACAATGCCAGCTCTCGCACCTGGGTTACGCCGTCTCGGGGTCGCTCACGGTCCGTCTCGCTGATGGCACCCTCAAGACCATCAACGCCGGGGAGTCCTACACCATTCCACCGGGGCACGATGCCTGGGTCGAGGGCGATCAGCCGTTCGTTGGCATCGAGGTGCTCAGCGCCGATCAGTTCGCCAAACCATAGTGTGTCGTCGGCAACCTGCCAGGGTTGCGACCGAACCCACCGGTGGGCGCTCGCCCACCGGTACAGACCTCCCAGCAGCCTCATCTTGTCCACCCGTCATGGTTCCACAGCCATACCGTTTCCCCCTGACGACTAGAGGCGTGGGCAAGAATTCAAATGGTGGCTTACCCGCATGTGTGCCCGGCAGCCCTAGCGTCCCTTGCTCAGGGCCGCTTTCAGGGCCGGGTTGAAGACGCGCTTGAGGGAGGCGGGGTTGTTCACCAGCTTGGCCGCCGGGCGGCGTGGGCGCCTGACCAGCTCGCCGCCACAGTTCGGGCAGGTCAGGTGCAGATATTGATCGTTGCACTCGGCGCAGAAGGTGCATTCGAAAGAGCAGATGTAGGCCGTCGCCGTGTCGGCGGGCAGATCCCGGTCACAGCATTCACAGTTCGGTCTGAGTTCAAGCATGGGCTGGTTCCTGAAAGAGGAAGGGGGAGACGGGAAAGGGCGCGGCTCAGTCGACGATAAAGAGCCGGGCGCCCTGCTCGGTGTAAGAGCGATGGGGCTCGGCGTTGTCCGCCACCTGATAGCTCATGCCCGGCGTCAGAGTGAAGACGCGGCCATCCTGCAACTCGGTGTGCAGCTCCCCCTCGAGGCAGAGCAGCACATGGCCCTTGCTGCACCAGTGATCCGCCAGATACCCAGGGGAGTACTCCACCATCCGCACCCGCAGATCCCCGAACTGCCGGGTGTGCCAGCGGGCGACGCCCCGTTCCCCCTTGTGTTCAGTCGGCGGGATGTCGGCCCAGTTCGTGGTGCAAAACGGCAGTGCATTGATGTTCATGACAGATCCTTTGTCAGCAGAGGAAGGCTTGGGGAAGACGGCTCACCACGGGATATCCGTAACAAGGCAGCGCCCCCATACTGCCATCAAATCCGCTCCTGCCCTATGCCCACACGGGCAGCCATCACCCCTTTAGGCTGCCCATCACCTGCATCTCGCAGCGGTGGCAGTCAAAGCGCAGGCGGAAGCTGTCCTTGCCCATCTTGAGCTCCAGCGGCTCGGCCTTGAGGCCGGGCACCTCCTTCGGGCAGAGGTGCTGGCTGTAGCGAATGCAATGTTTCGTGGTCATCAACACCACCTCCCCCAGCTCCTTGTTCGCCTCAAAAGCGGGGGCGATGCGCCCCACCCCGTGGTCGCGGAAGAACTGTTCGGCCGCGCTGTTCAGCACGTTGCCGAGGTAGGAGAGACGGTGCTGGGGGTAGGTGGCGCCTCGCAACGGGATGCGCCGCTCGGGTCGCCGGTAGGCGGCCAGACGGGCCGCCTCCAGGGCGGCTACGCCGTCCCGGCGCAGGCCGTTGAGCACGGATGCGGCAATAAACAGGGGAGAAGTGAATACCAACTCAATCTGGCGCGCCTCAAACAGGGTGTTGCCGAGTTTGCCAAGCTGATCCCTCGCCTGTTGCAGCGCCCGCGCCGGGTTGTCGGCCGGCAGCTTGTCGCAGGGGAGCGTGACGGTGGCACTGATGCCCTGCTCGTCGACCAGTGCGAGCCTTATCCCCTCCTCACACTCGGAGAGGTGCATGTCAACCTGGATGCGACGATCCGCACTCGGCTTTTCCAGCAACTTGCTGAATGCCTGATCGTGGTTGCGGAAGATCTCGGCACCGACCTTGAGCCCGGGCATGCGCTCCGACAGCAGTAACTGCTTGCCTTCCACCTTGTTCAGGCGCATCCCCACCAGCTCGCCCCCCGGCTTGAAGAAGCCGAGGCCGTCGCCGTTGTTGAGGGTCACTTGCTTGCCGTCGATCTCGATGCCATCTCGGGTCACCCTGCTGACGCGCCCGAGTGGCTCACCCAGATATTTCGGACTGCGCGGCGAGTCGATGTCCGGCTTTCGGCCATGGAGGAAGTAGTCGGTGCTACCCCGGTTGAAGCTCTTCTTCGGATCCGGCGTGAAGCCGTAGCTGCAACGGCCGGCGGAGGCGGCCACCAGATCGGGGCGGCGCTCGAGAATGGCGTCCAGCTTCTGGCGATACCAGGCGGTGACGTTCTTGACGTAGTCCAGCCCCTTGAGGCGCCCCTCAATCTTGAAGGAACGGATGCCCGCGGCGATCAGCGCCTCCAGGTTCGCGCTCTGATCCATGTCCTTCAAGGAGAGCAGGTGACTGTTCTCCACCAGCACCTCACCCCCTGGCGTTTGCAGGGAGCAGGGCAGCCGGCAGAGCTGGGCACACTCGCCACGGTTCGCGCTGCGGCCGGTGCGGGCGTGGCTGATGTTGCACTGACCGCTGTAGGAGACGCACAGGGCCCCGTGGATAAAGAACTCCAGCTGCACCTGGGTCTGGGCGCTGATGGCACGGATCTGCTCGAGGGACAATTCCCGGGCCAGCACCACTTGGGAGAAACCCACGTCCTGCAGAAACTTCACCTTTTCCGGCGTGCGGTTGTCGGTCTGGGTGCTGGCGTGCAGCGCGATGGGGGGCAGATCCAGCGCCAGCAGCCCCATGTCCTGCACGATCAGCGCATCGGCCCCGGCTTCGTAGATCTGGTGGGTCAGGCGCCGGGCCTGCTCCAGCTCGTGATCGTGCAGCAGGGTGTTGAAGGCGACGAACACCTGGGCGCCGAAGCGGTGGGCGTGGCGAGCCAGCGCTTCTATATCTTCGAGGGAGTTGCCCGCCGCGCTGCGGGCGCCGAAGGCGGGGCCGCCCATATAGACGGCATCGGCGCCGTGGTTGATGGCTTCGATGCCATAGACGAGGTTCCTGGCCGGGGCCAGCAGCTCGAGGCGGTTAGTCTGGGTGTGATCCTGCATGGGTCTGGTCTGAAGGCGGACGAGAAATGCCCGTCACTCTAGCGAGACCGGGCGCCCTTCGCCTTGATCCCGCTTAAGATCACCGCAGAATGCAGGATTGGATCAGGCCTCTATCCCACCTTTGGGACGCGGGCTCAAAGCACCACCTTGAGCGCCAGCCCCAGCAACACCAGGCCGCTGACCTTGTCGATCACGAAAGACTTGGCCTTGAGCCAGGCCAGCACGGGCCCACGGGAGAGCACCAGGGCCACCAGCACGTACCAGAGCGCGTCTATGCCCCCGGCGGTCAGCATCATGATGCTCCCCTCGCGCCAGCCGGTATCGGCGTGCACGAACTGGCTGAACAGGGCGATGAAGAAGATGGCGAGCTGGGGGTTCAAGAAGGCCACCATAAAGCCTTCGAACGCCCCCTGACGGCCACGGGCACCGTGCACCGTCTCGTCGGCAGCGTCGCCACTGGCGGGCCTGGCCAGCAGCGCCTTGACTCCGAGCCAGGCGAGGAAGGCGGCGCCGCCGTAGCGGATCAGATCAAACAGCAGCGGGGTCTGGGTGATCAGCACCGAGAGACCCAGCGCCGTGATGAGGGCGTAGATCCCCACCCCCAGGCCGTGGCCGAGCGCCGTGGCCACCCCGTGGCCCTGCCCCCCCTGCACCGTATTGCGGATGATCAGCGCCAGGCTGGGCCCCGGACTGATGGCCCCCATCGCGCAAATGGCGGCGAGTGCCAGCCAACTCGTCATTTCCATACCCTTTCCTTCTCTCTAGTCGAATGTCTCTAACTGGGATCAGGGTAGGAGGCGGCCAGCTATGCCAGAAGTGAAAGTTATGAATAGAGTCCATAGCCAACGGCTATAGGCTGGCATAACCGACTGCCCTAGCGGAGCGGGTCTGCCTTCAGATCCAGCTGTTTGCGGCTCTCCCCCAGGGTGCGCTGCAGATGATCCCGCAGGAAGGGGTAGGCCAGCTCGCGAAACCAGCGGTGGGCCGGATCCAGGTGGTGGCGCTGGTGCCACAGCAGATGATACTGCTGAACCCGGGTGGCGAAGGGCAGATCGCAAAAACTCAGGGCGTGCTCCCGGGAGAGCTGCCAGGCGATATGGGCCGGGGTGGTCATCAGGCAGTCGGTGCGCAGCAGCACCTCCACCGCCGCCTGGAAGAAGGGCACCCGGGCAAACCAGCGGCGGGAGAGCCCCCGGGGCGCCAGCACCTGCTCCACCGGGCTGTCCTTGTCGCCGCCGCCGCTCACCTGCAGATGGGGCCAGGCGAGGTAGTCATCCAGGCTGGGCGCCGTGTCCGAGAGCGGATGGTGGCGCCCCATCAGCATCACCAGCCTGTCCTCCCCCTGATGCAGCCCCCGGATCTGATCCGGCACCAGCTCGGTGATGGTGGAGACCAGATCCAGCTCGGACTGCCACAGCTGCGGCAGCTGGCGCTTGTCCCACAGGCTGTATTCCAGCGCCGCCCGGGGCGCCGCCCTGGCCAGCGCCGCGCAGATGTCGGGCAGGATATGCTGGGCCACGTAGTCGGAGGAGGCGAGCCGGAACACCCGCTCGCAGCGCTCGGGGGCAAACTCCGGCGCCGCATAGAGCCGATCCAGTGCACCGAGCGAGTCGGCAAGCGCCGCCGCCAGACTCTCTGCCCGCGGCGTCAGCAGCCAGCGCTGCCCCTCCCGCACCAGCAGCTCGTCACCAAACTCGCTGCGCAGCTGGCCGAGCTGCTTGCTGATGGAGGGCTGACTCAGGTGCAGCAGCTCAGCCGCCCGGCTGATGTTGCGGGTCTCCAGCAACACCTTGAGGGTGGGCAACAGGTTGAGATTCGCTTTGTGCACTGACAACACCTCGGGAAGGGAGAACCTGGGTCGGGCTCTCATCTTAAGACAAGGAGGCGCGGGAATTTAAGCAAAATCACGACCTTGTTCCCCCTGCGCCCCCTTGCGCTCCCCTCCCCGCGGGATGACACTGGAAACCCTGTACGACATAATTGCGCAATGTCTTTCGCCCGCGGGCGATCCACAACAAGAAGCGATAACAAGATGAAATACGCCAATATCACCGGCTGGGGCAAATGTCTGCCTCCCGCAGTGCTGACCAACGATGCCCTCAGCACCATCATGGATACCTCGGATGAGTGGATCTATCCGCGTACCGGCATCAAGGCACGCCGGGTCTCCCATGTCAGCACCCAGGCACTCGCCACCCTGGCCGCCCGCCGTGCCCTGGCCTGCGCCGGTCTGGACGCCGGTGAACTCGATGGCATCATACTCGCCACCGCCACCCCGGGCACGCTGGTGCCCAACTGTGCCTCTGCCGTGCAGCAGGCCCTGGGCGCCCACAAGGCTGCGGTGTTCGACCTCAATGCCGCCTGTACCGGCTTTGTCTATGCGCTCTCGGTCGCCACCTCCCTGGTGCAGACCGGCATGATGCAGAAGGTGCTGGTGATAGGCGCAGAGCGCCTCACCCAGTTGCTGGACTGGGCCAAGCGCGACACTGCCGTGCTGTTTGGCGACGGTGCCGGCGCCGTGGTGATAGAGGCGAGCGAGCAGAAGAGCGGCCTGATTGCCAGCAAGCTCGGCTGTGACAGCGAGGCGCGGGAGATACTGCACGTGCCGAACTTCGGCACCGATCGGGTGCGTTTCGCCGACATCGACGGCCTGTTCACCTTCAACTTCGAGGGGCAGGAGATCTTCAAGCGCGCCGTGCGCGGCATGGGCGAGGCCACCGGCGTCGTGCTGACCCAGGCCGGCATCACCCCCGAGCAAGTCGACCTCATAGTCCCGCACCAAGCCAACGTGCGCATCATAGAGACCCTGGCCAAGCGCATGAACGCCCCTATGGAGAAGGTGATGGTCAACATAGAGCAGTACGGCAATACCTCCGCCGCCACCGTGCCCATCGCCCTGTGTGAGGCGCTGGAGCAGGGCCGGGTCAAGCCAGGCAGCTATCTGCTCACCGCCGCCTTCGGGGCCGGCCTGACCTGGGGTGCCGCCCTCATCAAATGGGGCCCTCGCGTCACCCCGCTCGGCCAATGTGACGAGGAGCTGCCCCCCTGCGAGCAGAGCGCCCTCGAACTCATCGCCCACGCGGTGCAGGGTTGCCAGCAGGCGCGCCCCTCAGACGCCTGAGTCTCGCCACTGCCATCCTTTTCCGCATAAAAAAGAGGAGCCCATCGTGGCTCCTCTGTGTATCTCCTCCCTGCCGGCCCTCCCTGAACATCGGTATAAAAGTCATTGAAAAGCGTGAATTTTGAGCGAGAGATATCAAAAAATAACCAGTCGACACTTTTTTGTCGTCAGAATGCGGCCTGGGGGTTCACAAGCTTGCCGGATCTGGTAGTATGCGGCCTCGCACTTGGGGAGGGGTTCCCGAGCGGCCAAAGGGATCAGACTGTAAATCTGACGGCTCTGCCTTCGAAGGTTCGAATCCTTCTCCCTCCACCATTCAAGTGCGAACAATCAGGAAAATACCCCGTGGAGGGGTTCCCGAGTGGCCAAAGGGATCAGACTGTAAATCTGACGGCTCTGCCTTCGAAGGTTCGAATCCTTCTCCCTCCACCATCTTCCTGTATTGCATGTAAGGTCTGTAAAAAGTAGTGCCCCTGTGGAGGGGTTCCCGAGCGGCCAAAGGGATCAGACTGTAAATCTGACGGCTCTGCCTTCGAAGGTTCGAATCCTTCTCCCTCCACCATCCTTCAGAAAACCCGGCCTCGCGCCGGGTTTTCGCTTTTCTGGAAAGATTCCATTTGGCACTGTCAGATCTGACAATTGCCCTGCTCCGCATTTTTCGAAACAGTGGACTCCTCACCGTCAGGAGCCACCTCGCATGTTTGCAATCTGGGATGAAACCGGCCAGGAGCAGGGCTTGAGCCTGCCCCAGCTGCAGCAACGGCTGCACCATTATCAAGGGGACGTCATGGTGCGTTATCTCAACCGACTCGGCCTGTCGACAACCCTGTTTCTGACCATCCATCAGGGCCAGGCCTACCAGCGCTTCAAGGCCGGCACACCGCCACTGGACTGGGAGTGGCTGGCCCAGGCCATGCATGGTACGCCCCTCCTTGATGCCGGAGGCCACCAGCCGGAACACGCACTTCGCTGACACCTCACCCGACCTCCCTTGGGCCCATTTCATCACGTGCTCCTGCTTCCTGACGGATCTCCCTCGCGGCTCTCCAGCCAGCCCCTACCCACGCAAGCAGCAGGTTGATTATCAGACGATTCCTACAGCGGCTGGATGACTGCGCCTTGTATGATGCGCAGCCATATTCGTCCATCAGGTGAGTGCCATGTTTGCGTTCAAAGAAGAGTATCCGATGAGTGCCATGGCAACGATGGCCATGGCAGATGTTGCCGTTCCCTTTTACCAGCCGATCATCGGTCGGGACCGTCAGGTCAAGGGGTACGAGGCGCTGGCCAGGCGCTGGGATCCGGTGGCGCAATGTTATCAGGGCATCGATTTTGCCTCGCTCAGCCAGGACGAGTCCCTGCATCTGGATATCGTCATGCTCAGGGCCATACTGCGCGACCTGCCCGTGCTCGCGCAAAAAGGCCCCTATACGCTCTCCATCAACCTCAACCCGGCGCCTTCCAGTCCAACCTATCAGAATCTGTTGCTGCTGGTGTTGATACAGGCCCGCAAGGTGGGGATCGACATCTGGTTCGAGGTGCTGGAGCACACCCGGCTGGAGAGCCAGTACAGGGCGCTGATAGAGGTGCTGCGCGCCCATGGCGCCCACATCGCCTGCGACGACTTCGGCTCCTTGGAGTGCAACTTTCAGCGGCTGATGGCACTGCCCTACGAGGTAGTCAAACTGGATCGCTCCCTGCTGCTGCAGGCGGCGTGCACCTCACACGCCTTGAAGATGCTGGTGGGGCTGGTGAAATACCTGCAGCGACTCGGCATGGCCGTGGTGTGCGAAGGGGTGGAGACCCAGACCCATATAGAGATAGCGAACCGCCTCGGCTGCGACTACCAACAGGGCTACGCCTACGCCATGCCCTCCCCCCTCTCCCGCTGGTCCTGAACACCCGGAGCCAGAGCGCCAACGCCTCCTGTCCCTTCCTTCTTTCTCGCTGGTCCTGAACACCCGGAGCCAGAGCGCTAACGCCTCCTGTCCCTTCCTTCTTTCTCGCTGGTCCTGAACGCCCGGAGCCAGAGCGCCAACGCCTCCTGTCCCTTCCTTCTTTCTCGCTGGTCCTGAACGCCCGGGGCCCTGGCTGCCGACTCATCCCGCCCCCTTCCTCTGCTCGCGCTGTGAATGGTCTCACAGTTTGGCTCATTCAGAACCCGTTTTGGCCCCGCCTCTCTATAATGGGCCCGCCTGGGCTTCTTTGACTCTCAGGCATAACCTGTTGATGCTACGGAATATTACAATGAAAAATATCAGCAAATCCCTACTGGCCGCTGCCATTTCCCTCGGATTGATGGCAGGCTGTAACAGCCAAAATGACTCCGAGACCCCGACCCCCATGGTTCGCTTCGCTACCTTCAACCTCTCCTTCGATCGCACCGCCGCCGGCATGCTCGCCGGTGAACTGGCCCTCAGTCGCACCGAGCAGGATGCCCTGCTGGCCCACCTCGCCGACGGCACCTTGAGCGGCGCCGAGAAGACCAAGGCCCTCGACGTGCAGCAGATCCGCAACATCGCCGAGATAGTGCAGCGCACCCGGCCGGACGTGTTCCTGCTCAACGAATTCGACAATGACGGCAAGGGCAGCGACACCACGGACCTCAAAGCCTTCAACGACAACTACCTGGCCCATGCCCAGCACGACGAGGTGAAGGCCATCAGCTACCCGGTGCTGCAGAACTTCGCCACCAACACCGGCCTGATGAGCGGCCATGACCTCAACCTGGACGGCAAGGTCAACAACGGGCCGGACGACGCCTGGGGCTTTGGCAACTACCACGGCCAGTACGCCTTCGCCGTGATGTCCCAGTACCCCATCGATACCAAGCAGATCCGCACCTTCCAGAAATTCAAGTGGAAGGACATGCCGGGCGAAGCGAACCCCGTCATCGACGACTGCAACAATGCCAAGGCGCCGATCCCGGCCGGCCGTCAGTGCGGCGATGCCTGGTATGACGACGCAGCCTGGCAGTCCTTCCCGCTCTCGTCCAAGAACCACGCCGACGTGCCGGTGCGCATCAAGCGCGGCAACAAGGAGGAGGTGATCCACTTCCTCATCTCCCACCCGACTCCCCCCATTTTCGGCAACGCGGCGCGCCACAACGTCAAGCACAACCGGGCCGAAGTCGCCTTCTGGCAGGATTACGTGGAGACCGCCAGCTACATGGTGGATGACGCCGGCAAGGCCGGTGGCCTGCCCGCGGGTGCCAAGTTCGTCATCGCCGGCGATCTCAACGCCGATCCCCAGATTGGCGATGGGGATCTCACCGCCATTCAGGATCTGCACAACCATGTGCTGGTCAATCAGGCCGTCACCAACGGCGCCCTGATCCCGGTCAGCCAGGGCGGCCCCGAGTGCCTCGCCAGCCAGCCGGATCAGTGCAAACGCAACAACAACCGCCCCACCCCGGAGCGCATCACCAGCAGCAGCGGCCTGCAGCTCGACCACGTGCTGCCCTCCGCCAACCTGAACGCGGTCGCCTCCGGCGTGTTCTGGCCGGCCAGCTTCGAGCCGGGCTACCACCTGGTGTATGACGCCAAGCTGGGCATCGCCAAGGGAGTCAGCTCGGATCACCGCCTGGTGTGGGTCGACTTCAAACTGTGACAGTGACGCAGAGCAGATAAGCAACGGGGCCAGCAGGCCCCGTTTTCATTGGATCGTCATACCAGCTTCTCCACCCGGGCCGGCAACCCCTGGCGGGCCGAGGAGCCGATGGCCCAGTCCACCAGGGGGTAGCGGCCATGGCGGCTGGGATCCAGCACCGCCAGATCGTTGAGGTTGACCCCGGCTCCGCGCAGCGGATTGGCGACCACTTTCTGGCCGTCTATCCAGTGTTCCCGCGCCCCCAGCTCCTTGTGGCCGAAACCGTGCTCGATGGCGATGGCATCGGCCTGCACCCCGGCCACGCACTCGGCCACCCCGATCACGCTGCCATCCGGGGTGCTGACCCGCACCCTGTCCCCACTCTCTATTCCCAGCTGCGCCGCCGTCTGCGCATTGAGCCGCACCCGGTTGCTGGGGTTCACCTGGCGCAGGCGGTCCGAGCCGATGCTCATGGAGCTCATGGTGTGGGACTTGTAGCTGGTGAGCAGCAGCGGCCACTGGGCCGGCTTGAACGCCTCATTGAGCGGCGTGCCGTCCGCCAGCTGGGGGCGGAAGAAGCGCGGGGTGCCGCTTAAGAACTGGCCGCTCTGGCTGTGGCGGCGGCTGCCCACCTCCGGGTTCCATACCATCAGCGGCTTGGGCCAGCGCTTGCTCGGCTGACCCGCTTCATCGCGCCCCTTGGCCGCCGGCTCGAAGCGCCCGCCACGGGCGAAGAGATAGGCGGCGCGGCCCGCCTCCTCCGCACTCAGGGTGGCGTTCAACACCGGCAGGATCCGTTCCACCCCGGACCAGGCGAGATCCTCAGGATCGATGGCAGGCACCGGCTCGCCGAGATAGGCGACGTTGGCCGCCCCGTAGAGGGAGAAGTCCGCCGCCCGGTTCAAGCCGTGCACCTTGCCGTCAGCCCCTTTGACCGCCCCCTCGCCAAAGCCCGGCAACCCCAACCGTTTGGCCACCGCGATAAAGAAGGACTCCATGCAGACCGGATCCCCCTCGGCACTCTTGGCGACTCTTGGCTCCACGATGGGCCAGCGGCCGGTGGAGACCTTGGTCAGCACCCCGTGCCAGGCGGTGGCCCAGCCCCAGGACTCGTAGGTCAGGGTATCAGGCACTATGTAGTCCGACAGCGCCGACGACTCGTTGATGAAGCTGTCGATGCTGACCACAAGTGGCAGCACGGCAGGGTCCTTGAGCTCTTCGCCTATGGCCTTGCTGAGCCCGGCCTGACAGTAGAGGGGGTTGCCCATGTGGTTGATCCAGGCCTTGAGCCGGTAGGGGTAGCCGTTCACCGCCGCAGTCAGGTGTTCGCCGAGCAGTGGGCCCGAGATCGGGAACCAGGGCTCTTGCGCCGGATAGGGATTCTGGCCCGCCTCGCGCTTGCGCCGATACTCAGAGGTCTTCTCGTAGGGGAACTTGGATCGCGACAGGAAGACTCCGGTGGGTTTGACCATGCCGGGGAAGCTCACCAGATCGTAGCGCGGCCCCGCCCCGAAGGGATCGAAATTGCCGCCGCTCGCCACGGCGCCGCCCCGGGCGTTGAGGTTCCCAATCATGACGTTGAGCATCATGATGGCCCAGGCCGAGTAGAAGCCGTTGGCGCTCATGGTGCCGCCGTGGGAGACCACAGCCGCGCGAGTGCCGTGGCTGGTGAACTCCCGCGCCAGCGCCTCGATGTCGGCCACCGGCACGGCGCACTCGGCGCTGTATTGCGCGAGAGAGTGCTCCCGGCACGCCTCGGCCAGCAGCTGGAAGCTGCTCTTGACCGTGAACTCCCCCTTGGGGCCCTGAATGAGGCGATCCACCCAGAGGTTGGCCCGCTCGCACTGACCAGCGGGTCTCGGCTCGCCGCTGCCCGCCTTCTCTACCAGCATGGCGTCCCCCTCCCCATAGGCTTCCCCCTCAAAGGGCAAGCCAAGATCGCTGGCCCGCAGCATCTGACCGAAGCGCGGGTGGGACTCGTCGTAGAGCACCAGGTGGCTGGCGTTGCAAAAACCGCGATAGCCGGCCCGCTCGGCGGCAGCGGCATGGGGTGCCGTCAGGAAGGGCTCAGCATAGCGTTGGTTGTCGATGATCCAGCGCAGCATGGCCATGGCCAGCGCCGAGTCGGTGGCAGGGCGGATGGGCAGCCAGCGGTTGGCGGGGGCGGACGGCATGTTCACCGTGTTGGGCAGGCTGGGGGCCACCACCACGTAGGAGAACGGCTTGCCCTGCCGCGCCCGGTTCGCCGCCAGCTGGCGGGACTGGCGCTTGAAGGGGTTGCCCGATTGCTGGGGCGAGGTGCCCATGAACAGCAGGAAGTCGCTCTCGTCCCAGTCCGGCTTGAGGTGGGCGTTCTTCTCCAGATCGTCCAGCAGGGCGCCGGCCCCGACCCGGAAAGACAGGCCGCAGTAGGCGCCGTGGTTGGCGAAGTTGCGGGTGCCGAAGCTGTTGAAGGTGAAGCGCTTGATGAAGTGATCCCGCCCCTCGTCCGAGGCGTTGCTCACCAGCAACTGGTTGGCCCTGGGGCCGTACTCCGGGTTGGCCGGGTCGAGCACCTCGGCGAGGTTGCGAATGGCCCGCAGCCCCTCAACCTGGCCCTCGCCAAACAGATCGCCCCCCTCCACCACCTCGGCCACCAGCTGCTCGAAGGGGATGCTCTGCCAGCGGCCACTGCCACGGGGCCCCACCCGCTTGAGACAACGGGTGACTCGCTGCGGGCTGTCGAGCTGTTCGAGCATGGCGTTGCCCCGCGCGCAGGCGGTGGAGCGCCCGTCCAGCCCCCCTTCCTGGTAGCCGCTGGTTGCGAGCAGCGCCTGCTTGACCGGGGTCTTGAAGTTGATGTGATGGCGGGCGGAGAGGGGGTGATAGGGGTTGCCCAGGATCCGCACTATCTGGTCGCGCTCGTTGTCGATGCGAGCCCGCACTCCGCACAGGGTCCAGCAGCCGAGGCACATGGTGTTGGCAACCCGCTGGGCCGGGTTGGGGTGCAGCTCCCCCTGCTCGTCAACCCGGTACTCCACGGCCAGCGAGTTGCCATGGATGGGATCCCGGGTCGGCTTGCCCGAGCTGCCGGTGGTTAGGCCAGTCGCCACCTGCTTGAGGGTGTCGCTGTAACCGGCGACGAACAGCCCGGTGCCGCCGGCGATGGCGGCGCCCTTGAGAAACTTGCGTTTGCTGTGATCCATCAGAGTGCCTCGCGTGCAAAAGTTGTGGATGCCTTGATGGCGGGGGAAGCAGAGGGGCGCACCAGCTCCGAGAGGGCCACCAGCAGGGCCAGCAGCAAACCGAAGGTGCCGAGAATGCCGAGCACACCGGCCGGGCCCCAGGCGATTTCATAGAGGTAGACGCCGGCCCCGTACTTGGGTGCGAGCTGCCCCTGAATCAGCACCAGCCAGCGCAGGCCCCACACCAGGTGCAGCCCCAGCAGCGCCAGCCCCCAGTGTACCAGGCGGGCAGAGATCCTTGGCCGCACCAGCATCAGCAGGCCGGCCAGCCCCAGGGTCAGCAACAGCCAGTGGGCCGCCAGCCGCCAGCTCGGGTCGAGCCGATAGAGGGCCGCGGCCTCTGCCGCCGAGGCGCCGCCAAACAGGGCCCAGCCCAGCAGGGAGAGCGCCAGCAGGCCTAACGTCCAGCCGCTCTGGCGCAGCAGGGTCGACTCTGTCTGGGCACCCCAGCCCGCCAGCAAGCGGTTGAGCAGCAGCAGGGCACTCTGGGCCCCCAGCACGGCGCTCAGGGCCAGCAGCCAGGGCAACCAGGGGGTATGCCAGAGCGGGCGCGCCGCCACCGCCATGGTCTCGAGCCCGGTGTAGAGGGCGATGCTGAGCCCGCTCACGGCCGCCAGCAGGGAGAGGGGCCGCAGCCAAACGTGCCCCGACCAGCGTCCCAGGCAGAACAGCTTTGCAAGGCGGGCTATCTTGTCCCCTTCTGCACCGCGCCGGGCCAGGCCAGGCCTTAGCAGCAGCCACCCGAGCAGCATGGAGAGCAGGCTGAACAGCGGCAGCAGATAGGCGCCATACCACATGACGGAGCCAAAGCGCGTCTGGGCGTAGAAGTGCCAGGCCCGGGCCGGCTGGTGCAGATCCGCGGTCAGGGCGATGGGGGCCACCAGACCGGCCGCCACCATCAGCACCGCCGCCAGGGTCTGCAGCCGCCGGTCCGGCGCCTTGCGCCACAGCTCAAACGCGCCGAGCCAGAGGGCCCCGTAGGCGAGGCCGATGAGGAAGAAATATTGCACCGCCCAGGGCAGCCAGGTGATGGGCTGAGCCGGGGCCAACAGTTCGTTAATGACCATGGGCTATCTCCTTGCCATCGTCGGTGAGCAGGGTGCGCAGGGCCGGGTTGCCGTCGACCTTGCTGACGAAGGCCTCGTCCATGCCGAGATAAAAGACCCGCGGCTGGGTATGGGCCTCCGGCTTGAGCACCTTGAGCGCCGGCTCGTGTTCGCGCAGCAGCTGGCTGATCCGGCTCTTGGGGTCGTTCAAATCCCCTATGATGCGCGCCTCGCCGACACAACTCTCGACGCAGGCGGGCAAGAGCCCCGCCTCCAGCCGATGGGCGCAGAAGGAGCACTTGTCGGCGGTATTGGTCTCGTGGTTGATGAAGCGGGCGTCATAGGGGCAGGCCTGCACGCAGTAGCCGCAGCCGACGCACCAGTCGTTGTTGACCACGACGATGCCGTCGTCCCGCTGGAAGGTGGCGCCGGTGGGGCAGACATCGAGGCAGGCGGGCTCGGCGCAGTGGTTGCACAGCCTCGGCAGCATCAAGAGAGAGGCGGGAGCCTCGAGGGCGGTCACGTCGCTCACCTCGTACTGGCTCACCGTGGTGCGAAACTGGCCGAGGGGAGGCTGATTTTCGATGGTGCAGGCCACGGTGCAGGCCTGGCAGCCGACGCAGCGGCGCAGGTCGATCAGCATGCCGTAACGCTTGCGCCCGTCCCCCCGGCTGATGGCCGCCCGCCCGTTGCGGGGAGCGGGAACGGACTGCGCCTGAATCTGGGTGACGGGGATCAGGGCCGCCCCTGCGGTGAGGGCGGCGATCCCGGATAACAATCGGCGCTTGCTGGGCTCCATGGCGTCTTTCCTTCTGCTGAGCTGGCTTGAAAGGGGTTTGGTCGATTGTCCTCAACGCAGGAAGTCGCCTCTATTGTGGTTTTCCACATACCGGGAGCCGGGTTGATCCAGCGCAATAAAAAATGCCCCAGCCCTGCTGAACTGTGACCGGGGCGGCGTTTGCCGCCCCTCCCGGCCCCCGCTCGCGTGCAAGCGCACATCCCGGTGATAGACTGCCCACTTTGCATAGAGAGGAGAGCCCCCTGCACGTCCCAGTCCCCTTGCCCCTGCTCAGCCTGCTGCTCTGGCTCGCCCTGTCAGCCCTGCCGCTGCGGGTGCAGGCCGCCCCGCTCCCCCCTTCGCCAGCGCCGGCACGACAGGAATCCGCACCATCCCTGGTCACGCCGGAGCAGGCCTTGGCCGAGCCGATACGCATCGGCGTGCTGGCGACCCGCGGCCCGGCCCTGGCCAGAGCCCAGTGGCAACCGCTGCTGCGCTGGCTGGCACAGCGCGTGCCCGACCATCGCTTCGTGCTGCATCCGCTGGGGCTCGATGAGCTGGCCGAGGCCGTCGCCCTCGAGTACCTCGATTTCATCATCACCAACCCGGGCCAGTCGGTGAGTCTGGCGCGCCAGTACCCGCTGGCCTGGCTCGCCACCCTCAAGAGCCCGGCCGGGGGGGACAACCTTGCCATCGGTGCCGCCCTGGTGGTGCCCGCCCAGGCCCCCTATCGACACTGGCGTGACCTCGAGGGGCAAGCGGTCGCCGCCGTCTCGGAGAACGCCTTCGGCGGCTACCTCGCCTATCGCTTCGAGGCGGGCGAACAGGGAGTTCGGCTGGAGCACTTCTTCTCCACCGTGCAGTTCACCGGCTTTCCGCTGGACCGGCTCATCGAGCGGCTGGCGACAGGGGAGGTGGCCGCCGCCATCGTGCCGGTGTGCCAGCTGGAGCGCATGGAACGGGAAGGCAAGGTCGCCAAGGGGACGTTTCGGGTGCTGGACGATCAGGCGCCGGCCGGCTTTGGTTGCCAGAGCTCGACCCGGCTCTACCCCAACTGGTCCTTCGCCAAGACAGAGCGGGCCTCCCCCGCGCTGGCGCTGGCGGTGACCCGCGCGCTGTTCGACCTGCCCGCTGATAGCGAGGCGGCCATCGCCGCCGATTCGGCGGGCTGGACCGTGCCCACCAGCGAGCTCGCCATCGACCGCCTGCTCAAGGCGCTGGATCGCCACCCGCTGCAGGGCCCCTGGTGGCAAGCGGCCTGGCACTGGCTGCGCCAGCATCAACAGTGGGGCTGGGGCGCCCTGGCGCTGGTGCTGCTGCTGGGGGGTCACCACCTGCTGCTGCAACGTCTGTTCAACCGCAGCCAGCGCCGGCTGCTCAAAGCCCGCCACCAGCTCGAGCAGAAGGGACGCCAGCTGGCACAGGCCAGACGGCTCGCCGAACTCGGTGAACTCGGCGCCAACGTGGCCCACGAGATCAACCAGCCCCTCAGCGCCATCGCCAACTACAGCCAGGGGGCCTTGTTGCGACTGGACAGATTGACACAAGATCCGGCCCAGGCTGCCGCCCAGGCCTCCCTGCGTCAGGCTCTGGAGCAGATAGGGCTCCAGGTCCAGCGCATCACCCAGACCGTCAACCGGCTCAGAGCCCGGCTGCAAAAGCGCCCTCCCCGCTTCGAGCCTTGCGACCTGCCCACCCTGGTGGCGGAGCTGCGCCCCCTGCTGGAGCAGATGCTGGCGCCGCTCGACGTCGCCTTCACCCTGCACTGGCGAGGCCAGCCGCGCTGGCTGCCTCTGGACGGCACCGGGATGGAGCAGTTGCTGGTCAACCTCATCAAGAATGGCGCCGAGAGTGCAGCGAAGAGTGCGGCGCAGAGGGCACGCTCCGCTGTTCACTCTCCTGCTTACCCCCCTACGCAAGCAGCGGCACAGGAGACTGCCCGGGTCGGGCTGTTGATCGCCTTCGAGGCGCAGAGATTACTGCTGGAGATCCGCGACAACGGTGCCGGCCTGAAGGTCCCCGCGACCGAACTGCTGCAGGCGTTTTACAGCGACAAGCCGGATGGCATGGGGCTGGGGCTGGCCATCTGCCGGGAGGTGGTCGAGAGCCATCGCGGCCAGTTCAGTCTGGAGAACCTGAGCCCCCACGGCTGCCTGGCACGGGTCATCCTGCCCGTGCCGCCACCCGAGGATCCCGCCTCAGCCCCCCCCCACCCGCCGACACCGAGGAACTGAGATGACGTTTCCCTCCCGCCCCCCGCTCTATCTGGTCGACGACGACGAGGCTGTGCTCGACTCCCTGCGCTTCATGCTGGAGAGTTGCGACGAGCGGCAGCTGTTCAGCTTTTCCGATGGCGAGCGCTTTCTGGCCGAGGTCGATCTGCTCCAGCCCGCCTGCCTCATCCTCGACTGCCGCATGCCGGGGCTGTCGGGCCCCGAGGTGCAGCAGCGGCTGAAGGCGGCCCAGAGCCCCATCGCCATCCTGTTTCTCACCGGCCACGGCGAGGTGCCGCTGGCGGTGGAGTCCCTCAAGCTGGGGGCGGTGGATTTCTTGCAAAAACCGGTGCAGTTGGCCCCCCTGCTCGCCGCCATCGCGCGGGCCGAGCAGGCGACGCTGAGCGCGGCCACCCGTTTCGCCCATCTGGCCGCCTTTGAGCGGCTCACCCCGCGCGAGCACCAGCTGTTGCTACTCATCGCCCGGGGCCACAAGAACCAGCAGATAGCGCAGGATCTCTGCATCTCGGTGCGCACCGTCGAGGTGTGCCGCGCCAGCCTGATGAAACGTCTCGAGGTCAATTCCCTGGCCGAACTGATGCTGTGCTATGCGGCGGTCAACGGGCAACCCTGACGCGGTCAATCCATGAGCCCCCTAACCCGGGGGCACAAAACGCGCAGAGATCACATACTTGGCGCCGCCTTGGGGGTAGAGTGCCCCTTCCCTTCATCAGGACAGACCAAGGTCCTGCGCCTTGTTTCGAGGAAACATCATGGAACTGCTTCTGCTCAGCAACGGTAAAACCACCGAACACCCAGGCCTGCTTGGCTGGGCCCGCGACCGTGTACAAACCCTGCTCGCCCGCAAACAGGTCAAGCGCATCCTGCTCATCCCCTACGCGGTGATCCGCAGCGACTGGGACGCCCGCGCCCAGGATCTCGCCGAGAGCCTGGGGGTGGAGACCATCAGCATCCACCAGTTCGACGATCCGGTGGATGCCATCCAGCAGGTGGAGGCTATCTTCATCAGCGGCGGCAACACCTGGCGCCTGAACCAGCTGCTGCACGAATACGGTCTGGTCGTCCCCATCCAGCGCGCCGTGCGCGAGCGAGGCGTACCCTATGTGGGCTGGAGCGCCGGTTGCAACGTGGCGACCCCGAGCATTCGCACCACCAACGACATGCCGGTGTGCAGCGCCGCCGTGCTGCCGGCGCTGGGCCTGTTCCCGCTGCAAATCAACCCCCACTATCTGGACGCCAGCATCAGCGGCCACATGGGGGAGACCCGGGACGAGCGCCTCGCCGAGTTCTGTGCCATCAATCCGAGCGAATCCGTGGTGGCCTTGCGCGAAGCCAGCCTGCTGCAGATTAGCGGCGAGAGCCGCGGCGAGACCATCGAATACTGGAGCGCCCGGGGCGAGGGCTTCAAGATCTTCAAGCACGGCGAGACGACCCGGGAGTATGAGGATGCCCGGCCACTGGCAGCACTGACGCCGTTTCAGCCCGGCGACTGACGCCATGGCAGACGAGCCGATGTGAGCAAGCGATCGGGGGATTTGCCATGCTGTGAGGGGAAGGAAGATTCCTTGCTCCTTGTTTCTCGATGGGAGGCGACCATGACGGTACGGATCGAACACGACAGCTTCGGTGATATCGAAGTCCCGGCGGCGCGGCTGTGGGGGGCTCAGACCCAGCGCTCCCTGCACCACTTCAATATCTCGGGGGAACGCCAGCCCATGGAGATCATCCATGCCCTCGCCCGCATCAAGTCCGCCTGCGCCAGGGTGAACCACGCCCTCGGGCTGCTGCCCGCGCGCAAGGCCCAGGCCATCATGGCCGCCGCCGACGAGGTGTTGTGCGGCCTGCACGACGCCGAGTTTCCCCTGATGGTCTGGCAGACCGGCTCCGGCACCCAGACCAACATGAATCTCAACGAGGTACTGGCAAACCGCGCCAGCGAGCTGCTCGGCGGCGCCCGGGGAGAGGCCCGGCTGGTGCACCCCAACGATGAGGTAAACAAGAGCCAGTCGAGCAATGATGTCTTCCCCAGCGCCATGAACCTGGCGGCTGTCACCGCCATCACCGGCCAGTTGCTGCCTGCCCTGACCACGCTCAAAAACACGCTGGCCAGCAAGGCAGCCACCTTCGACGACCTTGTCAAGATTGGCCGCACCCACCTGCAGGACGCCACCCCGCTCACCCTGGGTCAGGAGATCTCCGGCTGGGTCGCCCAACTCGCGCAAGGGGAGCGTCACCTCGCTGCCGCCCTGCCCCATCTGTGTGAGCTGGCGCTGGGGGGCACCGCGGTCGGTACCGGTCTGAACTGCCCCCCCGGCTTCGCCGAGGCGGTGGCCCAGACCCTGGCACAGCAGACCGGCTTGCCCCTGGTGAGCGCCCCCAACAAGTTCGAGGCCCTGGCGGCGAGCGATGCCCAGGTCCATGCCCATGGCGCCCTCAAGACGCTCGCGGCCAGTCTGATGAAGATCGCCAACGACGTGCGCTGGCTGGCGAGCGGCCCCCGCAGCGGACTCGGGGAGCTCAGCATCCCCGAGAACGAACCCGGCTCCTCCATCATGCCGGGCAAGGTCAACCCGACCCAGAGCGAGGCGCTCACCATGCTGTGCGCCCAGGTGATGGGCAACGACGTGGCCATCAACATCGGCGGCGCCAGCGGCAACTTCGAGCTCAACGTGTTCAGGCCGATGATCGCCCACAACTTCCTGCAGAGCGTGCGGCTGCTGGCGGACGGTATGAGAAGCTTCCACGACCACTGCGCCGTCGGCATCGTTGCGAACCGGGCGCGCATCGACGAGCTGCTGGCCCGCTCCCTGATGCTGGTGACGGCGCTCAACCCCCACATCGGCTATGACAAGGCGGCCGAGATCGCCAAACTGGCGCACCATCAGGGGCTGACTCTGCGGGAGGCGGCCATCGCCTCCGGCCACCTCAGCGCGGAGCAATTCGATGCCTGGGTGGTGCCCGCCGACATGGTGGGACGGCAGCCATAAGCCAGGTTGCCTTGGGCCATCTCAGCCCCCGGGAGTCCGATGTCTGGATCGTTCCCGGCAAGATGGCGGGACGGCAGCCATAAGCCAGGTTGCCTTGGGCCATCTCAGCCCCCGGGAGTCCGATGTCTGGATCGTTCCCGGCAAGATGGGGGACGGCAGCCATAAGCCAGGTTGCCTTGGGCCATCTCAGCCCCCGGGAGTCCGATGTCTGGATCGTTCCCGGCAAGATGGCGGGACGGCAGCCATAGGCCAAGTTGCCTTGGGCCATCTCAGCCCCCGGGAGTCCGATGCCTGGGTGGTGCCCGCCAACATGGTGGGACGGCAACCATGACCCAAGTTGCCTTGGGCCAGCTCTGTCCCCGGAAGCCCGATGCCTGGGTCATTCCCGGCGAGATGGTGGGGAGGGGCAAATAAGGCTCTGAATTGGGGGTACTAATGAACAGAAGGGGCGCCGCGGCGCCCCTTCTCATTCACAGCCAAGGGTTCAGCTCTTGCTCTCGCAGTTGAACATCCAGTGAGTGCCAAACTTGTCCACCAGCGAGCCGAAATAGGCGCCCCAGAACATCTCCTGCAACGGCATCTCCACCTGGCCGCCCTCCCCCAGGGCCGCAAACAGGCGATCGGTCTCGACCCGGCTGTCCGGCTCCAGGTTGAGGTAGCTGTTGTTGCCCTGCACCAGGGTGAACACCATGCTGGCAGGAGCGTCCGTGCCCATCAGCACGTGGCCGCCGAGGATGGGCAACGCCACGTGCATCACCAGGTCGCCATCCTCTTCGGACAGGGGCGGCTGACCCGGGCAGCCGGGAGACTCCTTGAATCTGTGGATAGGGCCGTTGAACTCACCGCCGAACACCTCCCGGTAGAACAGGAAGGCCGCCTCCGTCTCCCGGGCAAAATTGAGATAGGTACTGACACGCGCCATGATGATCTCCTTGGTCATTGATAGCGGATTTCGCGAACAGCTATCAGCATAGAAGAGTCAGCGCCAGGGTCACCCCAACAATCAGTACACCTGTGAGTCCACAGCGGCGGTTGCACCCGTTTCCCCACGAGTACCAGCCTGATACGCAATCAAAAAAGAGCAACCCAACACAGCCACGGGTTGCACCTCATGAATCACTCAGAAAACATGTATGCAACCTATTAATATTTCACTAAAAACCTATATTAAGCCCTATTTTAAGGCTCAATCCTCCGAACCATGTGGCATAGGAAAATTCAACAATGTAGCCAAAACATTAAAATTTCTTGCTTGAAGGTTGCACCTGGTTGCGCCATCCTCGGCAAAATTTAACCGTCCGGTAATATTGTTACCTTATAGACACAGGAAGTCCCATGGCCACCACCACCCTTGGCGTTAAACTCGACGAAGCGACCCGCGACCGGCTCAAGCAGGCGGCGCAGACCCTGGATCGCACCCCCCACTGGCTGATCAAGCAGGCGATCTTCACCTATCTGGAACAGCTGGAGCGCGGCCTGACCCCGCCTGAGCACTCCGGCCTGGCCGCTGCCGCCGGAGAAGAGGCCATCGAGACCCTGAGCGAGCAGGGGATCCAGGTCTTCCTCGAGTTTGCCGAGAGCATCCTGCCGCAGTCCGTGCTGCGCGCCGCCATCACCTCCGCCTATCGCCGCCCCGAGACCGAGGCCGTGCCCATGCTGCTGGAGCAGGCCCGCCTGCCCAAGGAGAAGGCCGAGGCCACCCAGAAGCTCGCCATGAGCATCGCCGAGAAGCTGCGCAACCAGAAGAGCGCCAGCGGCCGTCAGGGCCTGGTGCAGGGGCTGCTGCAGGAGTTCTCCCTCTCCTCCCAGGAAGGGGTGGCCCTGATGTGCCTGGCGGAGGCGCTGCTGCGCATCCCCGACAAGGCAACCCGGGATGCCCTGATCCGCGACAAGATAAGCGGTGGCAACTGGAGCCAGCACCTGGGCCAGAGTGCCTCCCTGTTCGTCAATGCCGCCTCCTGGGGCCTGCTCATCACCGGCAAGCTGGTGGCCACCCACAACGAGGCAGGCCTCAACAGCTCCCTCAAGGGACTGATCGGCAAGGGCGGCGAGCCGCTGATCCGCAAGGGTGTGGACATGGCGATGCGCCTGATGGGGGAGCAGTTCGTCACCGGCGAGACCATCGCCGAGGCGCTGGCGAACGCGGGCTCCATGGAAAACAGGGGTTTCCGCTACTCCTACGACATGCTGGGGGAAGCGGCACTGACGGAAGAAGACGCCAAGCGTTATCTCGCCTCCTACGAGCAGGCCATCCACGCCATCGGCAAGGCCTCCCATGGCCGCGGCATCTATGAGGGCCCGGGCATCTCCATCAAACTCTCCGCCCTGCACCCGCGCTACAGCCGCGCCCAGTACGATCGCGTCATGGAGGAGCTCTATCCCACATTGCTGGGGCTGACCCAGCTCGCCAAGCAGTACGACATCGGCATCAACATCGACGCCGAGGAGGCCGATCGGCTGGAGATCTCCCTCGACCTGCTGGAAAAGCTCTGCTTCGACCCGTCTCTCGCGGACTGGAACGGCATCGGCTTCGTCATCCAGGCCTATCAGAAGCGCTGCCCCTATGTGATCGACTACGTCATCGATCTCGCCAAGCGCAGCCGTCACCGCCTGATGATCCGGCTGGTGAAGGGCGCCTACTGGGACAGCGAGATCAAGCGCGCCCAGCAGGACGGCCTGGAGGGTTACCCCGTCTATACCCGCAAGCCCTACACCGATGTCTCCTATCTCGCCTGCGCCCGCAAGCTGCTGGCGGTGCCCGAGTCTATCTATCCCCAGTTTGCCACCCACAACGCCCACTCCCTGTCGGCCATCTACCAGCTGGCGGGTCAGAACTACTACCCGGGCCAGTACGAGTTCCAGTGCCTGCACGGCATGGGTGAGCCGCTCTACGAACAGGTGGTCGGCAAGGTCGCCGACGGCAAGCTGGGTCGCCCCTGCCGCATCTATGCGCCGGTCGGCAGCCACGAGACCCTGCTCGCCTACCTGGTGCGCCGCCTGCTGGAGAACGGGGCCAACACCTCCTTCGTCAACCGCATCGCGGACAACAGCATCTCCCTGCAGGATCTGGTGCAGGATCCGGTACAGCAGATCGAGCAGATGGCCGCCCGTGAAGGCAGCCTGGGTCTGCCCCACCCGCGCATTCCCCTGCCCCGTGAGCTGTACGGCGAGGCTCGTCCGAACTCCGCCGGCCTGGATCTCGCGAACGAGCACCGTCTGGGATCGCTGTCCGCCGCCCTGCTCGCCAGCACCAACACCGCCTATCAGGCCCTGCCCATGTTGGGTAATGAACACCCGGGCTGCGACACCGAGGCGCCGACCCAGTTCCAGCAGGTGGTCAACCCGGCGGATCACCGCGACGTCGTCGGTCAGGTGAGCGAAGCCACGGTCGAACTGGTGGACAAGGCCCTCGCCTGCGCCCTGGCCAGCGGCCAGATCTGGCAATCGACTCCGCCGGCCGAGCGTGCCGCCGTGCTGGATCGCGCCGCCGACCTGATGGAATCCGAGCTGCAACCCCTGATGGGCCTACTGGTACGCGAATCCGGCAAGACTTTCGCCAACGCCATCGCCGAGGTGCGCGAGGCGGTGGACTTCCTGCGCTACTACGCCGCCCAGGCGCGCAACCACTTCGCCAACGAGAGCCACAGACCGCTCGGCCCCGTGGTCTGCATCAGCCCCTGGAACTTCCCGCTGGCCATCTTCAGCGGCCAGGTCTGCGCGGCGCTCGCGGCCGGCAATACGGTGCTCGCCAAGCCTGCGGAGCAGACCCCCCTCATCGCGGCGCAAGCGGTGCGCATCCTGCGCGAGGCCGGCGTCCCCGCCGGTGCGGTGCAACTGCTGCCGGGCCGCGGTGAGACCGTGGGGGCGGCGCTCATCGCGGACGAGCGAGTGCGCGGCGTCATGTTCACCGGCTCCACCGAGGTGGCGGGTATCATCTCCCGCAACCTGGCCGGTCGCCTCGACGCCCAGGGCCGCACCATTCCGCTCATCGCCGAGACCGGCGGCCAGAACGCCATGATCGTCGACTCCTCCGCTCTCACCGAACAGGTGGTGATGGACGTCATCTCCTCGGCGTTCGACAGCGCCGGTCAGCGCTGCTCCGCCCTGCGGGTGCTGTGCGTGCAGGACGACGTCGCCGAGCGGGTGATCCGTATGCTCAAGGGCGCCATGGCCGAGTACAAGGTCGGCAGCCCCGAGCACCTCTCCACCGACATCGGCCCTGTCATCGACGCCGAGGCCAAGGCCAACATAGAACGCCACATCAAGGCCATGGGGGACAAGGGTCGCCGGGTGCACCAGATTGCCCGCACCCAAGAGGGTGCCTGCAACCGCGGCACCTTCGTGCTGCCGACGCTCATCGAGCTCGACAGCCTGGATGAGCTGGGCCCAGAGGTGTTCGGCCCTGTGCTGCACCTGGTGCGCTACCCCCGTGCCAAGCTCGGCGAACTGCTCGCGCAGATCAACGACAGCGGCTACGGCCTGACTCTGGGGGTCCACACCCGCATCGACGAGACCATCGCCCAGGTGGTCAACACCGCCAAGGTCGGCAACCTCTACGTCAACCGCAACATAGTGGGCGCCGTGGTCGGGGTGCAGCCGTTCGGCGGCGAAGGGCTCTCCGGCACAGGACCCAAGGCGGGTGGCCCGCTCTACATGTACCGTCTGCTCGGGGCACGCCCGCAGGAGGCGGTGACCAGCCAGCTTCGCCAGGAGCCGGGCGCAACCCCGCAAGCCGAGGCCGCCAAACCGGCGCTGCTGGCCTTGCGTGGCTGGGCGGGCAAGCAGGCCCCGGCACTGGTGGCCCTGTGCGATCGCTACGGCGAGCTGGCGCTGAGCGGCCTGACCCAACTGCTGGTCGGCCCCACCGGCGAGCGCAACAGCTACAGCCTGCTGCCCCGGGAGCGTGTGCTCTGCCTGGCCGCCGACGATAAAGAAGCCAAGACGGATCTGCTGGCCCAGCTGGCGGCCTGTCTGGCGGTCGGGACAGAGGTGCTGTGGCAGGACAATGCCCAGAACCGTACCCTGCTGACCAGCCTGCCCAGCGAGGTACAGGCGCGCATCCAGCTGGTTGCGGACTGGGCCAGCAGCGACATCGGCTTCGATGCCCTGCTGCACCACGGCGACTCGGATCAGCTGCGGGAAGTGGCCAAGCTGGCCGCTGCCCGTGCGGGTGCCATCGTCGGCGTGCACGGCCTGCACCGTGGCGAGACCGACATCCCCCTGGAGCGACTGCTGATCGAGCACGCCCTCTCGGTCAACACCGCCGCCGCCGGTGGCAACGCCAGCCTGATGACCATAGGCTAAGCACCGCGACAGAGACTAAAGCCCCGCCGATGCGGGGCTTTTTATGTCAGTCGCTCGCTCACAAGTGCATAAAAAAGGCCGCCCTTGTCGGGGCGGCCTTCTTGTTCTCCCTTCTCCCCTCGCGGGAGAAGGATTGGGGATGAGGGGGTTAAACGTACTCCATAAACACCCGGGAAGTGAGCTTGGTGATGAGCTCGTAGGGAGAAGATTGTGCCTATCTCCTCGGCCGCCATCCCAAGTCAAAGGGTTAAACGTACTCCATAAACACTCTGGAGGTCAGCTTGGTGATCAGCTCGTAAGGAATGGTGCCAATCTCGTCGGCGACCCGCTCCACCGGCAAGCCCTCGCCCCAGAGCACGGCTTCGTCACCGGCCTTGTCGGTGGCGTCAGGGCCGAGATCCACAGTGGTCATGTCCATGGAGACGCGGCCCACCAGGGGGACGATGCGGCCATTGACCAGCACGGACGTGCCGTTGGGTGCCATGCGCGGGTAGCCATCGCCATAGCCGATGGCAATCACCCCGAGCCGGGTATCACGGGTTGACACCCAGTTGGCGCCATAACCCACAGGCTCCCCCGCCTTGTGATCCCGCACTGCGATGAGCTGGGTCTTCAAGGTCATCACGGGTTTCAGGTCGTAATCCGCCGCCACCGTGTTCGGGAAGGGGGAGACGCCGTAGAGGATGACGCCGGGGCGCACCCAGTCGCAGTGGGAGTCCGGCCAGGCCAGAATGCCTGCCGAGTTCGCCATGGCACGCTCGCCCTTGAGGGAGGCGGTCAACTTGCTGAACAAGTCGATCTGCTCGCGGGTGGTGGATTGCTCGAGCTCATCGGAGCGGCTGAAGTGGGTCATGACGTTGAACGGCTGCACCACGTTCTTGCACTTGCCGAGCCGCTCGATAAAGGCGGGCATCTCCTCGGCCCGCACCCCGAGCCGGTGCATGCCGGTGTCAAGCTTGAACCAGGCCACCACGGGGGCCGGCAACTCGGCCTGCTCCAGGGCCTCGAGCTGCTCCCAGGTATGCACCGCGGTCTGCAGGTTGTTGGCCGCCAGCACCGGCAAATCGGCACTCGAGAAGAAGCCCTCCAGCAGCACTATGGGTTTGACCACGGCGCAGGAGCGCAGCATCAGCGCCTCCTCGATGCGGGCCACCGCATAGGCGTCCGCATCCACCAGGGTGCGGGCCACCGGCAGCAGGCCATGGCCATAGGCGTTGGCCTTGACCACGGCGATGATCTTGCAGGAAGGCGCGTGGCGCTTGACCACGGCGAGGTTGTGGCGCAGGGCCGAGGTATCGATTTGGGCAATAGCCGCTTTCATCTGTTTTTCCTTACGAGGGCATGATGGCGCACCTGCGCCAGGCACCGAGTGGTGTCATCCCTTGATAGTCATCGTCTAAGGCCGGACCGGCAGAATTGTCGAACCGGGAGAACTGGCCCTGGAAGCTGAGGCGCACCCGTCCGTATTGGTACCGTTACGCTGCTTGCCTATGGTCATCCCAGCAATTCCCTTGTCAGGACAATCAGGTACTCAATAATCATCGTCAAACGCCGGGCCGGCGTAGTTGTCGAACCGGGAGAACTGACCCTGGAAGGTGAGGCGCACCCGACCTATGGGGCCGTTACGCTGCTTGCCGATGATGATCTCCGCAATCCCCTTGTCGGGACTGTCGTCGTGATACACCTCGTCGCGGTAGATGAACATGATCAAATCCGCATCCTGCTCGATGGAGCCGGATTCCCGCAGATCCGAGTTGACCGGCCGCTTGTCGGCCCGCTGCTCCAGGCTTCGGTTCAGCTGGGAGAGCGCCACCACAGGGCATTGCAGCTCTTTCGCCAGGGCCTTGAGGGAGCGGGAGATTTCACCGATCTCCAGGGTTCTGTTGTCAGACAGCGCAGGTACCCGCATCAGCTGCAGGTAGTCGATCATGATCATCGAGAGACCGCCGTGCTCGCGGGCGATGCGCCGGGCACGGGAGCGCACGTCGGTCGGGGTCAGGCCGGAGGCGTCATCTATGTACATCTTGCCCTTCTCGAGCAGTAGCCCCATGGTGGAGGAGAGTCGCGCCCAGTCTTCATCGTCGAGCTGGCCGGTCCGCACCTTGGTCTGATCGATGCGCCCCACCGAGGCGAGCATACGCATGATGATCTGCTCGGAGGGCATCTCCAGGGAGAAGATGAGCACCGGCTTGTCGGCGGTGAGCGCCGCGTGCTCGCACAGGTTCATGGCAAAGGTGGTCTTGCCCATGGAGGGACGGGCCGCGACTATGATGAGGTCCGAGCGCTGCAGGCCGGCGGTCATCTTGTCCAGATCCCCATAACCGCTGGAGACCCCGGTCACGCCGTTGTGAGGAGTCTTGAACAGCTCCTCAATCTTGTCGACCGTCTGCTCCAGAATGAGTTTCAGGGGCTGCGGGCCCTCGTTGGCGCTGGAGCGCTGCTCGGCAATCTGGAACACCTTGCTCTCGGCCAGGTCCAGCAGATCGCCGGAGGTGCGCCCCTGGGGCTCGTAACCCGCTTCGACTATCTCGTTGGCGACCGAGATCATCTCCCGTACCACAGCCCGCTCACGCACGATCTCGGCGTAGGCATTGATGTTGGCGGCGCTCGGGGTGTTCTTGGCGATCTCCACCAGATAGGCGAAGCCACCGGACTCTTCCAGCTGCTCGGAGCGCTCCAGCTCCTCCTGCAGGGTGATGAGATCGATGGGGTTGCCCGCATTGGAGAGGCGGGTCATGGCCTGGAAGATCAGGCGGTGGGGACGGCTGTAGAAATCCTTGTCGATCACCCGCTCGGCCACCCGATCCCAGGCCTCGTTATCCAGCATCAGACCGCCCAGTACGGACTGCTCGGCCTCAAAAGAGTGGGGGGGAACTTTCAGCTGTTGTGTCTTGGCGTCTTTTTTCGCCGTCACTTGCTCTGCCATACACATAAAAACCGCAGCGGGAAGGGGACGGGAATTTTACAAAAGAAACCCCGCCATCGCGAGCGCTAATGCGCGCTATTCACCTCACCCGGTGGCCTGCCTGCTTGCGGATGGCCGGCTCATCGGCTCCTGGGGCCCTCCCTGCCCCTCACAGCACGAGGAAGGGCCAGACCAGGGTCTGATCCTTCGCCTTGGATTTGAGCTTGTTGCGCAGCCTGCGCACCGAACGACTCGGTCGTCTGTTTCTCATGGGGATCCTCCTTGGCGCCCCCAGGGGGGGCAATCTGTTCATGAATAATTCATGCCAGACATGGTAATCATACCCGCAAGCTGCAACACAAAAAGGGACCGGCAGCCTGCCATGCGCCTCGCTGAGCTTGCACAAGCAGAGCATGCCCCCACCTACATGAGAGTGAAAGAGTCAAAATGAAAAAGATGCTGACCCTGTTTGCCGTGATCCTGGCCATTGGCCTTGGGGCACCCATCGCCGAGGCCAAGAAATTTGGTGGCGGCAAATCCTTTGGCAAGAGCTACAAGACGGCACCGGCTCAACCGGCTCCGACTGCAGCCCCCGTGAATGGCAAGAATCCGACTCTGGCCGCGGCGCCCAAGAAGAGCGGCATGATGGGTGGCCTGCTGGGCGGCCTGCTGGCCGGTGGCCTGTTCGCCTACCTGCTGGGCAGCGGCGCCTTCGAAGGTCTGCAAGGGATGGACTTCCTGCTGATCGCCCTGCTGGCACTGGGTGGTGTATTCCTGTTCCGAGCCCTGCGCAAGAACAAGGCGGCGGCACCTCAGCCACAGACGGCCTACGCGGGCTATCAGCCTCCGTCGGCAGCGCCTCAGCAGTTCGAACAGAGCAACGGTGCCCCGCAGGCAACCGGCTTTGCCGACAGTGACGTCCCCTTCCGCCTGCCGCCAGGTTTTGACATGAACGGTTTCCTGTCCGGTGCCCGCGATCACTATCGCACCCTGCAAGAGGCCTGGAACAAGAACGATCTGGAGAAGGTACGGGAGTACGTGAGCCCGGAACTGTTCCAGCACCTCCAGGCCGAGCGCGCCGAACTGACCGGCGAGCAGCACACCGAGGTGATGTATGTGGACACCCAGCTGGTGCGTGCCGACTACGGCAGCGACTGGGCCCAGGTCAGCGTGCGCTTCAGCGGTCGCTACATGGACCGTCAGGAGCAGGTCGAGGAGGACATCAAGGAGGTGTGGCACCTCGAGCGCAACCTGGCCAAGGACAATGCCCCCTGGCACATCGTCGGCATCGAGCAACTATAAGCACGCTCGTTCGGCAAGCATGATAAAGGCGACCTCAGGGTCGCTTTTTTATTGTCATCGCACTCTTCACTGCGACTCATGGAATATTCCCCCGCCTTGCGAGGAGCCGGGAATAATCGTCATCAGCTCCTGTTGATGACCTCGAAAATAAAAAAGAGAGGCAGCCATGGCTGCCTCTCTTTTGTTATTGGCCCAGAGCCGCTGGATTATTTGCAGCCATCCATAGAGGCGGAATTAACATAGCTGACTTCACCGGACGGCTGATAATCGGCCACCAGTATGGTCTTCTTCGCCGCGATGTAATCCTTCAGCACACCGGCATCCACCAGACCGGCATTGATGGTGTCGATCTTCGGATAACCGTCACCACCGGCCGCACTGAAGCTCGGGATGGAGAAGCTGTAGCTGGCCGCCGGATCGAAGGCCTTGCCGCCCACGCTGGTGATGGTCACGCTTTTCGCCTGGCAGTCCACCGCCATGTTGATGCCACCAAACTGGGCATAGCCGCCGGTGTTGATGGTCTTGGTCGCCACCTGGCCCAGATAGGCCGCCAGTTCGCTGCCACTCATGGTCGCCTTGTTGACCGTGTTGCCAAATGGATGCACGGTCAGCACGTCGCGGTAGCTGATGTCGCCAGCCGCGATGGAGGCACGCACCCCGCCTGAGTTGACGATGCCAAAATCGGTACCCAGCTTCTCGGCGGTGGCGGTGGTGATGAGGCGACCCAGATTGGTCTGCTTGTTGCGCACGTTGGCACGCTCGCCGTCCAGCACACCGTCGGTGGAGCCTATCACCACGCCCAGCTCCTGCTGCCCCTTCTCCTGGTAGGTAAGCAGGGTATTGTAGAGCTCGGGATCCTTGGTGATCTCTTCCTGAATGAAGGCGCCGTCAGCGTCTTTCAGATTGACAGGGATGAGGTCGTACTGGGTCAGGGTCAGCTTGCCATTCTGGTAGTCAAACTGGGCGCGGCCCACATACTTGCCCCACTCGTGGGCCTGCATGATCCAGGTGCCGTTCTGCTGATCCGGCAGGCAGTCGTCACCCGGCTTGAAGTCGGCGTACTTGTCCGGCGTGCCCGGCTCCATGCAGACCGGGTTCTGGGAGTGACCGCCGATGATGGCGTCCAGAGTGCCGGCCGGCAGTGCACGCGCCATCTCCACATCCCCGGGGGTATTGCTGCCGTGCTGGCCATTTTCGTAGTGACCCATGTGGGTGATGGCCAGGACCAGGTTCGCCTCTTTGCTGTCGCGGATCTGCTGACCAAGCCTGGCCGCTTCCGTGGTCGGATCGCGGAACTCCAGGGTCTGGACGTTGTTGGGATCCACCAGCTGGGCGGTGTCTTCGGTGGTCAGGCCCAGCACGGCAACCTTGAGACCGCTCTCCAGCTTGAACACCTTGTAGGGATCGAAATAGCGCTTGCCGCTGGCCTTGTCGTAGATGTTGGCGGAGATCATGGGGAACTGGGCCCACTCACGCTGTTTCTCCAGGATGGTCAGAGGGTTGTCGAACTCGTGGTTACCCACCGCCATGGCATCGTAGCGGATGCTGTTCATGGCCATGAAGTCCGGCTCGGCATCCTGCAGATCCGACTCGGGTACCCCGGTGTTCACGTCGCCACCGGAGAGTACCAGCACCTCGCTGCCGGCCGCCTTGGCCTCGCCACGCAGGCGTTCGACCAGGGTCTTCTGGGCAGCCATGCCATATTCACCCTTGTCGTTGTGCCAGAAACGACCGTGGGTATCATTGGTGTGCAGAATGGTCAGCTTGCAGACATTTTCGCTGCAGGGGGCGACGCTGTCATTGCTTGAGATATTGCAGCCACTCAGCGCGGCGAGCACGGCCAGCGCGACACTTCCTTTGACAAATTTATAATTCATTTCCATATCACCTTGTTATTTTGTTATTGGGCAACCCGGTCTCGAGTCGGTCCGTAATATAACAAACAACATGTGACGCTTTTTCATCAGTGACTCACAAATTCCGCCAAATGTGATCACCAGCGCAACCTCTTTCCTCATATTCCCATCCCCTCCTGCCCTGTCGCGCCATTTCACCCGCAGGGATGGCAGCCGGTCGGAGACAGTTGTGGCATACTTCCCGCCAATCGATGCCAAGGAGACTCGTGAATGGCAAAGTACGACAAGATTTCCCCCGAGACCCAGCAGGAGGCGATGAAGGTAGCCCGCGCCAACCAGAAGCCGGGGCAGACCAAGGAACAGACCCAGTTGATCGCCCAGGGAATCCAGAAGGGCATAGACGAATACAAGAAGCAGATGAAGGCGCGAGCCCGGGAGGCGAGCCGCCAGAAGAAGTTGCAGGCCAGGGCGAAGCAGCCACAACAGGGCGAGCATGAAGAAGAGAGCGAGCTCGACGTGATCGAGGTCTCTCGCCAGCACCCGTTGCCATGGGTATTGCTGGTACTGAGCTGGCTGGTGTTTGGCTGTGCCTGGATCTGGCTGCGCTGATCCCTTGCCTGGCAAACCTTTGCCCTGGGATCGGCCTCACAGCCCGGGGCCGGCGCGCTGGTCATCCCTCGCCCCTGCTGCTTACACTCTTCCCCCCGTTGTCTGGAGACCCCCATCATGAATCCGGCCCCCCTCTATCTGCTGGCCCCTCTCGTACTATTTATCGTGACCCTGGTGCTCTATCGCATCTCCCCGCTGCGAGCGGTCGCCGCCGGCAACGCCCGCTGGTTTATCCTGCCAGCCTTCACCCTCTTCATCCTGCTCATCGTCATCAATGGCGCGGCAGACCCGAGCCTGCGCAGCCCCGGCTTTCACTGGCTGATGCCGGGTCTTGGCTTTGCACTCTGCCTGTTCCCGGCGCTGCCCAAGGCGCTGGTGCCGCGCCTGGCCATCAAGGAGGGGGCCTTCGCCGCCCTGGGCCTGATGCTGATGAGCCTAGCCATGGTCTACTGATGTCGTTTACACGATCTTTTTCATGATCTGAGGGGCGCCCTGTGACGGGCGCCCCTTGTACAACCAATGGACGATAGGCATCTTGGTGACAGAGTAACCAGCCAGGAGGCCAGATGGACAATCCGCCCGATTTCATGGCGCAGTGGGATTATCAGGATCCCGCCGCCACTGCCCTGCGTTTTCGACGCCTGCTCGAAGAGGCGCAGGACGACCTGCAATACGAGCTGGAGCTGCTCACCCAAATCGCCCGCACCCACTCCCTGCAGCGTCAGTTTGCACAGGCCCACCAGCTGCTCGACGAGATAGAACCCCGCCTCACCGACGCCACCCCGCGAGCACGGCTGCGCGCCTTGCTGGAACGGGGGCGGACATTCAACTCGGCCGGCGATAAGGCCAGCGCCAGGACGCTGTTCGAGCAGGGGTGGCAACTCGGGCTCAAGCTGGGGGAGACTGGGCTCGCCATAGACGCGGCCCACATGGTGGCCATCGCCGCCCCGCTGGAGGAGCAGAGCCGCTGGCATCAACTGGCGATGACCCTGGCCGAACGCAGTGCCGACGATAAGGTGCGCGGCTGGCTGCCCAGCCTCTACAACAATCAGGGCTGGACCCTGTTCGAGCTGGGACGCCTCGATGAAGCCAGAGCCTGCCAGCAAAAATGCCTGGCCTGGCACCAGCAGCACAACAATCAGGCCAAGGCCTTTATCGCCCGCTGGAGCCTGGCACGGCTGAGCCGGGCCCAGGGCCTGCACGAACAGGCGATGGCCGAGCTGAGCCAGCTGAAAGCCGACATGGCCGAGGCCAGCGCGCCGGAAGATGGCTACCTGTTCGAGGAACTGGGGGAGAACGGCCTGATGCTGGACGATCCGGCCGCCCCCGAATACTTCGCCCGCGCCTGGTTCCTGCTCTCGCGGGATGGCTGGCTACAGGCCAACGAGACGGAGCGGCTGGCCAGACTCAAGCGCCTCGCCAAGCTCTGACGGCGGGCCGCAAAAAGAGCGGGTGGCTCACGCCGCCCGTCACTCAGGCCAAGCCCCCTCTTCCCGGCTCTGCCTCTTGCGACAGATAAGGGAAGGCCCGAGCCCAGCTGCACTTAAGCCTCAAGCCAGGCTCGCCTCTTCCCAACCCTGCTTCTTGCGATAAATAGTCGAGGGGCTGATCTCCAGCAGCGCCGCCGCCTTGGGGATGTTGCCGTCACAGCTGGCGATGGCCTGCTCGATGGCCTCCTTCTCCACCAGCCAGAGCGGGCGCACCGGCAGAGCGGTCTGCACGGGCTCGGCCAGGATCTCGTGGGTCGCCTCAGCAGCAGCAGGCACCGCGAGCGCACGGCCGCCGTTGAGCGGCGGTGGCAGTATATCCTTGCTCACCAGTTCGCGATCGTTGAGCACCACTATGTTGCGCACCACGTTCTGCAGCTCGCGCACATTGCCGGGCCAAGGGTAGTCGAGCAATATCCGCACAGTGTCGGCATCGAAATCCTTGAAGCGCTTGTGCTCCTCCTTGGCATATCGCAGCAGGAGGTCGCGGGCCAGCAGCAGTATGTCTTCGCCGCGCTCCCGCAGTGGCGGCAGGGAGAGCGGGATCACGTGCAGACGGTAGTAAAGATCCTCGCGAAAACGCCCCGCCTTGACCTCCACCAGGGGATCCCGGTTGGTGGCGCAGACGAAGCGCACATCCACCGTCTCCAGCTTGCCGCTGCCGACCCGCTGCAGGGTACCGGTCTGGATGAAGCGCAGCAGCTTGCTCTGCAGGTCGAGATCCATCTCGCAGATCTCGTCGAGGAACAAGGTGCCACCGTCCGCCAGGCTGGCCGCCCCCTTGCGATCCCCCTGGGCACCGGTGAACGATCCCTTCACATGACCGAAGATCTCGCTCTCCATCAGATCGTGGGGAATGGCGGCGCAGTTGAGCGCGATGAACGGCTGATCCCGGCGCGGACTGCACTGGTGGATGGCCTCGGCACACACCTCCTTGCCGGTGCCGCTCTCCCCCGTGATGAACACGGTCGCCTTGCTCGGGGCCGCGCTCTCTATGATGCGATAGACAGCCTGCATCGCCATGGAGGCGCCGATGAAGCCCGCAAAGGAGCTGCGCTCGAAGTTCTCCCGATACTGGGCCACCAGCGAGCTGAGCTGCTGGTGCTTGAGGGCGTTGCGCGCCGTGGCGCACAGCCGCTTGCCGTCGAACGGCTTGGTCAGGAAATCGAAGGCACCGCAGCGCATCGCCTCCACCGCCACATCCACCGAGCCGTGGGCGGTGATCACCACCACCGAGCAGGGCAGTTGCTGCTCGGTGATCTGCTGCAGTATGGCCATGCCGGACATATCGGGCAGTTCGAGATCGAGCAGCACCACGGGGGGCGGGCTGGCCAGCAACTGCGCCAGTGCCTGCTGGCCGCAATCGGCCAACAGCACATCATAGCCATCCTGAACCAGGTACTGTTCATAGACAACGGCCAGACTGCGGGTATCTTCCACCAGCAGGACACGGGGTTTGCTTTCAGCCACGAGATCCATCCTTGCGATTGATTTTGTTGTCTATTCTGGGGGGTAGACGCCATACACTCAAGACGGGCTCTCAGCTTTCTCCCGCCACCCACTGCGCCACACAAGCAAAAACGGCTCCCTGGGGAGCCGTTTTCATCGCGTTTACCGCTTATTTCTTCGCGTCGTCGCCTTCGGCGGTCGGCTTTTCAATGGCCAGCAGCTCGACGTCAAATACCAGCACGGCGTTGGCCGGGATGGAGCCTGCACCGTGCTCGCCATAGGCCAGCTTGGACGGCAGGAAGAACTTGAACTTGGAGCCGACCGGCATCAGCTGCACGCCTTCGGTCCAGCCCGGGATCACCTGGTTCAGCGGGAAGGTCGCCGGCTCGCCGCGATCGACGGAGCTGTCGAACTTGGTGCCATCGGTCAGGGTACCGGTGTAGTGCACCTTGACGATGTCGGTGGCCTTCGGCTTGGCGCCGTCACCCAGCTTCTCGACCTGATACTGCAGGCCGGATTCGGTGCTCTTCACGCCCTCTTTCTTGGCGTTGGCGGCCAGGTACTCTTCACCCTTCTTCAGGTTTTCCACCGCATCCTTGTCTGCCTTGGCCTTGGTCAGCTCGTTGATCTTGGCGTCGTATTCCTGCAGGACCTTCTGGATCTCCTCGTCAGTCATGCCAGCTTCCTTGCCCAGACCGTCGGTCACCCCCTTGAGGATGACGCTGTTGTCCAGCTTGATGCCGAGCTCCTGCTGACGCTCCAGAGTATTGGCGATATAACGACCCATGGAGAGGCCGATCGCATAGCCGGATTGCTCTTCAAAGCTCTTGGCTGCTGCCTTGGGAGCCTCTGCCGGCTTGCTGGCTTCTGCCTTGACCTCTGCGGTATTGGCAGCAGGCTTCTCATCTTTTTGGCAAGCAGTCAGACCCACGGCAACGGCCGCAGCCAACAGGGACACCTTCAGAAAATTGTTCATCAGTTTCTCCAAAACTCTAAATACCGCTCTCGGTTCCTTCGTGAAATGAGAGGTTTATCGTGATAAGCGCCTTATACTAACGCCGTGATCGCAGGTAACGAAAGCATGAGACAGGAAAAATGATCAAAAGTGCCATTTATCTCATCGGTATTTGCCTGATGCTGACGGGGTGCGAACAGAGCTCACTTCCCGGCCAGCAGATCCGCCTCGCCAACCAGGGCTTGCTGAGTGCGGATCTTGCCAGTTCCGGCAAGCAGGCCATCGTCTCCAGCCTGGGCCAGGGCACCGTGGTGTGGGATCTGGAACAGGGCAAGGAGCGCTGGCGCTGGCGTCAGAGCGATGATCAGGAGGAGTTCGTCACCCTCACCCGCTTCTCCCCGGACGACAGCCACGCCATCACCGCCACCCAGCGCACCTTTGCCATTTGGCGCCTGCAAGATGGTCGATCTCAAGGCTACTATTCCCTTCCTGAATCCAGCCTGAGGGATGCCGCGCTCTCGGCCGATGGTCGTCTGGTGCTGATCGGCCGCGAAGATGGCAAGGCGGAGCTGGTGGATACCCGTACCGGGCGCAGGCTGCAGTTCCTCGGCCACACCGAGCAGGTCAACACGGTGGATCTCTCCGCCAATGGCCGCTACGCCCTCACCGGCGGCAACGATTACAGCGCCTATCTGTGGGATACCCGCACCGGCCAGGTGGTATGGCGTTTCAACCACGGCGGCCGGGTGGTGATGGCGAGGCTGGATCCGGCGGGGCGCTTCGCCTTCACCGCCGACAGCCGCCAGGCCAGCATCTGGGATCTCAAGACTGGCAAGGAGGTGAGCCGGCTGCAGTTCGCGCACCGCTTTGAGGTCTACACCAGCGCGCGCTTTGCCAACGACGGCAATTGGCTCATCACCGGCGCCCCCTCACGCCAGCTCTCCCTGTGGCGGGTGAGCGATGGCAGTCTGCTGCAAAGCTGGCGCGTCTCTCCTCATCCCAAGGTGAAACCACCGAGCGCTGTGGTCTATGGCGTGGCTTTGCGCGACAATGGCCACCTCGTCAGCGCCAGCTCCAGTGGCCTGGCCGAAATCTGGACTATCAAGTAAGGACCAAAAGGCCCATGAGTCAGCAAGTTAACGATCGTCTCGAGACCCTGGAAAGCCGTCTCGCCTATGCCGAATACACGGTGGAGCAACTCAACGAAGAGGTCACCACTCAGGGCCGTGAACTCGACCGGCTCAAGCATCAGATCCAGCTACTGGTAGACAAGCTGCAGAGCGTGCAGCCGAGCCAGATAGCCAGCATGGCCGAAGAGACGCCGCCCCCGCACTACTGAGTGCACCGCCATAAAAAAACCCGCAGGCAGCGGGTTTTTTCATCTTGCCAGTCGGCAGATCAGTGGTGATGGCCCTTGCCACCGCAACCACCGCCGCCACAGCAACCGCCATGACCCTGCTCGTCGCCGTGGTCATGACCGTGATCGTGGCCGTGACCGCCGCAGCAACCGCCGTGGTCATGGTCATGGTCGTGATCGTGACCGTGGTCATGGCCATGATCGTGACCGCAGCCACCGGCACCGTGCACGTGGCCGTGAGCCAGCTCTTCGGCGGTCGCGGCACGCACGTCCTTGATCTCGACCTTGAAGCCCAGGGTCACACCGGCCAGCGGATGGTTGCCATCCACCTTGATGAACTCTTCGGAGACTTCGATGACGGTCACCGGACGGTGGCCATCGTCGGTCTCGGCCACAAAAGTATCCCCTTCAGACACTTCCATGCCATCGAACAGCTCGCCGGGCACTTCTTGCACCAGGTTCTCGTCATACTCGCCATAGGCCTGGCTCGGCGTCAGGGTGACGTCGAACGCCTCGCCCACGCTGCGGCCTTCCAGCTCGGCTTCGAGGCCGGAGACCAGATAACGGGTACCGTGCAGATACACCAGAGGCTCTTTACCGACAGTGGTGTCGATGACTTCACCGTGTTCGTCGGTGACCGTGTATTCCAGCGTAACCACGCTCAGGGGAGCTACTTTCATGTCAGGGATCCTGCGGATAGAAAAAAACGGGCCCAGAATACCTTAAAAAGGTGGCCAAGCATATGATCTGCCCCGCTCCGCCATGCTGAAAAAGTCAGCAGTCCAGAACGAGCCTTGCCCCACCCCGGGTATTATCAAGGGCCCCTCACTCGAGACGAAACACCTTTATCAGTGGTTCAGCCTCGCGGATGGCCTGGTCCACCCCGGCCACCCGGCGGTAGGTCATTCGGGACGAAAGACGCCTATGACCTGTTCGGCCTCGCGGGTCGCCTTGTCCACCTCGGCCTGGGTCTGCACCTGGGTATCCCCGCAGTCGACACAGGTCACCTTCTCGACTCCATGCTCCATATACAGCATCATGGTGTCCATCTTGCCGCACGCCGGGCAAACCGCACCGGCAATGAAGCGCTTTTTACGTCTGGTTTCCATTTTTGTTACCTCCAGGCAGCATCATATCAGGGTTTTTACATGCATCACGCCATCGAATATCAGCATTTTTCCACTCCTTGCCTGCAGGTCGGCCCCCGCAAACGCTCCCCCCTGGGTCAGCTGCTGCGCGTCACCCGAGGTGCGGCGCTGCTGAGACTCGGCTCCCATGAGCTGTTGCTGACGGCGGGCAGCCACTTCTGGCTGTGCGCCGATGCCCTCGCCGCCTTCACCCCCCTGGCGGGTTGTCAGCATGATTTGCTGACCTGCTCGGTGCGGGTGGCGCAACCGGCCCAGGCTGGCTGGTTGCAACCCACCCCGCTGATGGACGCCCTGCTGGACAACCTGGCCAGCTGGTCCAGGCCCCATGACTGGCAGGAGGCTTATGGCCACCGGCTGCGGGTCATCGGGGACGAGTTGCAGGCGTGTACCATCCTGGCGCAGGCAGATCAGCCGCTGCAAGCCGCCTGGCGCGCCCTGGCCGGCCAGTCTGAAGGCAGCACCGCGGCCTGGCAGGCTTGCCTCGCCCAGCGCGGCATCGAGGATCCCGCCCTGGCGGCCGATGCGCTCGGTGCCCAGTGGCAGTTGCTGCAAGGGGTACGCCTGCTCAGAAGTGGCAGCAAGCCGGCCCAGGTCGTGGCAAAGCTCGGCTATCGGGATGAACAGGCTTTGGCGCAGGCGTGTCAGCACTGGCTCGGGCTGACGCTGGAGGCGGTGGCCTCCGCCCAGTGAACCTGACGAGAAAATAAATGAGGGTGACAGGGTCCAGTTTTGTGGCTCTCGGTCGCTAATAACCGTTAATAACAACGGCATCATCCTGGTCACCACCCTCTATGCTGAACACCAGATTGACCGTCACCGATTAGATCAACAGGACATCCGCCATGACGAGCAAGGCCAACCAATCCCAGGGCATGTTGCTGTTTCACCTCTCAGCCAGGCAATCCTTCGCCATCGGCACCCTCAAGGTGAAGGAGATAGTCCCCTACACCCAGCTCACCGCCCTGCCCCATTCGCACCCGACCGTGCTCGGGGCGGCCAGCATGCGGGGCACCACCATCCCCGTGATCGACATGGCGATGGCGGTGGGCTATCGCCCGATCAGCCGGGAGGAGATGCCCAGCTGCTTCATCATCATCACGGATTGCCGCCGCACCCTGGTGGGCTTCCTGGTGCGGGGCATCGACAAGATCACCGAGTGCAACTGGCGTGACATCGAGCCGCCCCCCCCTTCCCTCGGTCAGAACGTCTTCGTCACCGGGGTGACCAAGGTCGGTGATCAACTGATCCAGCTGCTGGATGTGGAACTGATCCTGTCCCGGGTCTATCCGGACGATCCCAGCCACCTCTACCCCGTGCTGACCGATGTGCAGCGCGAGCGGCTCAAGCCGATGCGGATCCTGCTGGTGGACGACTCCTCCGTCGCCCGCCGCCAGCTGATGGCAGCCCTCGATTACATCAACATTCCCTACGAGGTGTGCACCAACGGGCGCGACGCCCTCAGCCTGATGCAGGCCAGGGTCGCTCAGGGCAGCCGGATCGACATCCTGGTGAGCGACATCGAGATGCCGGGGCTGGACGGTTACGAGCTCGCCTTCGAGGTACAGAGCGATCCCAGACTGGCGGAGGCTTACATCATCCTGCACACCTCCCTCTCCAGCGAGATCAGCGTGGAGCGTGCCCATCAGGTCGGCGCCCACGAGGCACTGACCAAGTTTGAAGCCAACGAGCTGATCCAGGCCATGCTGCGCGGCGCCGAACACCACGATCGCCTGCCCGCCTGACACCGCGGCGGGCCATGGGCCCGCTGCCTGTTTCCTCTTCTCCCCGAGTCGTTGCATGCTGACAGAAAGCCACTTTCACGCCCCCTGGTGGGCCCGCAATCCCCACCTGCAAACCATCTTGCCGAAGTGGCTGCGCCGCGCGCCGGCACACTTCACCCCGGAACGGTTCGAACTCGCGGATGGAGACTTCGTCGATCTCGCCTGGAGCGGGCCCATCAGCCCGGATGAGCGGCCACTGCTGGTGCTGTTTCACGGCCTGGAGGGCAGCATTCACTCCCACTATGCCAAGGGACTGTTTGCCCATCTGCAACGGCAAGGGAACGACGCCGTGTTGATGCATTTTCGGGGGTGCAGCGGCGAGCCGAACCGGCTGCTGCGAGCCTACCACTCCGGCGCCATCGAGGATGCAGAGGCGGTGATCGCCGAGCTGGGTCGCCGTTTTCCCGGCAAGCCACTGATCGCCATCGGTTATTCTCTGGGGGGCAACATGCTGGTCAATCTGCTGGCGCGGGCTTGTCCGGATGAACTCACCGCCGCCGTGGTGATCTCGGCCCCCCTACAACTGGCGAGCTGCGCCGACAGGGTCAATCAGGGATTCTCACGGGTGTATCAAAGCTACCTGCTGCGCACCATGCGAGCCAATCTGCAGAGCAAGATCCGCCATCAAGCCGCAGCCCAGTCCCGCTGGCAACCGCAGCAGGTCGACCGTATCGCCACCCTGCGCGACTTTGACGAGCAGGTCACGGCCCCGCTTCATGGCTTCGACAGCGCCGATCACTACTATCAGACCTGCTCCGGCCTTGGCCTGCTGGCGCGCATCCCCATCCCGACCCTGGTGATCCATGCCGCCGACGACCCCTTCATGACGCAGGCCGTGATCCCCACACCGGAACAGCTTTCCCCCCTGGTGCGCTACGAGCTGAGCCGGTGCGGTGGCCACGTGGGTTTCCTGCACGGTACGCCCTGGCGCCCCCGCTTCTGGCTGGAGGAGCGGATCAGCCAATGGCTGCGGGAGCAGACTCAGGATGCGAGCCGGTAGCCGTTGCGCCCCTCTTCCTTGGCCTGGTAGAGAGCACCATCGACCCGCTCGAGCAGCATGACCAGGCTCTCTCCCTGACGCCACTGGGCAATCCCCTGGCTCAGGGTGAGATGGGGAGCCACATCTGAGCCTTCGTGGGGCAACGCCCTGGCGGCCAGGGTAGAACGAATACGCTGCGCAACCCGTTCACCGGCGGCCAGATCTGTCTCCTGCAGCAACACCACGAACTCCTCACCACCATAGCGGGCCACCAGATCGCCGGGTTCGCGCACGCTCTCCTCAAGACATTCGGCCACCAGAATCAGGCACTCATCCCCCGCCTGATGACCGTAGCGGTCGTTGTATCGCTTGAAAAAATCCACATCCAGCAGGATCACCGTGAGCGGCACCTCCAGCGTTGTACCCTGTGCGATGGCGTGCTTGCAGACCCGATCGAAATGACGGCGGTTGGCAAGCCCGGTCAGGGGATCCCGATGGGCCATGGCATCCATCTTGCGCGCCAGCATCAGGTTGTCATACTCGCGCGACACCGCCAGCTCGAACCAGCGGTTGAGCATCCGCCGCCCCGTCTCCAGGATGATCAGCAAGCCCCCGACCGCCAGCCAGTGCACGGTGACGGACGGCACCATCACCCAGTGCTCCTCGAACAGCAGAAAGATCAGAGGCGGGGCACTCAGGCTATAGAAGACACGCCACTCGCAGTAGAAGGCGATCAGGGCCGTCAGCAGCAACAGGCTGACGATGTTGAATGCCAGGCTGAATCCCACGCTGAATTCGATGATGGCAAGGGAATAGGCCATCAGAGCCCAGGCCAGCCCCCACAACATGGCACAACCCCAAAGCCAGGGCTGCCATCTCGATGTTCCCTGGCGAGAGCACCAGCGCCAGACCAGGGGAGTCAGCACGCTGGCCAGGATCACCAGGCCTATCTGCCACTCATACTCCCAGGGCAGTCCAGCGATCGCCACCTGCTGGGCATCCTGATACATATAGAAGCGAGCCAGCAGATAGAGGATCGCCAGCTGGCTGATGGCCCAGAACCAGCGCAGCCCCGCGCTCAGGGCGTGCCGACGCGCATCCTGAAGATGCTGGTCGACGTGACTGGTTGGGTGACGCTGTTCAACTGATGACATGAAAACCCTCGCGCAGGTCCAGATAAACTCCTTGCGCTTGCCGGTCAGACACCGACAATATCCGCATCGCTATGACTGAAGATGAAATCATGATTATCCCTTGGCAAGAACTGGATCCAGATACCCTCAACAACCTGCTCGAGCATTTCGTACTGCAAGAAGGCACCGAATACGGCGAGCAGGATGTCAGCCTGGCCGACAAGGTCGAGGAGGTCAGACAGCAATTACTACAAGGTAGTGCCGTGCTGGTCTACAGCGAGTTGCATGAAAGTGTCAACGTCGTGCCAAAGACGCATTTGAGCAATGCGCCCGCCGACGATCTCCGGCAGGATTGATCCACGATCTGAACGGCGTCAGGCTCAGCCACCCCGGGGTACAGGCGGGAGAATGCCGCGCCGGAGAATGCGGTCACCTCATCCGCAGTCTGACGCGCTTCACACACAGTTATGTTATGCCCACATTCGGCAATGTCAGCCCCGCCAGGGCGCCTGCACATGGAGGGCGACGGGGATCATGGTACAGCCGGGTCATGAAGGCGCACTTGACCGCACTTTGAACCTGCCCTTATAACGGAACTCCCAAGGAAGAGAGAATTCTATGTCGGCCAAGCATCCCATCATTGCGGTTACCGGTTCGTCCGGTGCCGGCACCTCCACCTCCACCAACGCCTTCCGCTCCATGTTCCACCAGCTCGGATACAAGGCAGCCGTGGTCGAGGGGGACAGTTTTCACCGCTATACCCGGCCCGAGATGGACGTGGCGATCCGCAAGGCGCGCGAGCAGGGGCGCCATATCAGCTACTTCGGCCCGGAGGCCAACGACTTCGGTCTGCTGGAATCCTTTTTCCAGGAGTACGGCCAGAGCGGCAGCGGCCAGTACAGACGCTACCTGCACAGCTTCGACGAGGCGGTCCCCTTCAACCAGATGCCGGGCACCTTCACCCCCTGGCAGGCGTTGCCGGGGGAGACGGACCTGCTGTTCTACGAAGGGCTGCACGGCGGCGTGGTGACCGGTGAACACAATGTGGCGCGGCACGTGGACTTTCTCATCGGCGTGGTGCCCATCGTCAACCTGGAGTGGATCCAGAAGCTCATTCGCGACACCTCTGAGCGCGGCCACTCCCGGGAGGCGGTGACCGACTCCATCGTCCGCTCCATGGATGACTACATCAACTTCATCACCCCGCAGTTCTCCCGCACCCACATCAACTTCCAGCGCGTGCCGACGGTGGATACCTCCAACCCCTTCAGCGCCAAGGTGATACCCAGCCTGGACGAGAGTATGCTGGTGATCCGGTTTCGGGGCATCAAGCAGGTGGACTTCCCCTACCTGCTGTCGATGATCGACGGGGCCTTCATGTCCAGAATGAACACCATAGTGGTGCCGGGGGGAAAAATGGGTTTCGCGATGGAGCTGATTCTGCGCCCCCTGATCCAGCAACTGTTAGAAACCGGCAAGATTACCTGAGCCAAGGAGCTTATGATGCGCGGTGCACTTCTCTCATTCACACTGGCAGCCCTGCTGGGCGGTTGCAGCGCGGGCCCTGCCGCCCCCACTGTCGAGACGGGAACCATGGTGGTACGCCCGGCAGACAACTGGCCCTACGGGGCGACGCCACGCTATGCGCTGGCAGAGCAGTTCCAGTACGCAGGCAACAGCGCAGCACCCTGGCTGGAGCCGGTGCAACGAGCCGTCACCCAGACGCTCGATGGCAAGGGTTGGCGCAGTGTGCCCCTGGATGAAGCCGACGTCTGGGTCGCCATCGGGGTGGCAGGCAGCCAGGACATGAGTGATGGGGAGATATTTTCCCGCCTCGGCATGACCCCAGGCCTGAATGCCGCCGCCGATGCGCGCAAGGGCACCCTGGCCATACTGCTGATCGACAGGCGCACCCAGCAAAGTGTCTGGAGCAGCGCCATCCAGCTCGCCAGCGACGTGCCCATCGCCGAGGATGCCCGCAGCCAGCTGAGCCAGCAGCTTGCCGCCCAGTTGCTGGGTTCCCTGCCCGCCCAGTGACCCTTACCCATAACAAAACGGCCTGCTTCAAGCAGGCCGTTTTGCATACACGCCGTTGCCACGGCATGGCGATTACTTCAGCTCGCAGGTCAGCTGGGTCACACCACTCTTGATCAGGGTGGCCTGCTTGCCCTGTTGGGAGAAGGTGGTCACCCCATCGGAATAGCTGGCGGTCTCTTTGGGCGACTCGATGCGACCCAGCTTGTAATACACCCCGGCATAAGGGAACTGCACCATGTCGGCCTGGGCATCATAGGTGATGGCCAACAACTCTTCCCCGCACTGATACTGACTGTATTGATACTGGGTGGGCTGCGGCATGCTGCAGGCGGCCAGTCCGAACAGGGGAAGCAACATCATCATTTTTTTCATCGCACTTTCCTTATGTCATGGCGTTATCTACGGGACAAACTACAACTATCAAGCTTCAAGAATTTGATAACTATGGGTAATTTCTACCGCTTTTTCCAACATCAGGGACACTGAACAGTACTTTTCCATCGACAAGTCGACCGCGCGGGCCACCTGTTTCTCGGCCAAGCCCTTGCCGGTCACGACGAACTTGAGGTGGATCTTCTCGAACACCCGAGGCACCGAGTCGGCACGCTCCCCTTCCAGCTCCACATGGCAGGCGGTCACGCTCTGGCGCGCCTTCTCCAGAATGGAGACCACGTCGATGGAGCTGCACCCACCGACAGCCAGCAGGATCATCTCCATCGGGCTGGCACCTTCGCCCGGGTTGGCGCCGTCCAGCGTCACCTGATGACCGGACTCGCTCTCGCCCACAAACTTCATGCCTTCCACCCAGCTGACCTTGGCTTTCATCTCACTTTTCCTCTCAATGACGACGGTTCTGACGCCCATAGCATACCTCAAGCAGGGGTCGAGTGGCACATGCCCATCACCTTGCGCCACCCCCTGCTTCATGACCGTCTCACCCGGCACCGCGACTTGTTCCGAAACCACGGCAGACCCTGAAGGAAATAGATCGAAATCAACATCTCTCCCCCCCTTCTTGCCTAGAATGGCCCGAATGGCGCAGCAGATCGATGCACAGAGATGGACAGCAAAGTCCCAAAGCCTTGTCAGCACAGACAAAGGCTCTTATTCTACTGCGACCAAAGACTAAGGAATGGCAAGCTTGGCAACTTGCCTGGACGCACAGTCCATAAAAATGACACTACAGAGGAAGTCTCATGATCATTGGCAAACCGCAAAGCGATCCCACCCTCGAGTGGTTCTTGTCGCATTGCCACATTCATAAGTATCCCGCCAAGAGCACCCTTATTCATGCCGGTGAAAAAGCGGAAACCCTCTACTACATCGTCAAGGGTACCGTCGCCGTCCTGATCAAGGATGACGAGGGCAAGGAGATGATCCTCTCCTACCTGAATCAGGGGGATTTCCTGGGCGAGATGGGGATGTTCGAAGAGAACGAGAATCCGGAGCGTTCCGCCTGGGTACGTGCCAAAGGTGCCTGTGAAGTCGCCGAGATCTCCTACAAGAAGTTCCGCCAGCTGATCCAGGTCAACCCGGACATCCTGTTGCGCCTCTCCGGCCAGATGGCCAAGCGCCTGCAGCACACCAGCCAGAAGGTCGGCAACCTCGCCTTCCTGGACGTGACCGGCCGGATTGCCCAGACCCTGCTGAACCTGGCCAAGCAGCCGGACGCCATGACCCACCCGGATGGCATGCAGATCAAGATCACCCGTCAGGAGATCGGCCAGATCGTCGGCTGCTCTCGCGAAACCGTCGGCCGCATCCTCAAGATGCTGGAAGAGCAAGAGCTCATCTCCGCCCACGGCAAGACCATAGTGGTGTTTGGCACCCGCTGACCGGGTTCCCTGACGGCTCAGCACAGGGCCGTTGGATAAAAAAGGCTGCCACGGCAGCCTTTTCTGATCGTCTCCCCTATAATCCCGCACGCCCTTCCCCGGCCTCAACCAAGCGAGTGTGTATGCATCTTCAATGTCCCCTGTGCCGCAGCCCCCTGCATCTTCATGAAGCCTCCCGCGGGGTCTATTGCGACAACAAGCACCATTTCGATCCGGCCCCGGAAGGTTATCTGGATCTCATTCCGGGCAAGAAGGATCCCAAGGACAGCGACAGCCGGGCCCTGCTGCGTGCCAAGCGCCGCTTCCTGGAGCAGGGACACCAGCTGCCCCTGGTGGAGGCCATGGCAACCCTGCTGGCGCCGCTCGGCGAGCACGAGCTGATCCATCTCGGCTGTGGTGAGGGGTACTACTGCCGCGCCCTGGCAGAACGCCTGCCGGGCTGGCAGTTTGGCGGCATCGATCTGGCCAAGAACGCCATCTTCGCCGCCAACAAGGCGCAACCCGACGGCCATTTCGTCATCGCCGATCCGGCCAAGGCACCGCTGCTGGCCGGCTCCGCCCAGGTGCTGCTGGTCAACGATCTCAAGATCAAGACAGAGCTGCTGGTCAGCCTGCTGACGCCGGGTGGCTACCTGCTCCACCTGCAACCCGGTCCGCGCCACCAGTGGCAACTGAGAGTCAGCCTCAACCCGGTGAGCATGGAGCACCCCCTCAGCTGGCCGGCCCTGGCAGGGCTTGCGCCCGTTGAGCGGCAACGCTGCCAGTTCTCCATGGCCATGGATCAGGCTCTGCGCGCCCACGTGCTGGAGACCAGTCGCCTCGGCTGGCGCGCCGGCGGTGAGCAGCGTCACGCCTTCACCCACCAGGGGCCGGACGAGCTGGAGCAGGATCTGCTGTTGAGCCTGTGGCAAAAACCCCTCTGAACCCCATGAAAAAAGGCCCGTACGGGCCTTTTTTTATTGGCGTCTCTTACTCGAGAGGACGTCCGTTGACGGTGAAGGAGAGATCCGCCTCCGGTGCCGAGATGGGCCTCTGAACCAGGGTCTGGGCGGCGCAGATCACGGCGGCGTCCAATGGCTCGCTGGCCGTGGGCACGTTGACATGGAACTTGTTCATCACGTTGGCGTTCAGGCGATGATTGGCCAGCCGGAAGTGCAGCAGGCCCTCGCGGGTCTCCACCTGCAGTTGGCAATCCCCTGTCCCGGGCCGCTCGCCGTCATCACCATAGCTGAAGCCGTAGGCACCGTGCAGGGCTGGATAGAGGTAGCTCGGCAACAGCCCGCGAGGATCGTAATACCCCACCAGGGTGGTCACCGGCACGCCGAATGCCTGCGGCTTGCGCGGAGTCCGTGGATCCACCACAGGCCCTTCGTTCCAGCGGCTGCCGTCCGAGGTGTAGCTCTTCTTGAAACCACGGGAGACGGTGATCTGCTGGCCATTGACGAAGAGGGTGCTGTTGTAGCTGGCAGCGTGATCCACGGTCAGGATGCGCCCCGCATTCCCGGCTGCGGCTGGCGGCGCCTGGATGTTGCGCGTCCAGTTGCCATCCCACATGGCTACCTTGACCAGATCATATTCCGTCAGCAGGGCCGCCAGCTTTGCCTCGCTCAGATCGTTGATGGGCGCGCTGATCTGCTCCAGCTGCTCCACCCTGTGCTGGTAGGGCAGCATGGTGGCGGTGGCGGCATCCCACTTGCTAAACCCGGTCGGGGAAGCGGCATCGAACACCGCCTTGCTCTCGAGGAAGCGCTGGATGATGGCGGCCGAGTTCGGGGTATAGAGGGTGAAGCGGTTGAAGCCGGAAAAGGGCGAGCCACCCGCCATGGCATCAAAACCGAACGGGTGGCCCTCGAAAGGCGCCTGGCACTGGCCGTCGAGACAGGCACTCTGGCCGCTGCGGCTGGCGCCGAAGTTGGGAATGAAGCGATTGCGATCCCCATCCCAGCCCCAGCTCGAATTGACCGCCTCCGCGCTGCGGTGTACGGATCCCAGGAAGCCGCCGACGTAATGACCGAGACCATAGTTGTGGCCCACCTCGTGACTGAATTCGTTGCCAAGGGAGCTGTCGAGCGTGACGATCCCGCCCCCGCCCGAGCCGCCGTGCACCTGGATGCCGTTGGCGTACTTGCCGCGGCTGTTATGAGCCGCCAACTGGGCCACCACATAGGGATGGCTGCTTTCCCCCTCGCCGGCGGTGCTGTTGATGCCGTAGTTCGCGTTGTCTATCCCGTGGGAGATCAGCTCCTTGCCGATACGCTGGCGCATGGTGCCGGTGTGCCAGCCCCCCTCGCTCGGGTCAAAGTCGGTGAGCAGGGTGCCGTTTGGCAGCATCACCTCCGGCAGCGACAGGGGGGCATACTGGCTGACGATCAGCCGGCTGGTGGGCACCGTCTGGAAATATTCCCGGTGGGCCTCGGACTCCCTGGCGAAGGCAAACTGATTGCGGGGCGTGGTCAGCATGCCGATGTCGATGGTGTGGATGAGCAGCTCGCTCGGGGCCCCAACCTGCAGATCCACCAGTTCACCGCTCTGCGTCCCCTGACTCAATTGCAGGCTCAGGCCAGGCTGGATCCAGTCGGCTGGCAGCACGGCGCTCCAGGCGTCGGTCGCATAGCGGATGCCGTTGTTCTCGAGCTCCCCGTCCCTGATCCACTGGCCATTGACGAACTTGAACTGCAACGTCTGACCACGGGAGAGCGTCACCTGACGGCCACTGTAGCGCACCGTCGAGTTGTAGCCCGCATTGGAGCTTGCACGTACCATCTTGCCCTCCAGGGCGGCCCCCTCTGGCAGATAGATATCCCTGACCCAGCGGCCATCAGCGGTCTGCACCTCCACCAGTGCATGCTGCTCCAGGCGATCGCTCAGCAGGGCTGCCGTGGTGTCATTCAGCAGGGCCAGCTCGGCGCTGCTGCTGATGATAGTGGTGGTCCCCGCTCCCGGGGTGAAGTCGATCCCCTCCTCCGGCGAGCCATCGAGATAATAGGCCGTCTTCGGCAACTGCTCAGGCGGGTTGAGGGTGAGCGTCCCGAGCATCTGCCCGGCGCCGTCTCGCGCCGTCACCGTCATCGGCACGCCGGTCTCGGCTTGCAGCGGCCTGACCAGCAGCAGGCTTTTGCGCAAGGCAGTCAACCTGGGCTGGCTGTCCCCCTCGGCGACATGGGCCGGCAGGATCTGGCTCTGGGCAAACTGGACCTGCGCCGCCAGCGTGCCTTGCAGATCGTTGGTCGGGGCCTGGGTATTGAAGGGCAAGGAGGGGGGAACCTGGACGGCGGCCAACAGGGGGCCACTCGCCAGGGCAGCCATGATCAGGCTGGCTAACGGTGTTTTTTTCATTGTTATGGTTCTCGTTGTGATGGGCATGTCCACATGCCCTGCTGTTGGAAGCCTGAAAGACGGTCGGCACATCCGTCCACTGCACGTGACAGGGGCGGCCCGGCTAGTGCCGGGACCGCCCCAGAGACGCTTACCGACTCGGCGTCGTCCCCTCGCGCACCCCGGGATCCCCCGCAGCGATGCGGGCATTCAGGGTCTGGTGGATAGTCCGCCACTGGGATGCGAAGAAGATCCCCTCCTGACGACCGGCGGTCATGAGGTTGCTGCTGCGATAGGGATCCGTGTTACCCGTGTGCCATAGCCCCAGGTTATGACCCAGCTCGTGGGCCAGGGTCAGGGACTGACCCAGCTCGGTGGCGTTGCCTGGGCAGGCCGCGCGATAACCCGCCCGGGGGGGCGCGTCGTCCGGCCCTATCCCCATGGACGAACCGGCCCCGGAGCCGCTGCAGGCTCGCGCCGGATCCTTGTAACTGCGGATCACATAGAGGTTGGAGAAGACCTGTCCCCGGTTCGGGATCCAGCCCTCATCGAAGGGCGCCTCCCGCTCGGAGCGATCCGCCTCGTAGGATTCGCCGTCACCGTCCCGGTCCCACTCGTGCACCAGAACGCCGTTGTCGATCCAGCTGAGCTGGAGGTTGTAAGGGGCGTAGCGGCGAGTGATATCGCGCTGGATCAACACGCCATCGTCCCACAGATGGGTCTGGGTCTCCCCCGGATAGGCGATGTAGCTGTAAGAGAGGGTCACCGCCTTGGGGGCAGTGATGACGAGGCGCACGAGATCGACCCGCTCGCCGTTGGCCAGGATCGCCAGGTTGGTCTCCCCGGCCTGCAGCCCGCTCAGCACCAGCCGGTCTTCACCATCCCCCGGCTGGACCTGGAGCGTCGCCAGAGCCGGATCTGTGATGACATAGCTCAACGCCTGAGCTTCGGCCCCCGGCAACCTGCGGACATGGAGCACCTCCCCGCCGCCGGCGCTGCTCAGCAGCTTTTCTTTGAGAGGGCGGCTCAGGCCGGGGTCGAACGCCAGCCGGTTGGCAGGATCCGGCAGTACCTGGGCATGAGGATAGAGCGCCTGCTCCTGCACCCCTTCGGCGCCAAGCCAGAACTGGCCCGCCTCATTACGCTTGAAACCCTGCCTGTCGCTACCGGCCAGGTAGCGCAGGGTGAACTGGTAGTCCCGATCCGCCAGCACAGGGATGGGGGCACTGGGGGTGAAGGTGGTGCCACCGCTGAACGTCAGGGGACCGTCATAGAGCACCTCGCCACTGTCAGGATCCCTCAACAGGAGTGCGAACTGACGGTTGTTGCCACCCCAGTGTCCCTCCTTCACCTGGAATGTGCGAATGGACAGCCTCTCTCCCAGCAGCGGCAGGCTGTCTCCATTGATACGGAAGGGGCGGCTCAGCGCGTCGCCAACCACCATGAAGAGAGTGTCGTTGATGACGGGACCCTCATCCCAGAGCGTCCCCAGCACAAGCATCCTGGCGGGCAACTCGCGCGCTGGATCATAAATGGTCACCGGCAACGAGAAGGTGGTGGTGATGCTCCCCCACCCCTTGAAACCATCCTCCGCGGGCAGACCATCGTCCTTGACCTGATACTGGGCCACATAGCTGCCCGGCACCTGGGTATTGACCGTGCTTTTCTGGCTGATGCGAGCCGTGAGATCGCCATCCTCGGCATCCCAGGCCGTCAGCAGGGGGGAAAAGGTCGCCCCCAGTGGCAGCATCTGGGCAAAATTGTTGACCAGCCCCTCCTGGCTGTAGATCTGGGGCGCGCTGTTGTCCTTGCGAAATGCCCCCGTGGTACTGCTCTGCTGGGCCATCGCCAGCGGCGCAAGCAGCACCCAGCCGAGCAGGGGAACACTTGCCCGCAACAGGGTGTGATGATTCTTCATGGGGTCTGTCCTTCATAGGGAATAAATGCTGAGGCATTCTTGTTGCGATGGCAGGGCCGTTGGCCCTGTCAGTGAAAAAGGGTGAGAAGGGATGGGGCCAGGCCCCATCCCAGATGGCTTGTCAGTTACAGCTGGCCACCCCCTGATCCACCCAGACCGCGGCCTTGCCGGGTTCATCGCCCTTGGTCCAGTACTGGGCCTTCCACTTGCGCCCGTTGTGGTTGGTGAAGTCACCGGCGTTGTAGGCCACACCCGCGTTCCAGCCGAGCTGCACCGGGCTTATCAGCTTCCACTGATCCGCCGTCTGGCTTGGCTCGTTGCCCTGGGTCCAGTACTTGGCCTGCCACACCAGCTGGTTGTGGCTCACCTTGGTTTCGGCGTTGTAGACGGTGCTGGCGTTCCAGGCCGGCCAGTTGGCCGCCTCCGGATCGCTTGCCTCACAACCGCCACCGGTGCTGACCGGCTTGACGGTGAGGCGGGTAGCGGCACTGGCGTCAAGGGAACCGTCTGTGACCACCAGGGTCAGGTCATAAGCGGTGTCGCTGGTGACGCTCGGACCCGTGACCACTAGGGTGGCACTGTCCTGGCCGGTGGCGGTAAGACCCGCTGGCAGGCTCCACTGATAGCTCAGGGTGTCACCGTTCGGATCGGATGCCGTGGCCTGGATGGTCACCTGCTTGCCGGACTCGACGCTGGCACTGGCCGGGACGCTGACCACGGGCGGCAGGTTGGGCTGCGGCGCCTTGTTGGTCACCACCACCTGATCCTTGGCGGTGAGGCCCTGATCGTCGGTGACGGTCAGCTCGAACACCAGGTTGACGTCAGCACTGACGGCGTCCAGCACCACGCGGGCCTTGGCCTGGGTGGCATCGAGCAGGCTGGCCTGGGGGCCAGAGACCTGCTTCCAGCTGTGGGTCAGCACCCCGTTTTCAGGATCATGGGAGGCGGAGCCGTTGAGAGTCACCTCGGTCGGGCCGGTGACACTCAGATCGCTGCCGGCATTGGCCAGTGGCGGCTTGTTCGCCGGTGGCAGGGTGCCCTCGCCATGGCCCAATCCCTCGTGCATGGCGTTGAGGATGTCGCCGTTGTCCGCATCGATCTCCCAGGCAAACAGGCCGCCGAGCTGGTTCGCCAGCACGTACTGCCCCTTGGCCTTGACCGAGCGATCGTTGTCGAAGCTGATGAGATCGCCGCTGCTGGCCTTGAAGACATAGGGGGCCTCGGCCACCTCGTCATAGCCCTGCTCCCAGCCAGCGCCCATGCGGTTGTTGACGATGTCGCGGTAATCCACCACGCCGTTCTCCCAGGTGCCGGTTACCGGCCCGGTGGCGGTGCCGGTGAAGGGGTTGCCAGCCTGGTAGCCGTTCACCCCGGTCCAGCCACGACCATACATGGCGGCGCCGACCACTATCTTGCCCGGCGTCACACCCTGATCCAGCAGTGCCCTGACGCCCTTGTCGGTGGTGTACTTGGTGGCCGGATCCCAGCTGGATGCAAAGAGGTTGGTCTGGTGGGCCAGGTTGTTCAGGTCGAAGGCGCCACTGAAGTCGTAGCTCATCAGGAAGATGTGGTCCATGTACTGCTGGGCCGCCTGATAATCCACCTTGGCAATCTTGTCACCGCCGGCGCTGATGGCCGAAGTGAGCTCATACTGGCGTCCGGTCTCGGCCTCCAGTTCGTCGAGCATGGCGCGCAGTTCCTGCATCAGCACCACATAGGTGGCGCCATCGCTCGGGCCGCCCAGGCTGGGGTTGGCACCCTGGCCGCCCGGGAACTCCCAGTCGATGTCCACGCCGTCGAAGAACTTCCAGGTCTGCAGGAACTCCTTGACCGAGGCGACGAAGGTGTCGCGCTTGGTCTTGTCCCCCAGGAAGTAGAAGGGATCGGAGAGGGTCCAGCCCCCGACCGAGGGCAGGATCTTGAGGTCAGGACGGGCCTGCTTGAGCGCCATCAGGTTGCCGAAGTTGCCCTTGTAGGGCTCATCCCAGGCACTGAGGTTGCCCTGGGACATCTGGATCGCCGCCCAGGGATCGTGGATGGAGACCTTGAAGTCCTCGCGACCGGCACAGGAGCGCTGCAGCGCCTCGAAGCTGCCGGAGATCTCTTTGAGGCTGTCGTTGATGCCGTTGCCGCCGCAGATGGGGGTGAAGCCATAGAGGATGTGAGTCAGGTTCTGGGCCGGGATCTTGTCGACGGTGAACTTGCGACCATAGACCCCCCATTCCACGTAGTAGGCACCCACCACCTTGCCGGACTTGTTGGCGTAGGGCTTGTTGTTCTCTTGCAGCGGAGCATTGAGCGGCGCCAGATGGCTGCCGTCGGTATCGGCGACCACCAGTTCCTTCTTGTCGGAGAGCGTGCAGCCGTCGGCGTTGCACAGGGCCACCTGCATCTGGTAGCGCCCTCCCTTGGTCACCTTGAAGTTGGCAGTACCCGCGGCGGAAGCCGGACCTGACCACACCTCATTGCCATCGAGCAGCACCTTGGCGGTCTGACCGACGTCACCGGACCAGAGGTTCCAGGTCACGCTGACCGGGGCACCATCCTTGTGGACGGTCACCAGCTGGTTGTAAGCCGAGGCGGATTGATTGACTTCGACGATGGCGAACTTGGTGGGTCCCGAGCCGATGGTGGGTTTGCCCGGGGCAACGGCGAAGGCGGAGGTAGCACAGAGCCCCCCGACAAGGAGCGCCAGCAGGGAAAGTTTTGGACTTAACATATTTGAACTTCCTTATTTCGTTATTGGAATTAACAACGAAAAAGGCAACGCAACCTGACAGGTAACGCAGACATCATCGCAACCATGGCTTGGCCCATGGACGATACAACCTGTGGTGGCCCCGCTATCCTAGGTGCTTTGACCCTTAGACCGGAGGCTTTGCGTCCCGGACTTTCATCCGGTTTGCCTTTTTGCACAACTTGATTTGCGACAAAAATAATCGCCGAATGACTATAGGTGGGAGCAGGAAGGGATGCTACCTAGTAAAAATGACAGCAAACAGGACTCACTTTTCGCAATTGTTCGCGAACATGCCGGCAAGCTGGCACCAACATCGGTGATGCTGGCGCCTGATGATCATTCATGAGTGAACCTATCAATGATTGATTGTGTGAAGCCTGTCACTGTATTGGCAACAGCAGGCTGTTCATCAATGCCCGCAGCTTGAGCGGCTTGACCGGTTTGCTGACGTAGCCAAAGCCGTGCTCGCGGATCTGCGTCTGCAGCTCGCTCTTGCGATCCGCGCTGATGATGATGCCGCCGATGCCATTGCCGTGGGCCAGCCGGATCATGTGCAGCGCCTGCAGTCCCGTCTTGCCATCGTCCAGGTGATAATCCGACAGCACCAGTTGCGGCAGGAAGCCGTCACCGATGAGGGACAGCGCCTGCTCCTGGTTCTGGGCGCAGCGCACCTCGCAACCCCAGCGCCCCAGCAGGGAGGCCATGGCGATGAGGATCTCCTCCTCGTTGTCTATGCAGAGCACCCGGATCCCCTCCAGCTGGCTGTCCCGCACCACGGGGGCCGCCACCTGGCTCGGCATCACGGGCCGGGTCGCGAGGTTGAGGGTGATGGCAAACACCGATCCCGCCCCCGGCCAGCTGCGCAGGGAGAGCTGGTGGCCCAGCACCTGGGAGATGCCGCGGGCGATGGCGAGCCCGAGGCCGAGCCCCTGCTCCCTCGCGGTGCGGGAGTGATCGAGGCGGGAGAATTCGTCAAAGATAGCCTCCTGCTTGTCCAGCGGAATGCCGGGGCCGTTGTCCCACACCTCGATGCGCACCTTGTCCCCCAGTCGACGGCAACCGAGCAGCACCCGGCCACCGGGGTTGTAGCGAAACGCATTGGTGAGGAAGTTCTGCAGCACCCTCCGCAGCAGGCGCACGTCGCTGTAGACGGCGAGGCGGCTCTCCACCACGGAGAACTGGATCTCTCCCGCCTGGGCCAGCACCCCAAACTCGGCCTTGAGGTTGTCGAACATGTCGCGCAGGGCGAAATCGAGCTTCTTCGCCTTGAACTTGCCCGCCTCCAACCGTGAGATATCCAGCAGATCCGTGATGAGATCTTCGGTCGCCCCCAGGGCATCGTCGATGTGGCGGGCAATGCGGGCCGGCTCGTCTTCCGGCGGCAGCATCTCCAGCAGGGAGGAGGTAAACAGCTTGGCCGCGTTCAGCGGCTGGGTCAGATCGTGGCTCACCGCCGCCAGGAAACGGCTCTTGGAGTGGTTCGCCCGCTCCACCTGCTGGTTGACCAGCAGCAGTTGGCGGTTGAGCTCGGAGAGTTCATGGGTACGCTCGGCCACCCTGGCTTCCAGGTGCTCGTTCGCTTCGCGCAGCACCCGCTCCGCCGCCCGGAAGGGGGTGATGTCGGTGAAGGTCATCACGAAGCCCCCCGCCGGCATGGGATTGCCCTGCATCTCGATCACCCGGCCATCCGGCCGCTCCCGCGCCGAGACATGGGGGCTACCCCGCTTCATGAAGGCGACCCGCCGCGCCACCTGGGCCTCGATGTCTCCCGGGCCGCACAGCCCCTGCTGCGCGTTGTAGCGGATGATCTCCTCGATGGCGCGCCCCACCTGGATGAGCCCGTGCGGATAGTGGAACAGCTCGATGTAGCGCCGGTTCCAGGCCACCAGCCTGAGTTCCCGGTCCACCACCGAGATCCCCTGCCCCATGTGCTCTATGGCCCCCTGCAGCAGGCCGCGGTTGAAGCGAAACACGTCGGAGGCCTCGTCCACTATGGTGGCGATCTCCTCGAGCTGCATGTTGCGCCCCTGCAGGGCAGAGGCCAGCACCAACCGGGCGGACGAGGTGCCAAACACCCCGGCCAGCAGCCGCTCTGTGTGGGCGATCAGATCGGCCGACGCCTGCATCTGGGGTGCCAGGGTGCCGCCCCGCTCGCCCGCGAAGCGGCCGAAGGCGCGCTTGACCCGGCTCGAGCCGACGAAGCGGGCCGCCAGCATCTCCAACTCCTTGACCGAGACCCGCGCCTGATAGAGCGCCGTGGTATCGCGGCTCGGCTTGCCGACGAAGTTGGCGGCCTGCAACCGCTCGCTCACCGCCGCCCGCGACAGCAGCGAACCCGCCACGTAACCTGCGAGGTTGAGCGAGAGGCTCAGGAAGATACACCAGGCCCCCAGGCTCAGATCGCGAAAGGCGGGCCAGTCCGGCGGCGCCAGCAGCGCCTCCAGGGGCGAGCCCGCCAGCAGGCCGCTCTCGGCCAGCAGGGTCACGAACCAGAGGCTGACCCCGAGGAAGAGCCCGAGGTAGACCCCCTTGCGATTGCCGTGCCGCCAGTAGAGACCGAGCAGCAGGGCCGGGGCGAACTGGGCCACGGCGCCGAACGACAGGTAGCCGATGCGTGACAGGCTGGTGAGATCCCCGAGCCAGAGATAGAGCACCCAGGCCGCCAGCAGGATCAGCAGTATGGCGCCCCGGCGCACCTGCAGCAGCAGCCGCATCAGCCGTTCATCCCGCCCCTGCTGCCAGAAGCGGCGCAGCAGCACCGGCAGCACCAGATCGTTGCTGACCATGATGGCCAGAGCGATGGTGCAGACGATCACCATGCCGGTGGCCGCCGAGGTGCCGCCGAGAAACGCCAGCATCGCCATGCCGTCAAAGCCCAGCGACATGGGCAGGCTTATCACATAGGTGTCCGAGGCCATGTCGGCCCCGACCCACTGCTTGCCCGCCAGTGCCAGCGGCCAGATGAAGAGCCCCATCAGGAACAGGTAGAGCGGGAACAACCAGCGCGCCCAGTGAAGATCCTGACCCTGGTTGTTCTCCACTACAGTCACGTGGAACTGGCGTGGCAGGCAGATGACGGCGCACATGGCCACCAGGGTATAGATGGCGAGCTCCAGCAGGCTGCCCGGCGACACCGCCACCACCGCATCGAGAAAGTCCCCGGCTACCAGGGTGCGGGCCTCGCTCGGCCTGGCAATGATGAGCCAGAGCGCGAAGCCCCCCACCGCCATGAAGGCGAGCAGCTTGACCACGGACTCGAAGGCGATGGCTACCACCATGCCGCGATGGTGCTCGGTGGCGTCCAGGTTGCGGGTGCCGAACAGTATGCTGAACAGGGCCAGCAACAGGGCGACGCCGAGGGCCAGCTCGGCCGTGTTGCCCGTGGGCCCCGCCGGCACCGAGTTGGCCATCAACAGATCTAGCCCGGTGACGATGGCCTTGAGCTGCAGCACCAGGTAGGGAAGTATCCCCATGACGGCGATCAGGGTGATCACCATGGCCAGGCGCTGGGACTTGCCATAGCGGGCGGCGATGAAGTCGGCGATGGAGGTGATGTGCTCGCGCTTGGCCACCAGGATGAGGCGGGCCAGCAGGCGCCAGCCAAACAGGAACACCAGCATGGGCCCCAGGTAGATGGGCACCGGCGACCAGGGGGATTCGCTGGCCTGGCCCACTGTGCCGAAGAAGGTCCAGGAGGTGCAATAGACCGCGAGCGACAGGCTGTAGAGCAGGGGCTGGCCCTTGAGGCGACGGCGCTTGCTCTTGTCCGCCACATAAGCGATGAGGAACAGCAAGCCCAGATAGGCGAGCGACAACCCGATCAGCAGCCATCCTTGGTGCATCTATATTCTTCCCTTGTTCAGATGTGTTGAGCGCCGCGCCGGCTCGGCGTGCCGACGGGCAACCGTCATTGGGTGCGCCCGGCGCCCTCATGCTCCCCGCGCAGCCGCAGGACGAAGACCGGCAGCACCACCAGCACCATGATGAAGAAGATTCCCCCACCAAGCGGCTCGAACAGCACACCGCAGATCGCCATCAGGGCCGCCACCGTCATGCCGAGGCCGAGCGCCGCATAGAGCGCCTGGGTGGGGATCTGCTGCTCGGCGGGCAGTTGGCGGGTCATGAAGCGCACGGCGCCGAGGTGACTGATGCAGAAGGTGACCCCGTGCAACAGCTGACCCAACACCAGCACCGCCAGCTCGGTAGAGGCGCCGAGCAGCACCCAGCGCACCACGCAGCCGACGGCCCCCACCAGAAACAGGGTCTGGGCCCCGAAGCGGTGGAAGAAGCGTTTGTCCGCGGCAAACATGGCGATCTCCGCCACCACCCCCAGGGCCCACAGGTAGCCGATCAGGGTGCCGCTGTAGCCCGCCCCCTTCCAGTACATGGCGCTGAAGCCGTAGTAGGCGGCATGGCTGCCCTGCAGCAGGGCGGTAATGAGCAGGAAGCGGCGTACCGGGGCCGACTTGAGGGTGACGAGCAGGTAGGCTCGGGCCCGCTCCCCCTTGAGCTCCTGGGGCACCGGCCGCAGCGGCAGCGCGCTCAGCGCCAGCATGGCCAGCAGTCCCGCCACCATGGTGTGCAGCACCCAGTCGCTGCCGAAGTTGCTCACCAGGGCGCCCACCAGGGTGGAGGCGACGATAAAGGCGAAGGAGCCGCACAGCCGCACCTTGCCATAGTCGAGGTGCGTCTGCACCACCATGCGGGTGGCGAGCGCCTCCCCCATGGGCATCAACGTCGGGTAGATGAAGTTCGCCACCAGGGTCAGCACCACCAGCCACCAGAGGCTATGGCTGAGGTAGAAGCCCAGAAACGCCAGCAGGCTCAGCAGGCAGAGCAGCCGGGTGACGGGCAGCAACTGACCTGCCCCCTTGACCCGCCCCATCACCATCAGGTTGCCGGCAAAACGGATGGCCATGCCGACCCCCAGCAGCAAGCCTATCTGCTCGGCGCTCACCCCTATGCCCTCGAGCCACAGGGACCAGAACGGCAGATAGGCGCCGTAGACGAAGTAGAAGGCGCCAAAGAACAGGGCTAACCAGGAGAAGGCGGGCATAGGGGCTCGGCAGCGTGACAAGGGGCACAAATGATAACCGATTTTGGCGCAGGGATCCCCAGGGGCAAGGGGAGATAAAAACGATAAATATCAATAAAGTTGAACCTTTGTCACATCCCTCTGTCTATCTGGATAACACCGCTTCCTGATGAGTGTTGCAATCCTTACACCCGCCCCTGGCGGGTTTCTTTTTGGGGCCGGTTTGGGCCGCCAGAAACAGAGAAGGGGCCCTGGGGCCCCTTCATCATCGTCATGGACGAATATCAGAACACGTACTTGACCCTTGCACTCAGGTTGCGGCCCGGCTCGGTCTGGTTGCTGGTGTCCGCGCTGGCGGCAAGGCCCGTGATGCTCTCGTAGCTGACGTACTCCTTGTCGAACAGGTTGAAGACGCCGACGTTGAGCTGCAGATCCTGCATCGGCTTGAACTGGGCGTAGATATCCACCACGCCCCAGCCGGCGCTCTTGATGTTGTCGTTGCCTCTGGCGTCCTTGCCCACCTTGTCCATGTCGTCGGCGAAGCGCAGGGCGGTGTTGATGTTCCAGTTCGGCTGCTCAAGACGCACCCCAAGGCTGCCGTTGAACGGGCTCAGGCTGTTGATGTAGTTGCCGTCGCCGTCCTTGCCCTCGATGTAGGCCAGGTTGCCCCAGACGTTGACCAGCTCGTTCAGCCAGTAGTCCGCCTTGACCTCGGCCCCCTTGGTGGTGGCCTTGTCCAGGTTCTGGTACTGATAGATGGCGGTGCGCCCTTCGGTGCCCACGGCGGTCAGCTCGATGAAGTCATCAAACTGGTTGTAGAAGGTCGCCACCTCGTAGCTGAAACCGCCGCGGCTGCCGCGCACCCCGAGATCGATGCCGTCGCTGCTTTCGGGCTTGAGGTTAGGGTTCGGCTCGATGCGATAACCGTAGGCCTGGTGGTTCAGGGTGGAGAAGGCGTTGTCATACATGGGCACCTTGAAGCCATGGCTGTACTGGGCGAACAGGTTGGCCGCCTCGTGCGCCTTGAACACCAGCCCCAGCTTGGGGGAGAACTCCCCTTCGGAGATCTTCTGCATGTTCTCGCCTGTGTAGGCGGGATCCTCGTCCGGGGTCATCTTGTAGTAGTCGTAACGGGCACCCGGGGTCAGCACCCAGCGCTCGCCAAACTTGATCTCGTCGAAGGCCCAGAGCGCGCTGCGCTCGCTGGTGGTGGACGGGAAGCTCAGCTCGTTGTAGCCGACGAAGTCACCGGGGACGGTCGGCCCCTTGAAGCGGGTACGCTCGTTGTCGGTGTGCTCATACTCGACACCCCAGGCCAGACGCTGGTTGACGAGCGCCTTGCTGAACTTCACCTGAGCCCCCAGACTCTCCTGCTCGAAGCCGTTGTGATCCAGGGAGTTCTTGGTCACATAGGGATTGCCCGGGTTGACCGGATACTTGGAGGAGGCGTACTGATCCAGGGTCTGCTTGGTGCGGGTGTAGTAAATCTTGCTGTCCATCCGATCCGCCCAGGGGGCGTTCAGGGCGAGGCCGTGATCCAGCACCAGGGAGAGGTTGTCGGTATCTTTATCGGTGATCGGCTGATTGAAGACGGAGCCCGCCTTGGTCAGATCGATGGCATCCGGATCCTGCCCCTCGGTGAAGTAGTCGACCGTCAGCTTCAGGAACTGATCATCGGAGAGGTTCCACTTGCTCTTGAGCAGCACCGCCTGGCTGACGATGTCGAACTCGTTCTTGTCGCCGTCATGGTTCTGGGTCACCCCGCCGTCGCGCCAGGTGTAGCGCAACAGGTTCTCGAACTCGCCGCTGCGCAGCGCCCCCGTGATGCCAGCCATCTTCTGGTGGCTACTGGAGGCATAGCCCGTGGTCGCGTCTAGGTAGCTGTCCTTCACCTTGAGGAAGTCGCCGGCATCCTTGGTGGTGATGGCGATGACGCCCCCCAGGGCATCGGAGCCGTAGGCCGCGGACGCCGGCCCCTTGGCCACTTCCACCTGCTTGATCATGTCGGTGTCGAAGTAGGTCTGGCCCACACCGCCATTCTTGTAGGCGTCGTTCTGGCGCACCCCGTCCTGCACCACCTTGACCCGGTTCTCGCTCATGCCGCGAATGGTGAAGGTCTGGGCATCCCCCGCCCCGCCCTGCACGCTCACGCCCGGCTCATAACGGAACAGATCGGCGACATTGCTGACGACCTGCTCTTCGATCTGCTCGGAGGTGATGACGGCGATGGGGCCGGAGACGTCTTCCAGCTTCTGCTCCATGCGAGAGCCGCTGACGACCATGACTTCATTCGTTTTCTTGTCTGCGGCGAAAGCAGGGGATACCAGCCCGGCCGCCACGGCGAGGGCAATCAGAGAGGGGGTGTTGTTGTGCGCCACTGCAAAGTCCTTATTGAGAATCATTATCAACCGAACAGCATCTTACCCAGACAGCGACAAAGATCAATAATAAGATGAATCATTCTCATTTTCTTTTAATTCTGAACAGTTTTACACTAGCGCCTCTTTTTTCCTGCTCGCCATGCTGCCATCGTATGGTGCAGTGCCTTTGCCAATCTCTGCCTCTGTGAGTGAGATGCCATGACTCGACGACTCCCCCTGCTCGCCCTGCCCCTGCTGCTGACCGCCTGTGCCACCCCGCCGCAGAGCGAGGTGCCCCGGACCCTCTATCACTACCAGCTTGGCGAGGGGATGGACGACAGGCCCCTCAGCTTCGCCCAGGTGGTGGACAGGGTCAGGGATGCCGACATAGTGCTGGTGGGCGAGCTCCACAGCCACCCGGCCGTGCACCTGTTGCAGGCAAACCTGCTGGCGGAGCTTGCAGGCATGTCGCGCGTCGATGGCCGGGCCCTCGTGCTCTCCATGGAGCAGTTCACCCGCGCCGAGCAACCCGTGCTGGATGCCTACCTGGCCGGGCGCATCGGCGAATCCACGCTGATCCGGGACGGCCATGCCTGGCCGAACTACCCGAGCGACTACCGCCCCCTGGTGGAATTTGCCAAGGCGCAGCAGCTGACGGTGATCGCCGCCAATGCTCCCAAGCCGCTGGTAAGCTGTGTCGGTCAGGAAGGCCCGGAGTGGCTCGACAAGCTGCCTGCCAGCCGCCGCAGCCAGCTCGCCCGCGAGCTCACCCTGGGGGATGACGGCTACCGCCAGAAGTTCATGGCCTCCATGCATCATGGGGATGCGGACGGCAATGCCCGCCGCTTCGCCGCCCAGACCAGCTGGGACGACACCATGGCCGAGAGCATGGTCGATTATCTCGAGCAGCATCCCGGCCGGCGCATCATGCACATCGCTGGCAACTTCCACGTGGAGGGGGGACTGGGTATCGCGAGCCGCATCGCCAGCCGCAATCCGGCGCTGAGAGTCGCCCTGGTGGTGCCTGAAACTGGCTCCCAAGATGGCAAGGCCGTCCCCGGACGGAGTGCCGACGTGCGGGTGCACATAGCCCCCCTGCCGGAACGCTGGCTAAATGCAGCGGAAATGAAGCAAGATATGGGCGCGCTGCATCAATCCCGCAGCCGTGACTGCAGCCAGTGGCTGCAACCCTAATCTTCCAGGATACGGCGGGTAAAATATGGACGTGTTACTGATCATCGATGTGCAGCAAGGGGTCATGAAAGCGACCCATCACCAACAGCCACAGGTACTGGCCAACATCAACCGGGCCGCTGCCCACGTCAGACAGCAACATGGCCGGGTCATCTACATCCAGCATGACGACTTGCCAGGGGGCGAGCTGGAGCCCGGTACCCCGGGCTGGCAACTGCACCCGGCCCTGCAACCCGCCAAGGGGGATAGCCGGGTACGCAAGACGGCGTGCGACAGCTTCCTCGAGACCGAGCTGGCCTTCCTGTTGGCCGAGCAGTCCGTCGACAGGCTGATCCTCTGTGGCAGCAACACCGATTTTTGCGTCGATACCACGGTACGCAGCGCCGCGGCCCATGGCTTTGAGGTACTGGTGTTGCAGGATGGTCACACCACAGCGGATCGTCCCCACCTGAGCGCCGAGCAGATCATCGAGCACCACAACTGGATGTGGCGGCATCTGGACCTGCCCGAGGGCAGACGCATAACCCTGCTCACCACGGATCAGCTGCTCGAGGCGGCTCAACCCGCGCTGGCGTGCTAATCTGCCCGCCTTGAAGTGATCACCTGATTGGAGTCTTGCGTGCGTCTATTCTCTGCCGTTGCCCTTGTGCTGTTGTTACCGGCGATCACGGCCTGCTCCGGAATGCCGGGCACCACGCCCGACGGCCCGGCCCCCCTGTTTCATACCAACATCAACGAAGAGGGGAGCAAGCGCTTCACCTTTGAAGCCGCGCCCCTCGACGTCCTGCCGAGTCGGTTGCAGGAGGATGACAGCCGGCTGAGCCGCAACAGCAAGAGCCTGCTGGAGCGCCGCGAGGCCCTGCAGGATGAGCAACTGACCGAGACGCTGGCGGCGCGCAACTATTGCCGCACCGGCTACATAGTCCTCAGCCAGACCTCCTGGAAGATCCGGGGGGAGTGCAACGAGACCGCCACCCAGGCCGATCGCGACGCCTTCCCCAACAAGGCCTCCTGGCAGGAGTGATCCCGATTGGGGGACAGGTAACAAAACGGGCAGCCCAGGCTGCCCGTTTTTCATCTCATGACCCCGCACCTCAGACAGGTGCGTCCGTCTCGCTGGTCAACTCGGCGCCGTTGTCGACGCGCTTGTGCCCTTCCACCAGATGGACGAAATCCACCAACTCGTCACCGGAGACCCGGAACGCCTGGCCGAAGCCTTTGACGAACAGACCCTGCTCGGGCTTGAGGCGAAACAGCACGAAGTCCTTGAGGTTGGAGAGCCCTTTGACGATGTCGCCGAAACGCCCCTCCAGCGCCGCTATCGCCTTGCCCCAGCGCTCGTCATCCCGCGCCACTACCTCGGCTACGGCATCAAAGGTGAGTCGCTTGCGGGCGAACAGTTCGCGGGCGCCGGTCTCGTCCTCGATCAGCATCAGGGAGACCTTGGGCACCTGTTGCAGGTTGCGGGCATGGCGGGCTATCTCGGAGATCAGCACATAGTAGCCATCTTCCTGCAGCACGAAGGGGGCGTAGCTGGCATTGGGGTTGCCTTCGCCATCCACGGTCGCGAGCTGCAGGGTGCGGCAACCGTCACGAAATTCGCGGATCTCCGGTTGCAGACGGTTCTGCAGACGCTCCTGACGTTCACTCATGCTTTCACTTCCTCTTGATACTGGTGGCGCAGGGCCTTGAAACGCTCCACCTGATCAGGCAGCAGCTGACGCTGCTCGTCACGGCCCAGGTAGATCTTGAAAATGCAGCGACCGCTGTGGCCGAAGAACTGGAAGGAGTGCCCCTCCTTGCCCATGAACAGCTTGCTGACCAGGGCAATGCCGACCACGTTGTCGAGCTTGAGGTGGCCATGCATCTCGCCGTCCCGACCCATCAGGTTGTAGTAGCCACGGGCCGTCTTGCCCTTGGGGAAGGGGGCCTTCACCTCGAAGATGGAGCCGTCGGACTCCACAATGGTGGTCACCTGACCCCAACTGGCCAGATCCACCAGCAGGGCTTCGGCCTGATCGCTCGGCACCAGCGTCATCAGCTCGGCGGGCAGGTGGCGCACCACCTCCCACTCGCTGACGGCCAGCTCGGTGGCGATGCTGGAAGGATGGGCGCTGGGATCTTGTTCCAGCAGCGCATGAATGCGTTGTGCAATGCTCATCGGTTCTCCCTGGATGATCTGGCGATAGTACTCGGTCTCGCGGCGGATACTGTAATAAAGCGGCCCCCTTAACGCAATTGATAATCGCTTTCATTATCAGTGCATTTTTTTCACGAGCTTGATATTCTCGGCGGCAATCCCACTCTCATACACCCTTCGGAGGTTCGCATGGGCCGTCGTTTTGCCCTCGCACTCAGCCTGCTCGGCTGTTCAGCCCTTTCCCTGCCTGCTGCCGCGCAGGAACGTATCGTCAGCATAGGCCCGGCCACCACAGAACTCATTATGGCCCTGGGGGGCGAGCAGAGCCTGATTGCCACCGACGTCAGCAGCCCTGAACCCAAGGGGCTGCCGAGAGTCGGCTACCACCGCGCCCTGGCTGCCGAAGGGATACTGAGTCTGGCCCCGACCCGACTGGTCGGCAGCGACGAGATGGGGCCACCACCGGCTCTGGAACAGCTGCGCCGGGCCGGCGTCGAGGTTACTGTACTGCCGACGGCCCCTACTCTGGCCAACCTCAACGAGCGGATCGACGTCCTGGCCGGCTTGCTGGGCAATCAGGCCGCCGGCACCAGGCTGAAGGCCGAGATCGCCGTCCAGAGCGACCAACTGGCGGCCCAGGCGAAACAGAACAAGTCCCTCAGGGTCGCCTTCCTGCTGCTGCACAAGGGCCAGCCCACCAGCATAGCCGGCGGCAATACCACCGCCAGCGCCCTGGTGACCCTGGCCGGCGGCATCAACCCGGTCGCCCGCTTGCACGACTACAAGCCCGTCTCCACCGAATCCCTGATCGAACTGCAACCGGATCTGGTGCTGGTGAGCGGTCGTGACTGGCAGCAATACCAGAGCGTCGACAGCGTGCTGGCCCAGGTGCCGGCCCTGGCCGCCACGCCGGCAGGCAAGAACAGGGCCATCCACACCATCGACGGTCACGCCCTGCAAGGGGGGCTCAGCCTGAGATCCTTGCAGCAGGCCAACCAGATAGCCCAGTGGATCAAGCAGGGTTCATGATGCGTCTGCCGCTGCCCTGGCTGCTCGCGCTCACCGGCTGCACGCTCGCCCTGCTGCTGGTCGGCTCCCTCGCCACCGGCCCCATGTCGCTCTCCTTCGCCGAGAGTCTGCAGGCCCTGTTTGCTGGCAAAGAGAGCGGGATAGAAGCACACAAGCTGCTAATAGTGCAGGAGATCCGCCTACCACGCACCCTGCTGTGCATCGCCGTGGGGGGCATTCTCGGCATCTGTGGCGCCGTGATGCAGGGGCTGTTTCGCAATCCCCTGGCCGACCCCGGCATCATAGGGGTCTCCGGCGGTGCGGCGCTGGGCGCCGCCCTGGCCATAGTGCTGCTGGCCCCCCTCGGCCAGCAGTTGCAGAGCCTGCTCGGCCTCGGTCTGCTGCCCCTGCTCGCCTTCCTCGGCGGGGCACTCACCACCACCCTTGTCTACTTGCTGGGCACCCGTGAGGGGGGCACCTCGGTCACCGTCATGCTGCTGGCGGGCGTTGCCATCACGGCGCTGTCAGGGGCCGTGATCGGGCTCCTCACCTACCTTGCTGACGATCAGATGCTGCGCAACCTGAGCCTGTGGCAGATGGGCTCCCTGGCCGCCGGCAAGCCGGTGGACGTGGGGCTGGCGCTGCTGACCCTAGTCTCCCTGCTGTGGCTCTTCATGCGCGATGCCAACCCCCTCAACGCCCTGCTGCTGGGCGAAGGTGAGGCCCGTCATCTGGGGGTCAATGTGCAATGCCTCAAGCGGCGTCTCATCCTGCTCACTGCCGCCGGGGTCGGCGTGGCGGTGGCGGTGGCCGGCATGATCGGCTTCGTCGGCCTGGTGGTGCCCCACCTGGTGAGGCTGCTGGCCGGACCTAATCATGTCAGGCTGCTGCCGCTCAGTGCCCTGCTCGGCGCAGCCCTGCTGCTCGGGGCCGACATGCTGGCCCGCACCCTGCTGGCACCGGCCGAGATGCCGGTGGGCATCATCACCGCCCTGCTGGGTGCCCCCTTCTTCATCTGGCTCTTGATCAAGAGTCGCCGGACGCTGTAACAGGAGAACGCCACCTTGCCAGGATCCCCCCCCCTGCTTGTCTGCCGGGAGCTCAGCCTCCACCTGGGCAACCGCCTCATTCTGAACCGCCTGGATCTCGAGCTGCAGGCCGGCAGTCTGACCGCCCTGCTCGGCCCGAATGGCGCCGGAAAAAGCTCGCTGCTCAAATGCCTGACCGGCGAGCTGGCACATGAGGGAACCATCGCCCTGTTCGGCCAGAAACGCCAGGAGTGGGCCGGCAACGCGCTGGCCCACAGGCTCGGGGTGCTGCCGCAAAGCTCGTCCCTGAGTTTCCCTTTCCTGTGCGAAGAGGTGGTGGCCATGGGCCGGCTGCCCCACAGCGAGCCCGCCAGCCGACGCGACCAGATTGTGCGTGCCGCCATGACCCACGCCGGGGTGGATCACCTGACGGGCCGCCTCTACCCCGGCCTCTCCGGCGGGGAGCGCCAGCGGGTGCAGTTCGCCCGGGTGCTGGCCCAGATCTGGCAGGCCCCGGACGAACCGCAGCAAGCGCGGCTGCTGCTGCTCGACGAACCCACCTCGGCCCTCGACCTCAAGTACCAGCACCAGCTGCTCACCATGGCCCGCGCCCTGGCCGGTCGCAACACCGCCGTGCTGGTGGTGCTGCACGACCTCAATCTGGCGGCCCGTTACGCCGATCGGCTGGTGATGCTGGAGCGCGGTCGCCTGATGGCGGACGGCCCCCCGGCCGAGGTGCTCACCCCGGCGCTCATCGCTCGGCTCTACGACTACCCGGCCGAGGTGATCCACCACCCCGAGACCGGACAACCCATGGTGGTGTGATGCCGTTCATCCACCATCCCGAGACGGGGCAGTCCGCCATGGCGGTGTGATGGCGGGCGCATCGCCCTCTCAGTCCACGACCATCCCGTACCAGCCATCCACCACCCCGACATGGAACAACCCATGGTGGTGTGATTGGCCGGCATATTGGTGAGATTCAGAAACAAACAGAGCGCCCTCGGGCGCTCTGTTTGTTTTTGTCTGCGGGATTGGTCAGGCGATCTGGTAGCGGCCCGGCTTGTGATTGAGTGTCAACACCAGGTTACAGATGATGGCGGCCACCACGGAGAGTACCAGCAGCCAGGGAGAGACCACGAAGAAGGAGGCGACGACGATGGCGCAATCCAGTCCCATCTGCAGCTTGCCTGCCCGGATGCCGAACCTGTCCTGGATGAAGAGCGCCAGGATATTGAAGCCACCCAGGCTCGCCTTGTGGCGGAACATGATGAGCAGCCCCATGCCGATCAGGGTGCCACCGATCAAAGCCGCATAGACGGGCTCTATCTTGCCTATCTGCAGCACGGCGTTGAGGTGATCCGTCATGAAGGAGACGGTGGCCACGGCGGCGAAGGTGTTGAGGGTGAAGCGCGACCCCATCCTGAGCCAGGCCAGGGCGTAGAACGGCAGGTTCATGGTGAAGAACAGCAGGCCGAAGCTCAGGCCTGTGACCTGCTGCAACAGCAGCGCCAATCCGGCGGTGCCGCCGGTGAGCAGACCGACCTGATGAAACAGGAAGATGCCGAGGGAAACGAAGCCTGCCGCGGTCAGCAGGGCGAGCACATCCTCATAGAGCGGATGGGCCGAACGGGGAGTGTTGTCCATAACCTTATGTCCAGTAGCGAAGTGAAAAGAGTGTCTGAGGCCCGATGACGGGCGCGAGCCCCGTGAGTCGGGACTTCGTTATGGTCACAGTGTCCATTTTGAGTGACCCGGATCACAAGTACGGGATCGCATGCGCCGAAATGGTGCGCGTCAGCGCTGCGTTACAACCCTTGCACCAAAATATGTCATGCCCTCTCCCCTCCCAGCCTGAAGATAACCTGAAAAACCCAGGGTATCTCGCTGTCAGCGAGTCAGAATCGTTCTAAAATGACTCCCTTGCCACTGGCTGCGGAGCGACAGCAGATGAGAGTCAGCGTATTTGGAATAGGTTATGTGGGACTGGTTCAGGCCGCCGTACTGGCCGAGATGGGCCACAGGGTGACCTGTGTGGATGTGGACGCAGCCAAAGTCGAGCGGCTGAGAGAGGGTATCATCCCCATCTTCGAGCCCGGCCTCGCCCCCCTGGTACAGACCAACCACCAGGCAGGCCGTCTGCTGTTCACCACGGATGTGGCCGAGGGGGTGGGTTTTGCCGAACTCATCTTCATCGCGGTCGGCACCCCGCCGGATGAAGATGGCTCGGCCGATCTCAAGCACGTGCTGGCGGTGGCCGGCACCATAGGCCGGCTGATGCAGGGCGGCAAGGTGGTGGTCAACAAGAGCACAGTGCCGGTCGGCACCGCCAACCGGGTGCACCAGCATATCGCCTCCATCCTTGCAGAGCGCGGGGTCGACCTCCCCCTCGAGGTGGTCTCCAACCCGGAGTTTCTCAAGGAGGGGGCCGCAGTGGCCGACTGCCTGCGGCCGGATCGCATCATCATCGGTACCGGTTCGGCCCACGCCATGTCTCTGCTTGAGGAGCTCTATGCCCCCTTCAACCGTAATCGGGATCGCATCATCCAGATGGACGCCCGCAGCGCCGAGCTGACCAAGTATGCCGCCAACGCCATGCTGGCCACCAAGATCTCCTTCATGAACGAGATGGCCACCCTGGCGGAGAAGCTCGGCGCCGACATCGAAGAAGTACGCAAGGGCATAGGCGCCGACCCGCGCATCGGCCACCACTTCATCTATCCCGGCTGCGGCTATGGCGGCTCCTGCTTCCCCAAGGACGTCAAGGCGCTGATCCACACTGCCAGCGAGGCAGGCTGCGATGCCCCCCTGCTGCATGCGGTGGAACGGGTCAACGACGGCCAGAAGCACAAGCTCATGGCCCGCCTGCAGCAGCACTTCGGCAGCGATCTGACGGGACGGACCTTCGCCCTCTGGGGCCTGGCCTTCAAGCCCAACACCGACGACATGCGCGAGGCACCGAGCCGGGTGCTGATGGAGGCGATCTGGGCCGCTGGCGGCAAGGTGCAGGCGTTCGATCCCGAGGCAATGACCGAGGCCCAGCGTCTCTATGGCCTGCGGGACGATCTGACTCTGTGCGGTACTCAGGAAGCGGCCCTCAAGGGAGCCGACGCCCTGCTCATCTGCACCGAATGGCAGCAGTTCCGCGCCCCGGACTTCGAGCTGATACAGCGTACCTTGAAACAGGCCGTCATCATCGACGGTCGCAACCTCTATGATCCGGCCCGCCTGCACCAGCGCGGCTTTACCTACTACGCCATCGGCCGGGGCGACAGCCTGGCCACCGGACTGCACAAGGAGCAACGGCAATGAAATATCTGGTCACCGGTGCCACCGGATTCATCGGCTTCCATGTGGTGCAGAGGCTCTGCCACGACGGTCATCAGGTGGTCGGCATCGACAATCTCAACGACTACTACGAGGTCAGCCTGAAGGAGGCGCGCCTCGCACGGCTCAGCCCCCTGCCCGGCTTTCGCTTCGAGCGGATGGACCTCGCCGACCGGGTCGCCATGGCGGCGCTGTTTGCCCGGGAGCAGTTCGAGCGGGTGATCCATCTGGGAGCCCAGGCCGGGGTACGCTATTCACTGGACAACCCCTTTGCCTATGCCGACAGCAATCTCACTGGCACCCTGACCGTGCTGGAGGGGTGTCGCCATCACGGGGTCAAGCACCTAGTCTACGCCTCCTCCAGCTCGGTGTACGGCCTGAACGAGCAGATGCCGTTCAAGACCTCGGACGGGGTGGATCACCCTGTCTCCCTCTACGCGGCGAGCAAGAAGGCCAACGAGCTGATGGCCCACTCCTACTCCCACCTCTACGGCCTGCCCACCACGGGCCTGCGCTTCTTCACCGTCTATGGCCCCTGGGGTCGCCCCGACATGGCGCTGTTCAAGTTCGTGCGCGCCATCCTCGCGGGGGAGCCCATCGATATCTACAACCAGGGCCAGCTCAGCCGGGACTTCACCCATGTCGACGACATCGTGGAGGGGATAGTGCGGGTCGCGGATCGGCCGCCGGTCGGCGACCCGAACTGGCGGGGGCAGACCGACGCCAGCCCGGCGCCTTATCGCCTCTACAACATCGGCAACGGCAGCCCGGTGCGGCTGCTGGACTTCGTGGAGGCCATCGAGACGGCGCTCGGCAAGCCGGCGATCCGCAACCTGCTGCCCATGCAGCCCGGCGACGTGCTCGCCACCTGGGCCGACACCGAGGCGCTGTTCGAGGCGACCGGTTATAAACCCAAGATGGCGCTGCAAGAAGGCGTCGAAAGCTTCGTCGACTGGTACAAGACCTACTATCGGGTCTGACCCCGTTTCCTGAGATGAAAAGGGGCTGCCAGTGGCAGCCCCTTTTGCTGTGTCCGGCCTCAGGGGCCCGGGGTATAACGGAAAGGTTCGAGCCGGGGAGTCAACCCCTGGCATGCCGGCTTGAGGGCATCCACGCCAGCCAGCAGCCAGTCGGTGCGATGGCGGTTGCCGAGGTTTTCCATCTTCTCTGGCTCGAAACACAGCACCATCAGATCCGCGCTGCCCAGCACATGGCGCCTGGGCGCGGCCGCCACCCAGGCCGCCGCCTCGCGGGCCTGTTCCCCGTCCCCCAGCAGGTAAGGATAATGGCGCACGGGTTGTAGAGCGAACAGCAGATGCTGTTCCTTGAAGCCGGCCAGCAACAGCTCGTCGCCCACAGGCACCTGCTGCGCCGCCAGCGCCATCACCCCCTCCGGGGTGCGCATGTCGTTGAGCTTCACGCAGATCCAGCTGGAGTAGAACAGCCAGCCCACCGCAAGCGAGCAGAGGATGGCACTGAGCGGCGCCCGGCGCAGCAAGGCGTTGAGCAGCAGCAACGCCGCCCCCATCGCCAGTAGGGGCAGCCAGGGCGCCGGGCCCAGATCCCCCAGCTTGCTCGCCAGCTTGGCGCTGAATGCCAGCGCCCCCGCCCCGCCCAAACAGATGATCCCCAACAGCCAGCCGAGCCCGCCCAGCAGGCGAGCGGGCCAGACCCGCGCCAGCAGCTCGGCGACGAAGGGAGCCGTCAGCAGGGCCAGCGCCGGCGTGCCCGGCGTGACGTAGACGCCGCGCTTGCCCGGCGATACCGAGAAGAAGACGATCACCAGCACCAGGTAGCCGAGTAGCAGGATGATCCGCTTGTCCTGCCCCTGGATGGCCTTGCGCCACGCCACCACCAGCCAGGGCAGCAGCAGGGAGACCGGCAGCCAGAACGGCGGGATCACCGAGGTGAGGTAGTACCAGAACGGTTTGACGTGATGCCAGGCGTTGGTATAGCGGGTCACCGTCTGGCGCAGCAGTATGTTGTCCCGGTAGGCCTGCAGCACGGGATCCCCGCTCTGGGCCACGGCGAGCAACATGGGCACCAGCCACAGGCCGATGGCCAGCAGCATGAACAGCGGCCCCGTCAGCCCCTTGAGCCAGTCGCTCCTGGAGGCGGCACGGATCTTCTCGCGGTGGGTCCAGATCGCAGGGATCAGGATTAGCAAGGCCAGCAGCCCCACCCCCTTGGTGATGATGCCAAGCCCGGCGGCGAACCAGCCGAGCCAGTACCAGCGCCAGCCGCCACCGCAGAGCAGGAAGCAGACGAAGCCGTAGACGCCGAGGGTGATGAAGAAGGTGACCAGCGCATCGATCTGCGCCGTCTTGGCCTGCAGGGTGAACTGGACGGTAAACAGCAGCAACAGCCCTGCCAGGAAGCCCACCGAGGGGTTCCACAGGCGGCGGCCCATGTCCCACACCAGCGTGATGGTCAGCAGACCCGCCAGCAGGGAGGGCAGCAGAAACGCCACCTTGATGGAACCGGTCAGCAGATACCCCAGTGCTATCCCCCACATAAACATGGGGGGTTTGTCCGGGTAGATCTCGCCACCGCGCATGGGGAAGAGCCATTGCCCGCTCTCCACCATCTCCTTGGCGATCAGGGCGAAGCGCGGCTCGTCGGCGGGCCAGGGATCCCGCAGCCCGAGGCCTGCACCCAGCACCACCAACGCGATCAGCAGCAGCCAGCCGAGAGATCTTTGATTGAGCAGGAAACGGTCATTTACCATGACGAGCCTCATAGTCGTTGACGACTTTGTCCCGCTTCCAGCCTCTGTGCTGGATATCCAGATAGAGGCTGTAGAGCGCGGTAAAGGTGGGGAAGAGGTTCTGCAACACGCCAACCGAGTCCTGTTTGGGCGAGAAGACGAAGTAGCTCAGGGTCATCAGGCTGCCGAGCACGCTCATGTACCAGAACAGGCGCGGGATCACCGGCTTGCCGGCGCGCTTGGAGGCGACGAACTGCACCAGCCAGCGGCCGCCGAACATCAGCGCCCCCGTGTAGCCGATGATCTTCCAGCCCGTCACATGCAGGCCAGTCCAGTCGAACCAGGTCAGCTCCATGGAGAGCAGGGCATCGATCATCGCCATCCTCCCAGGTGCAACCCGCCGACATGCAGGGCAAGCTCATCCCGGTCCAGCCAGATCGACGGCAACGAAAGCAGGATCTCCATCACTCCAATGTCTCCCTGATCTCGACCACCTTGGAGCGGCGCTGCAACCACCAGACGCCGACCACGTCCACCAACCCGACCCAGAGCCGGTTCCAGACGCCATATTTGGAGACACCCGCCTGCCTGGGTCTGTGGTTGACCGGCCAGGGGGACATACGGCCACCCTGGGCCTGGATCAGGGCCGGGATGTAGCGGTGCATATGGTTGAAGCCGGGCAGGCGCAGATACCAGTCACGGCGCACCACCTTGAGGCCGCAGCCGGTATCCGGGATGCCATCCCGCAGCAGCAGATCGCGAAAACCGTTCGCGAGTTTGGACGAGAGGCGCTTCACCCAGTCATCGCGCCGATTGACGCGATGGCCGATGAGCCCGACCTGGCTCTTGTCCGCCGCGAAACGGAGCTTGGCCTCCTCCAGCATGGCGGGAATATCGGCCGGATCGTTCTGACCATCGCCATCCAGCACCACCAGCCAGTCACCGCGGCCGTGGCGCACGCCACTCAGTACCGCCATGCTCTGGCCGACGGCCCTCGCATGACGCACCACCTGCAGCGCGGGGAATTGCGCCTTCAGACCGCAGAGCAGGGCGTAGCTGTCATCCTCGCTGCCATCGTCCACATAGATCAGCTCGTAGCTGTATTTCCCCGCCAACGCGGCATCGATCTCGCCGATGAGGGGGGCCAGATTGTCCCGCTCATCCTTGGCGGGCACCACGACAGAGACCTCGATTGAATCAACCATATGCGCTTCCCAATCATGACGAAGGATGCAATCGGTTCGACTGCGCCCCCATTTCTATTTTATCGACAAGGTGACTAACATCATGCAAATACAAGGCGTTAGGCAGCAAGATCGGCAGTCTATTGCCACAAAAATAATAAATCTATCAATTTGAGTTGTGCCATGGAGAAAGGGTCGCGAAGTGCAGCCACCTGGCGTTCGTCGCCAGAGTCTTTTCCTTCTCTGCCAAAAGTTCCATACCGTTTTCATCTCTGATGGCCGAACACATAACCAGATGTTCCATCTCCTGGCTGGCAACCCCCCCATATCGCACCTATATCTTGCGGATACGAAAGACGAGGTATCCATCATGCAGAGACTCTGCACCTGGAGCTGGGGACTCCTGCTACTGCTTGTCACACCATCCTCCCATGCCGATGCCTTTCGCCAGGCCCCGAAGGCGATGAGTGCCCTGCGTCAGGGCGCCGCCATGGAACAAGGCAACCCGAGGCAGGCCATCGCCCACTACTGCACCGCAGCCAACCTTGGTAACCCGGAGGCCTATTATCGCATCGGCCGCCTGCTGGCTCGCGGGCCTCAGGGGATCCGCAGCGCCCGCCACGCCAACGCCTACCTCGCCATGGCCATGCGCCTCGGCAATCAGCAAGCGGCTCGCTACTACAACGAGCGGGTAGGCAATGCCCCCCTTGGCACTTGCGGTATCGGCGGGGGTGGAGGAGGCACCCCCTGGGTGCGCCCCAGCACGCCCTTCGATCAGGATAGCTATCTGGCCCGGCAATCCCGTACCAAGCAGAAGCTGGCCGTCATGATCCGCCAGGCTGCCCACCGTCACAAGGTCGACCCCCAGCTGGCGCTCGCCATCGCCATCGCCGAGTCGAATCTCAACAGCACCGCCGTCTCCCCCAAGCAGGCGCAAGGGGTCATGCAGCTGATTCCCGAAACCCAGGTACGCTTCGGCGTGACCCGCCCCTTCGATGCACAGCAGAACATCCGCGGTGCCATGATCTACTTGAAGTGGCTGGAGAAACAGTTTGGCACTGACTGGGTCAGGATCAGTGCCGCCTACAACGCCGGTGAGCAGGCCGTGATCCGTTATGGCGGCGTACCGCCCTACCAGGAGACCCAGGAGTATGTACAACGGGTGCTCTACTACTCGGGGCAGGACCCGACCAAGGTGATCAAACGGCCACGCTGACGGCTGGCATAAGCAAGCAGAACCCATGGCGCCTCACGGTAACGTGATGAATCCTATCGAGCCAGGCTTAAGGAAGTCTTAAGCCCGCACACCGCGGAATCTGGCCAACCGTTTGTCCTGTGGCGCTCCCTCTTATCTCCCCTCTTCTTTCCCCTCTGCCGAAAGGACTCTCTGCACAACATGTCCCCGGTTGTCTACTTTGCCGCCCTCTTCCCATTGGTTTACAATCGACGGGTTTTTTGGAACCGGGTCGGCCCCTGCCGACCAGGCCCCACCACGACGTCAGTTTGTTAATGCAAAGACATTAAACTGCTGAAAAGGAAGAGAATTAGCCAATGGCTCAATTTATTTACACCATGAACAGGGTCGGCAAGGTCGTGCCGCCCAAGCGTCATATCCTCAAGAACATCTCCCTCTCCTTCTTCCCGGGCGCCAAGATAGGCGTACTGGGTCTGAACGGCGCCGGTAAATCCACCCTGCTGCGCATCATGGCGGGGATCGACACCGAGATCGAAGGGGAAGCCCGTCCGCAACCCGGCATCAAGATCGGCTACCTGCCCCAGGAGCCGAAGCTGGATCCGGAGCAGACAGTCCGCGAGGCGGTGGAAGAGGCGGTCGGCGAGGTGAAACGCGCCATGGCTCGCCTGGATGAGGTCTATGCGGCCTACGCCGACCCGGATGCAGATTTTGACAAGCTGGCCCGCGAACAGGGCGAGCTGGAAGCCATCATCGCCGCCCAGGGTGGTCACAACATGGAGAACCAGCTGGAGCGCGCGGCCGACGCCCTGCGCCTGCCGGCCTGGGACGCCCAGATCAAGCACCTCTCCGGGGGTGAGCGCCGCCGGGTAGCCCTGTGCCGTCTGCTGCTGGAAAAGCCGGACATGCTGCTGCTGGACGAACCGACCAACCACCTGGATGCGGAATCCGTGGCCTGGCTGGAGCGCTTCCTGCACGACTACGAGGGCACTGTCGTCGCCATTACCCACGACCGTTACTTCCTCGACAACGTGGCGGGCTGGATCCTGGAGCTGGACCGCGGCGAGGGTATCCCCTGGGAAGGCAACTACTCCTCCTGGCTGGAGCAGAAGGACGCCCGTCTGGCTCAGGAAGCCAGTTCCGAAGCGGCCCGTCGCAAGTCCATCGAGAAGGAACTGGAGTGGGTTCGCCAGAACCCGAAAGGCCGTCAGGCCAAGTCCAAGGCCCGTATGGCTCGCTTCGAGGAGCTCAACACCAACGACTACCAGAAGCGCAACGAGACCAACGAGCTGTTCATTCCGCCCGGACCGCGCCTCGGCGACAAGGTGGTGGAAGTGGCGAACCTCTGCAAGTCCTACGGTGACCGCCAGCTGATCGACGATCTCTCCTTCTCCATTCCGAAGGGGGCCATCGTCGGCATCATCGGTCCGAACGGTGCCGGTAAATCGACCCTGTTCCGCATGATGTCGGGTCAGGAGCAGCCGGACTCCGGTTCCATCACCCTGGGTGAGACCGTGGTGCTGGCCTCGGTGGACCAGTTCCGCGACAGCATGAACGACAAGAAGACGGTGTTCGAGGAAGTCGCCGACGGCCAGGACATCCTGCGCATCGGCAACTACGAGTTCCCGAGCCGCGCCTACATCGGCCGCTTCAACTTCAAGGGCGCCGATCAGCAGAAGCGGGTTGGCGAGCTGTCCGGTGGTGAACGCGGCCGTCTGCACCTGGCCAAGCTGCTGCAGACCGGCGGCAACGTGCTGCTCTTGGATGAACCGACCAACGATCTGGACATCGAAACCCTGCGCGCCCTCGAGAACGCCCTGCTGGAGTTCCCGGGTTGCGCCATGGTCATCTCCCACGACCGCTGGTTCCTCGACCGCATCGCCACCCACATCCTGGACTACCAGGACGAGGGCAAGATCGCCTTCTTCGAGGGCAACTTCACCGAATACGAAGAGTGGAAGAAGAAGACCTACGGCGCCGAGGCCATCCAGCCGCACCGCGCCAAGTACAAGCGCATCGCCAAGTAACAGGGCAAACAAGTGCGGCTTCTGTATCAGCCGCACCGTTCCCATCACGACAAGCGCATCGCCAAGTAAACCGGTACATGCCACAAGGGGAGCCCAGGCTCCCCTTTCTTGTGCCCGATCGCTTACAATCCAAGACGGATACCTTATGCATGGATGTAGCAAGATGACGACCCAGCCCACAGAGAAGAAACTGACCATCCAGATCCGGGTCGAGCCCGGCTGCCTCGGGCCGGATGGCAAGGCGCACATCGAGACCTTCTGCACCGCCGCCGCCAAGATCTTCGCCGCCGTGGAGCCCGAGCTGGTGAACTGGACCCTACTGCCCCGCTATGACAAGCAGTTGCCGGAGCAGGAGTTTTTCATCGACGGCCGCAAGCTGACCGAGGAGCAGGCCAGCCTGTTTCTGCGCCGCCTGGGGCGGGAGCTGGGGGAAGTGCAGGAGACCCTCGACTCCGTGCTGGCCCAACTGGTGGAGCGCTACTTCAAGACCCTCTGATGGGCAGCTGCCCGCGCAAAAGGTTCTCCAGCGAGAACCTTTTTTATTTTCGGCAGGGCAAACGTTTGAATTTTTGCTCTATTCATTGATCCGCCTCGCAGATCCGGGGTTTGTAAACGTCGCCGCCTGTGTAAAAATGTGCGCGCTGTCACGGTATCAGGACGAGTCTGGTCGCTCAGTCGCCAGAAACAGGGCAACCCAGCCCCCATGGATGGAGTTGACTGTTCGCCTGCTGCTTATTTCACGTCACCCATTGGAATCCAACATGAATCAACCACACAACGCCACAGAGCAGGCAGCCAATCCGGCCGCCGGGCAAGGATTGCTCGAGCGCCTGTTTGCCCTGAAAGGCCATGGCACCACGGCCCGTACCGAGGTCATCGCCGGCATCACCACCTTCCTGACCATGGTCTACATAGTGTTCGTCAATCCGCAGATCCTCTCTGCGGCGGGCATGGACACCCAGGCAGTGTTCGTCACTACCTGCCTCATCGCCGGCATCGGCAGCATCCTGATGGGTCTGCTCGCCAACCTGCCCATCGCCCTGGCTCCAGCCATGGGGCTGAATGCCTTCTTCGCCTTCGTGGTAGTGGCCGGCATGGGTTATTCCTGGCAGGTCGGCATGGGCACCATCTTCTGGGGCGCCCTGGGTCTGCTGATCCTCACCCTGCTGCGGGTACGCTACTGGCTGATTGCCAACATCCCCCTCACCCTGCGGGTCGGCATCACGGCCGGCATAGGCCTGCTCATCGCCCTGCTCGGCCTGCACAACGCCGGCATCGTAGTGGCGAGCCCCGCCACCATGGTGACCGTGGGCAACCTCACCTCCCTGCCCTGCCTGCTGGGGCTGCTCGGCTTCTTCCTTATCTGCATCTTCTCCGCCCGCGGCGTGCACTCCGCCGTACTGATCGCCATTGTGGTCACCACCACCCTGGGCTGGCTGTTTGGCGATGTGACCTTCAAGGGCTTCGTCTCTGTGCCGCCGAGCATCACCCCCGTCTTCGGTCAGCTGGACCTGATGGGGTCTCTGGACATAAGCCTGGCCGGGATCATCTTCTCCTTCATGCTGGTCAACCTGTTCGACTCTTCCGGCACCCTGATCGGCGTCACCAACCGCGCCAAGCTGGCCGATGATCGCGGTCACTTCCCGCGTATGAAGCAGGCGCTGGTAGTGGACAGCGTGAGCTCGGTCGGCGGCGCCTTCATGGGCACCTCCTCCGTGACGGCGTACATCGAGAGCAGCTCAGGGGTGGCCGTCGGCGGTCGTACCGGCCTCACCGCCATCGTGGTCGGCGTGTTGTTCCTGCTGGCGATCTTCTTCTCCCCGGTCGCCGCCATGGTGCCCGCGTACGCTGCTGCGGGCGCCCTTATCTACGTGGGCGTGCTGATGTGCTCCGAGCTGACCCGGGTCAAGTGGGAAGACCTGACCGAAGCGGTACCGGCCTTCATGACCGCAGTGATGATGCCGTTCAGCTTCTCCATCACCGAGGGGATAGCCGTGGGCTTCATCTCCTACTGCGTGATGAAGGCGGGCACCGGCCGCTGGCGCGAGATCAACCCCTGCGTGCTGGTGGTAGCCCTGCTGTTCGTGCTCAAGTTCGTCTGGGTCGACAGCCACTAACCCCGGCTTTCGCATACAAAAATGCCCGTCATCGACGGGCATTTTTTTATGGCTGACAAAGGGCAAGGTTCAACGGATGCCGCGGGCCTCGCGGATCCACTCCCAGGCCTGCTGGATCTCCTGAGTCTTCTCCTTGGCCATCTCCATCATCTCGGGCGGCAACCCCTTGGCGGCCAGCTTGTCCGGGTGATGCTTGCTCATCTCCTTGCGATAGGCGCGCTTGATATCCTGATCGCTGTCGCTCTCGCTCACCCCCAGCAGCTGGTAGGCATCCTTGAGGCGATCCTGGGAGGGGGCCTCCTGCCGGTATTGCTGCCCTTGTCCACCCTGCTGCTGGCGGTGGAAGAAGTTCATCTGCGCCTCCGCCATCGCCAGGATCCGCGCCAGCTCGATGCGGCTGAAGCCGAGCTCGTCCGCTATGGTCTGCAGGATGGCGCGCTCGTTGGCCTCCACCTTGCCATCGGCAAAGGCTGCCTGCAGCTGCACCTCAAGGAAGAAGCGCAGGATGTCGCGCTGCCCCAGGCTCGCCTGGCGAAACTCCGCCAGGGTTTCGCGCAGCGGGAAGTCGTTCTCCTTGCCCTGGCGGAACGACTCCTGAGCCCGCACCCGCTGCTCGCCGGAGAGTCGCATCCTGTCCATCAGGCTGGAGGCGACCCGGATCTCGTGCTCGGTGACCTGACCGCTCGCCTTGGCGATGTGGCCCATGACGGCGAAGGTGGCGTGGAAGAAGACCGCCTGCTGTTGCTGGCTGGGAGCTCGCTGGAATGCCCCCCGAATGCCCATGCCCCGATCGAAGCGGTGGCCAATCCAGAGGCCAAGCAGGGCGCCGAAGATGTTGCCGAGCAGAAAACCGAAGAAGGCGCCAAGCACCTTACCCCAAATACGCATGGTTCAAGACCTCGTGATGTTAATGAGTGCCGGCAAGCAGCTGGTCATCCAGCTCCCGCAGCCGATCGACGGTGCCTATGTCCCGCCACTCGCCGGCCAGCAGACTGCCACCGACCCGGCCTTGTGCCATCCAGTCGCGCAGCAGGGGTGCCAGCTTGCGGGCACCGCAAGGCAAGGAGACAAAGGCCGCCGGGTGATAGAGACCAACGCCGCTGAAGGTCAGAGCCGGGCTGTCCTGCACCCTACCCTCCGCCAGGGAGAAATCCCCCTGAGGGTGCTGAGGTGGATTGGGCACCAGCCAGAGGTGGGCCAGGTCATCCGCCAACGGCTGATTCACCAGAGCGCCATAATCGGCATCAATCCAGGTATCGCCGTTGATCACCAGAAAGGGCTCGCTGCCGAGCAGTGGCAATGCCTGCACGATGCCGCCCGCAGTCTCGAGCGCACTCTCCTCCGCCGACCACAGGATCTCGACCCCGAACTGGCGGCCATCGCCGAGGGCCTCCACCAGCTTGTGGCCAAGCCAGGCGTGGTTGATGACAAGCTGGATCACACCGGCCGCCTTGAGCTTCTCGATGTGGTGGACGATGAGGGGCTTGCCCCCCACCGCCAGCAGCGGCTTGGGCAGCAAGTCGGTGAGCGGGCGCATCCGCTCCCCACGGCCTGCGGCCAGGATCATCGCCTTCATGACGGCTCCCCGGCACGCCGAGCCTCTGCCGTTCGGGTCAGGCCCGGCAGCACAATCCGCTGCAACCAGTCGCCGAAGCGGGCCAGCACAGGATGCTCGGCCCCATGTTGGTGGCACACATCCACCACGTAGCCCAGGGTACGGGGGATGTCCTTGAGGTAGCCGGACTTGCCGTCGCGATGGTAGAGACGGGTGAAGAGGCCGGCCGCCTTGAGGTGGCGCTGCATGCCGGTCAGATCGGCATACCGGCGGAAAGCGACATAATCGAGATCGCCCAGCAGACCGGCCTGGCTCAGGGTATCGAAGCCATGGCCCATGCCCTGCTCTATCACGGCATCGGGCCAACGCACGTAGCAGTCTTTCAGCAGGGAGACCAGGTCGTAGCTGAGAGGGCCGATGACCATGTCCTGGAAGTCGATGACGGCCAGTTGGCTGTCGTCCGGCGTATCGCCACCACACACCATCAGGTTGCGACTGTGGAAGTCTCTGTGCATCACTCCCTGAGGCTGAGCCAGGTTGCTCTCGGTGAGGCAGGCGAATGTCTCCGCCAGCAAGCCTTGCTCCTCGGCGCTCAGGGTCAGTTGCAGATGATGACCCAGCAGCCACTCGGGGAAGATGGCGTTCTCGCGCGCCATGAAGGCCTCGTCGAAGGGCTCGAGCTCGAGCGCCACCGATCCGAGCCGAGGCAGCAGGGCGAGGGCCTTGCCATACCAGGCCAGCACGTTGTCATCGTTCAGGCAGCCGATAAGCTGGGTATCCCCCAGATCCGTCACCGCCAGCAGGCCCTGCTCATAGTCCACCCCCCTGACCTCGGGAGCCAGCAGCCCCACGGCGTGCAGGGCGGCCGCATTGCGAACGAATTCATGATTTTTTTCGGTTTTCGGATTAGCATCCACCCACACCAGGCCACCACCACGGAAGTAGCGGCGGAAACTGGCGTCACCGGAGATCAGGGTCAACTGGAGATTGGCATCACCGGAAATCCGGCGTGCCCATTGCAATAGCAGGGAAGCGCGATCGTGCATGAGTCGGGAACCAAATTGGAAAGCAGCACTTGGCTGTTAGCCCTGGCCGCAATAATGCTTTATCATTGCCGGCTAACATAAAGCAATGACATGCAATGTCAACTCGATGGATCCTGACATAAAATGCATGCCCTGAATCAACCGTTTTTACTACGGATTGCGCGAGCCCTTCACATGACAAAATGGACACTGGGGTGTTCTTATCCCATCGCCCTGACCATCAGCCTTGTTCCTGCCCTGAGCCCGCTCACGGTACAGGCGGCGCCCCTCAACGCGCCACCGGCCACCGGGATCCTCAACAGCCTCTGCTATGACTATGTCCCCAAGATCGAGAAACCCAGCGCGGATCAGGACGCTAATGCCCAGCCCGTCGAAGTGGATGCCGATCGCCTGGAGGCCAAGCAGGGCGGTACAGCCGTCTATGAGGGTGACGTCAAGGTGCGTCAGGGCGTGCGCAAATTTGACTCCGACTATGCCCAGCTTGATCAGAAGAGCCGGGATGTCATTGCCATCGGCAACATCTATTACAACGATGGCCAGATCACGGTCACCAGCGACAAGACCCTCAAATCCAACCTGGACACCAAGAACTCCGAGCTGGAAGAGGGCAAGTATCAGGTTCATGGCTCACCGGTGCGCGGCTTCGCCGAAAAAGTCACCATGACCAACAACAACCAGAACATCACCCTGGAGGGGGCCCAGTACACCACCTGCCCCCCGGGTCAGGAGGCCTGGACCCTGAAGGCCGGCAGCATCGACATCGATCAGTCCGAGGTGTTCGGGGAAGCCTGGAACGCCAGCCTCTGGCTCTATGACTATCCGGTCTTCTATTTCCCCTATATCAACTTCCCCATCAAGGATGAGCGCAAGACCGGTCTGCTCTACCCGGGCTATACCCAAAGCTCCAAGAACGGCATGGACATCACCCAGCCGTTCTACTGGAACATAGCCCCCAACTACGATGCCACCATCACCTCCCGCTTCATGGACAGACGGGGCCTGATGGAGCAGGTCGAGTTCCGCTACATGCCGGATCCGGCCCACGTGGGCAGCCTCTATTTCGAAAACCTGGCGGATGACAAGCAGTACGACGAGACGGACAGCCTCAATAAAAACTTGGCCGATGGGCATCGCTACCTGCTGAACGCCCGCCACACCTCCATGTTCATGGACAACGCCATGCGGGTGTCGGTGGACTACACCAAGGTGCGGGATCGGGATTACAACTACTTCAACGACTTCTCCCCCAAGGTGGGGACCCAGGTCGACAACCAGCTGCAGCAGTCCCTCATGGCCGGCTACTTCCAGCAGAACTGGAACCTCAATGCCGAGGTGCGCACCTACCAGATCCTGCTGGCCAGCGCCCAGCAGCCCCACGAACTGATGCCGCGCATCGATCACAACTACTACCACCAGGGCAGCTGGTACGATCTGGCCTGGAACACAGAGCTGACCAACTTCGGCTACAACAACGACCAGGCCATCGACCAGAACCAGGGAGAGGGCTATACCGGCACCCGGGTCTACACGGCCCCCACCCTGACCATACCGCTCATCGACGAAGCCGGCTACTTCCTCGACAGCCAGTACAAGCTGATGTACACCCGTTACGATCAGACGGTGCCGGACAATATGAGCCAAGCCTTCCGTGACAAATTTGATCCGAATTCCAAAGGTCTTAACACAGGAACAGGCAAGCAAGAAAACATCACCTTGGAAGAGGGCATCATCACCCGGGTGCTGCCTTCGTTTCGCCTCAAGGGCGGCATGACCTTCGAGCGCAACCAGCAGTGGTTCGGCGAAGGGGCCAGCCAGACCCTGGAGCCGGAGTTCCAGTACCTCTATGTGCCCTACAAGGATCAGGACAACATCGGGGTCTACGACTCCACCACCATGCGCCAGGACTACTACAGCCTGTTCAGCGACCGCCGCTTCGCCGGCCTGGACCGCATCAGCGACTCCAACCGGCTCTCGGTCGGCGTCACCACCCGTATCTATGATCCTACCGGGGATGAACGAATTCGGCTGGCCGTTGCCCAAGCCTTCGACTTCGTGGCGCCCAGGGTCAAGCTCTACGCCAGCGACGAGCTGAGCACCAATACCCGCTCCCCGCTCTCGTTCGAGGGTGACGCCAAGATCAACGAGCAGTGGTATGCCCATGCCGGGGCGCAATATGATGTGGAGCAACGCCAGATAAGTTCTGCCAACAGCGCCCTGGAGTACCGCCATGAGAAGCTGATCAGTCAGTTGAACCACCGCTTCGTGCGGGACGCCAACTATGACCTCGACCGCAAGGGCGAGGTGACGGATCTCAACCAGATCGGCCTGCTGTTGACCACCCCGCTCAACGATCAGTGGCACCTCTATGGCGGCTACTATCAGGAGCTCGACCAGAACGTCAAAGTTGACCGCAAGGTAGGTCTGAAATATGACTCCTGCTGCTGGAGCATCAACTTCAACCTGGAGTGGGTCAATACGCCGGACAACGTGAACCTGGCCCCGACGTCCGAGCGCAGCCTCGGCATTCAATTTGAAATGAAAGGATTGGGTAGCGTGGGTACCGGCTCCAAGGGTACCTCCCTGGATACCGAAGCACTGCCTTACATTCGTCCGTTTAACCTGCGAGACCAATAACGGGTCTGGCAAACGCCTTGAGAGATGGATATGAAGAAGACGTTGATTTCCCTGCTGACCGCAGGCCTGTTTGGAGTCATGAGCCAGGGCGCCCTCGCCGCGCCCGAGCTGATGGACAAGGTGCTTGCCGTGGTCAACAAGGACGTGGTGCTGGCCAGTCAGCAGGAAGCCCTGGTGCAGAAGGTGAAGGCCTCAGCCCAGGAGAGCGGCCAATCCCTGCCCGATGACGCCACCCTGCGCAAGCAGGCGCTGGATCGCCTGATCCAGGAGAGCCTGCAACTGCAACTGGCGGATCGCCAGGGGCTCAAGATCAGTGACACCCAGTTGGAGCAGGCCATCCAGAGCATCGCCGCCGACAACAAGATGACCCTGGATCAACTGCGTGCCCAGCTCGAACGGGAAGGGCTGACCTATGCCCAGTACCGGGAGGAGGTGCGCCGCGAGATCCTGATGAACGAGGTGCGCCGCAGCCAGGTGCGCCGCCGTATCAACATCTCCGAGCAGGAGGTGAAGCAGGTGGTCGAGGCCCTGAGCAAGCAGGGTCAGCAACAGACCGAGTACCACGTCGGTCACATCCAGGTTGCCCTGCCTGACAACCCGAATGCCGAGCAGCTCAACGCCGCCAAGGCCAAGATCGAGCGCATCCTGGCCGCGCTGAAAGAGGGGGCGGACTTCCGCAAGCTGGCAATCGCCGAAAGCAACGGCCCCAAGGCCCTGGAAGGGGGAGACTGGGGCTGGATGAGCCCGCAGGAGATGCCGACCCTGATGGCCGAAGCGGTACAGGGTGCCAGCAAGGGTGACATCGTCGGCCCGCTACGCTCGGGCGCCGGTCTGCACATCGTCAAGATCTTCGACACCAAGGGTCAGCAGCAAGTGATGCAGACCGAGGTGAAGGCGCGCCACATCCTGATCAAGCCCTCCATCATCCTGAGCGAGGAGAAGGCCAAGGGCACTCTGGACGGCATCTTGCACGACATCAAGAGCGGCAAGGCGAGCTTCGCCAGCATGGCGGAGAAGTACTCCGAAGATCCGGGCTCTGCGGTGCAGGGTGGCGAGCTGGGCTGGTCCGATCCCAATGTCTATGTGCCGGAGTTCCGCGACATGGTCAACCGCCTGCAACCGGGTCAGCTCAGCGAGCCCTTCCGCACTACCCACGGCTGGCACATAGTGCAGCTGGAAGATCGCCGCAGCCAGGATGCCACCGGCAAGGCCCAGGAGCAGCGTGCCTATCAGCTGATCTTCAACCGCCGCTTCACCGAAGAGTCCCAGGCTTGGCTGGATGAGCTGCGCGACGAAGCCTACATCCAGATCGAACCCAATTAATGGCCGATGAGCAGATGAACAGCCATCGTCTTGCCATCACCCCGGGTGAGCCCGCCGGCATAGGCCCGGACCTGGTGCTGCAGATAGCCCAGCGGGACTGGCCGCACCAGCTGGTGGTGATCGCCGATCCCGCCCTGCTGCGCGAGCGCGCCGCCCTGCTGGGGCTGCCCATCGAGCTGGAACCCTATGATGCCGCCGCCCCCGTGAGGGGGCAACGGGCGGGGACCCTGACGGTCTGTCCCGTTCCCCTCGGCGCCCCCGTGGTGCCGGGTGAACTCGACGAGGGCAATGGCGCCTATGTGCTGGCCACCCTGCAGCGTGCCTGTGACGGCAACCTGAGCGGCGAGTTCGCCGCCGTGGTGACCGGCCCGGTGCACAAGGGGATCATCAACCAGGCGGGCGTCTCGTTCAGCGGTCATACCGAATTCTTCGCCCAGCAGTCAGACACCGCCGATGTGGTGATGCTGCTGGCCACCGAAGGGCTGCGGGTGGCGCTGGCGACCACCCACATTCCCCTCGCCTATGTGGCGATGGCCATCACGCAGGAGCGCCTTGGCAAGGTGATCCGCATCCTGGATGCGGATCTCAAGGGAAAATTCGGCATCGAACACCCCAGAATTTACGTCTGCGGCCTCAACCCCCACGCCGGGGAAGGGGGCCATCTCGGCCGTGAAGAGATCGACGTGATCGAACCCGCCCTGGCCGACTTGCGCCAGGAAGGGATCGATCTGGTCGGCCCCTTGCCGGCCGATACTCTGTTCCAGGACAAATACCTCAAGGATGCGGATGCGGTACTCGCCATGTACCACGATCAGGGGCTGCCGGTGCTCAAATACAAGGGCTTTGGCAACTCGGTCAACATCACCCTCGGACTTCCTTTCATCCGTACTTCGGTGGATCACGGCACCGCACTGGATCTGGCAGGCAAGGGCCTGGCAGACTCCGGGAGCCTGATCACCGCGATTAACCACGCCATCCAGATGGTAGAGAAAAAAAGATATGAGCAGTAAGGTGCAGAGCAACAAGGTGCACATGGGCCACACGGCCCGTAAGCGTTTCGGTCAGAACTTCTTGCACGACCGCTATGTGATCGACCAGATCGTCGCCGCCATCAATCCACAGCCGGGTCAGAACCTGGTGGAAATCGGCCCGGGTCTGGCGGCACTGACCGAACCGGTCGCCTCCCAGATGGACAAGATGACGGTGGTCGAGCTTGACCGGGATCTGGCGGCTCGCCTGCGCGAGCACCCGACCCTCAAGGACAAGCTGACGGTGATCGAGGCCGATGCCATGCGCTTCGACTTCGGCACCCTGATGGGGGAAGGCAAACCGCCCCTGCGCATCTTCGGCAACCTGCCCTACAACATCTCCACCCCGCTCATCTTCCACCTGTGCGAATTCGCCGATCGGGTGGAGGACATGCACTTCATGCTGCAAAAGGAAGTGGTATTGCGGATGTGCGCAGGCCCGGGCAGCAAGGCCTATGGCCGCCTGAGCGTCATGGTCCAGTACTACTGCCAGGTGATCCCGGTGCTGGAAGTGGGCCCGGGTGCCTTCAAGCCAGCCCCCAAGGTCGACTCGGCCGTGGTGCGACTGGTGCCACACAAGAATCCGACAATCGTCGCGAAAGACCTCCGCTGCCTGAGCCGGGTCTGCACCGAGGGCTTCGGCCAGCGTCGCAAGACCATCCGCAACAGCTTCTCCAATTTCATCACCGACGCTCAGCTGACCGAGCTTGGCATCGATGGCAACCTGCGCCCGGAGAACCTCTCCCTCGAGCAGTTCGTCATGATCGCCAACTGGCTGGCCGATCAGCAGCAGGCCTGATCCCATGGCATCCACCCGGATAGTGGTGCGCCCGCACCCCAGCTATGTGGCGGGCACCGAGGATCCCTACCATTTTCTCTATCTCATCGAGATAGAGAATCTGGGGCCGGGCAAGGTACAGCTGCTGCATCGGCGCTGGCTCATCACGGATGCCAATGGCAAGATGCTGGAAGTGGAAGGGCCGGGGGTCGTGGGCGAGCAGCCCTTCATCGCCCCCGGCGAGACCTTCAGCTATCAGAGTGGCGTACCGCTCGCCACCCCCTTCGGCGTGATGGAAGGCAGTTATACCCTGCAAGACGAATCGGGGCAGCAATTCGAGGCCCCCATCGCCCCTTTCACACTGGCCGTTCCCAACATTATCAACTGAGGTTTCATGGCGAATTGTTTCGTCGGTGATATCCAGGGCTGTTACGACGATCTGCGCCGTCTGCTGGATCTTGCCGAATTCGACTCCGACAAGGACACGCTCTGGCTGTGTGGCGACCTGGTCGCCCGCGGGCCGGATTCCCTCAACACCCTGCGCTTCGTCAAGTCACTGGGGAGCCGCGCCGTGACCGTGCTCGGCAACCACGACCTGCACTTGCTGGCGGTGGCTCATGGGGTCGCCCCTCTCAAGAAGAAAGACAAGCTTCAGGCCCTGATGGAGGCCCCGGATCGGGACGAGCTGCTGGAGTGGCTGCGCCACCGCCCCCTGCTGGCGGAGCACCCGGATCTGCCCATCATGATGATCCATGCCGGACTCTCTCCGGCCTGGGATGCCCACACGGCACGCAGTTGTGCCCGTGAAGTGGAGACGCTGCTGCGCGGCGATCAGTACAGCTGGCTGCTGCACCACATGTATGGCGACCAGCCCGATAGCTGGGACGAAAACCTGCAGGGGATAGAGCGCTACCGCTACATCATCAACACCTTCACCCGGATGCGCTTCTGCTACTTCGATGGCCGGCTCGACTTCAAGTGCAAGAAGGGACCCACAGAGTCCACCCCGGGCCTGCGCCCCTGGTTCGAGCAGCGCGAGCACCACGACGACGACCCCATCCTGGTATTCGGCCACTGGGCGGCACTGATGGGTGCCACCGGCAAGGCGGACATCAAGGGGCTGGACACCGGCTGCGTGTGGGGCAACAGCCTCACCCTCTGGCGCTATGAAGACGATGCCCTGATAGCGACCCCCTGCCCCGCCTATGCCAAGTGAAACAAAGACGCTGGCGATATAAAGAGGCCCGGCATTGCCGGGCCTCTTCGTTGGTCAGCACGCAGGCTAGAGCCTGCGCCCCAGCCGCTTCTCGACCTGGCGCCGCTCCCATTCAGGCCCGAACAGCCTGAACGGCTGGAACAGGTTGATGGCATGGGACATCAGGCCAAGCCCCCAGCCCAGCATGGGCCACCAGGCCCAGATATAGTCCGGGTTGCTCAGGTAGTTGATGACAAACAGCCCCCCTATCACCAGCACATAGCTGATGAGGTGGCCGTAGAAGCCTTTGAGCCCCTCGACGAACTTCATCGCCTCCCGCTCATCCTTGGCCACCTGCACCGTCCCCTGACTGTCGGTCTCGTTCCCTTTCATCTCGCTCTCCTGCAGTTGCGTCACATCGAGCTCAAAGACGGAGGCCAGGGCCTTGAGGGATTCCAGTCCGGGCTGCTGGCCCTGCTCGATCCGCTGTATGGTGCGGACACTCAGGCCAGTCAGGGTCGCCAACTGATCCTGGGACCACCCCCGTTGCAATCTCAACTTCCTGACGATCATCTCGAACTCCTTGTGGTGATTGACAGGGCCAGCATAGGGCCAGCGCGGCGAGAGGTGACACGACAGAGGGCCGACATATACCTGACTATCCTTTAAAATCAATAAGTTGAAATAAAAAATTGGATTTTTGTCAGCCCCCGTGCGCGCAGATCGGTGCGCCCGACCAGATTGTCACAGGCTCCGCATCAGCTCGGCGGCGATCTCGAAGGAGCGCAACCTGGCCTGATGATCGACGATGGGACCGTTGAACATCAGCTCGTCAGCCCCGGTTTCGGCCAGCAGGGCCTTGAGGCCGTGACGCACCTGATCCTGATCCCCCACCAGGGAGCGAGCCAGGGTCTGCTCCATCGCCATCAGCTCCCGGGGCGACCACTCCTCTCCCAGGCTCTGCACCGGCAGCGGCAGCTTGCCAGCATCACCCCGATAGAGGCGAAGGAACTGCTGCTGGAGCGTGGTGAACAGGAAGCGGGCCTCCCGGGTTGTGTCGGCGGCGATCACATTGATGCAGACCACCGCATAAGGCTTTGGCCAGCGCGCGGAAGGGCGGAACTGGGTACGGTAGATCTCGAGTGCCTGCAACAACAGGCCGGGAGCAAAGTGAGAGGCAAAGCCGAATGGCAACCCCATGGCGGCCGCCAGCTGGGCGCTGTAGAGACTGGAACCCAACAGCCAGATCGGCACGTGCAGCCCCTGACCGGGCACCGCCTGCACGGCGCCCACCTCGTCGCCGAAGTAGCCCATCAGCTCGCGCACGTCCGCAGGAAAGTCATCCACCTCGCCGCTGCGCTGGCGGCGCAGCGCCTGCATGGTGCGCTGATCCGTGCCGGGGGCGCGCCCGAGCCCCAGATCGATCCGATCCGGATAAAGAGACGCAAGGGTGCCAAACTGCTCGGCGATCACCAGGGGCGAGTGATTCGGCAGCATGATGCCGCCGGCCCCCAGCCGCAGTGTGCTGGTGGCTCCGGCCAGATGGCCGATGAGCACAGAGGTGGCGGCACTGGCGATCCCCGGCATGTTGTGGTGCTCCGCCAGCCAGTAGCGGTGATAACCCCAGCGCTCGGCATGCCGGGCCAGATCCTGCGAATGACGGAACGACTCGGCCGGCTGGCTTCCTTCGGGGACGGGCACCAGATCCAGGACTGAATAGGGGATGGCAGACATGGGACACTCCATTGATTCACAGGCGATTCACCAGTGGAGCAATGTAGCACGAGATATCTGAATGAATCACCTGACCAGGCTGCCGGGGTAACAGCCCACCCGTGCCGTGCAAAGGGCGACCAGGGGGCGCCGGTAGATAGTGGTTCCTCTTGTCAGCCAGCTCCTATGCTTTTTGTCATCTTGCGAGCACACTGTTAGCAGATCATCGCGGGGAGCGCCCGTAGGACAAGGACAGGTCCATGACAAAAGCAAGCCTCGGCAGCAAGCCCTTTTACGTGCACATTGCCACCCTTTTCATACTGCTGTTCTCCGTGCTGGGGGGGGCCCTCATCATGCTGCAGTTCCAGCAAGGCATGCAGCAGGGGCTGGAGCACGAACGGCAAAACTTCCAGCAGTACAGGGAACAGCTGGCGCTCGCCATCAAGCTGAACCAGCGCCCGGCCCGCATGTCCCTGAGCCTGCTGCGCAGTGGCCAGCTGGCCGCCATGACCAGCCTGGAGTCCCGCCTCGGCTACCTGCCCCAACTGGCCGAGGTGCTGGCCAACAGCGCCAGCTATGGCGCCATCTACGCCGGTTACGAGAACGGCGACTTCTTCCTGGTGCGCAAGCTGACCGAGCGGGCCAGGGGATTGCTGGACAGTCCCCCTCCCGGAAGCCACCTGCTGGTGCAGAGCCTGACTGAGGGCCGGGGAGAGTTTCTCTATTTCAACCAGCGCCTGCGGTTGCTGGAGCGGCGGCCCATGCCGGACTACCAGTTCGATCCCCGCGACCGCGGCTGGTACAAGGAGGCCCGCTGGGGCACGGGCATCATAGTAACCCACCCCTATCTCTTCTTCACCACCAAGGAGCCGGGCATGACGCTGGCGGTGGAGAGCGACGATCGCCGGGCGGTGATCGGGCTGGATGCCGGTGTGGAGGGGCTCTCCTCCCTCATCGGCGAGCTGCCCCTGCCCAGCCGCTGCCAGCTGGTGCTGTTCGACGAGTTCGGTACCCTGCTGGCAACGGATCCCGAGCGACTACCCAGCTTCGAACAGCTGAGTCGCCTGCCCATGCTGTCGGCGCTCAAGCATCCCATACTGGCCAAGCTGCAACAGGAGATGGCCTCCAGGCCTGCCCTGCTGCACGAACCGACCGAGCTGACACTGGCCGCCGAGGATGGCAGCGACTGGCTGGTCAACCTCTCCTCCCTCGACGAGGACTCCCCCTTCTATCTGGCCCTGCTGGTACCGGCGGACGAGCTCACAGCACCGGCCCGCCAAGACGCTCTGCACAACCTGGCCTGGGCCCTGGCCGGCCTGCTGCTACTGCTGCCCGTCATCTGGCTGGTGGCGAGGCGCACCGCCGCCCCCTTGCTGGCACTGACACAGGAGGCCGAGCGGATCCAGCACTTCGACTTCGGCGAGAGCGAGCGGCCAGACTCGGCGATCCGCGAGATAGACGATCTCGCCCGCGCCATGTCCAGCATGCGACTGACCCTCGGCAACTTCATGAGCATGGGTCTGGCGCTGGCAGCCGAGCACCGCTTCGATTCCCTGCTCAGCCGCATACTGAACGAAACGGTAGCGGCTGCCCAGGCGGAGGGCGGCTGCCTCTATCTGGCCCAGGACAAGCAGATGAAGGCGGTTCAGGCCATCTGGCAGCGGCAGCCCCTGGATTGTGAGCTGGTGCACTGGCAGGAGTCCCTGCTCGGCGGACTCTATCATTCCGAGCGGCTCAGCCTGACGCTCAACGCCGAGCAGTGGTCGCACTACCTCGCCGACTGGGGCCCCTTCCCAGGTCCCCGCCAACTGCTGGCCGAGCCCCTCTACAACCACCGCCAGGAGTTGATCGGCTGCCTGTTGCTGATCCTGCCGGACTGCGCGCCGCGGGAGCTGGCGTCGCGCATCAGCCTCATAGAAGCGCTGGCGGGCATGTCCGCCTCCGCCATCGAGAATCAGCGCCTGCTGGAAGAACAAAAGCAGTTACTGGAGGCCTTCATCGAGCTCATCGCCGGCGCCATCGACGCCAAGAGTCCCTACACCGGAGGCCACTGCCAACGCGTACCCGAATTGACCCGCATGCTGACGGAGGCGGCCTGCGCCCAGCAGCAGGGCCCCTTTGGCGACTTCACCCTCAGCGACGAGGAGTGGGAGGCCATCCATATCGCGAGCTGGCTGCACGACTGCGGCAAGGTCACCACGCCGGAGTTCGTGGTGGACAAGGCCACCAAGCTGGAGACCATCTACGACAGGATCCACGAGATCCGCACCCGCTTCGAGGTGCTCAAGCGCGACGCCCATATAGAGGCGCTGGCGGCCCGGCTGCCCGCCCCCGAACAACAGGCGGCCCTCGAGGCCGTGGCCCCGCTCTGGCAGATACTGGATCAGGAGTTCGCCTTCATCGCCGAGTGCAACCTGGGGGGCGAGTGGATGGCACCGGAGAAACTGGCACGGCTCGATGCCATCGCCAGCCGCACCTGGCTGCGCACCCTGGATGATCGCCTCGGCGTCAGCCCGGAGGAGCGCAAGCGCCATTCCGGCGAGGCGGCTCCGCTGCCCTGCCGCGAGCCGCTGCTGGCCGACAAGCCGGTCCACCTCATTCCTCGCCCCGCCCACGACAACCTGGCCAGACACAATCCCTGGGGCTTCAAGGTCAGGGTCCCCACCCATCTCTACAACCGGGGGGAGCATTACAACCTCGCCATCGGCCGTGGCACCCTCACCGAGGAGGAGCGCTACAAGATCAACGATCACATCATCCAGACCATCCGCATGCTGGAGCGGCTCCCCTTCCCCCGTCACCTGCGCAAGGTGCCGGAGATCGCAGGAGGCCATCACGAGCGGATGGACGGCACCGGCTACCCGCGCCAGCTGCTGGGTGAACAGATGAGCATCCCCGCCCGCATCATGGCCATCGCCGACATCTTCGAGGCCCTGACCGCGAGCGATCGCCCCTACAAGTCGGGCAAGACGGTCTCCCAGTCGCTGACCATCATGCTGCGCATGGTGCAGGAGCGGCACATAGACGGGGCGCTCTTCGATCTCTTCGTCGACAGCGGTGTCTGGCGGGACTATGCCCTGCGCTTCCTCGCCCCAGAACAGCTGGACGAGGCCGCCTGTCAGGCCCTGCTGGCGGAGCCGCGCTAGCCGCTATCCCCCGAGCGCCCATAAAAAAACGGTCAACCCAGGTTGACCGTTTTTCATCTCCAGGCAGCCCCTTAGAACAGCAGGTGCGCCACGCCGGCGATGACCGGCAGGGTGACCAGGGTGCGCAGCAGGAAGATGACGAACAGCTCCCACAGCTTGACCGGGATCTTGCTGCCCAGCAGCAGGGCGCCCACTTCCGACATATAGATGAGCTGGGTCACCGACATGGCGGCGATCACGAAGCGGGTGATGTCGCTCTCTATGGTCGAGGCCAGCACAGCCGGGATAAACATGTCGGCGAAGCCCACCATGATGGTCTTGGACGCCGCCTCGGCCTCCGGCAGTTGCAGCAACTCCAGCAAGGGCACGAAGGGGGCGCCCAGCCAGTTGAAGATGGGAGTATGCTCGGCCAGCATCAGGGCACAGGTCCCGATCGCCATCACCACCGGCAACACGCCAAACACCATGTCCAGGGCGTTCTTCACCCCTTCCCGCGCCACGGCGCCGAGATCCGTCATGCTGTCGGCCTTGGCCAGGGCCCGCTGATAGCCATAGCTCAGCACGCTGTGCTGATGGGGAATGGCCTCCTGCTTGCGGCACAGGGGAGTGCCATCGCTGTAGACATCCTTCTTCCAGGAGAGCGGGGGCAGGCGCGGCACCACTATGGCGGCCACCACGCCGGCCAGGCAGACGGTCAGGTAGAAGGGGACAAACATGTGCTCCAGCTTCACCTGGGAGATCACCACCAGACAGAAGGTGATGGAGACAGCCGAAAAGGTGGTACCGATAACGGCGGCTTCACGCTGGGTGTAGAACTTGCCCTCGTACTGCTTGCTGGTGAGCAGGATGCCGACGCTGCCATCCCCCAGCCAGGAGGCGAAGCAATCCACGGCGGAGCGACCCGGCAGGCGGAACACAGGGCGCATGATGCGAGTCATCATGGTGCCGACAAACTCCAGCAGACCGAAGTCCAGCAGCAGCGGCAGCAGCAAGCCGGCGAAGATGAAGACGGAGAACAGCACCGGCAGCAGATCGTGCAGCACCAGGCCACCGGTCGCCCCGGAACGCAGCACCTCGGGACCGGCCTCGAAGAAGGTCAGCAGCACGAAGAGGCCCCCCAGCACCCGCACGCAGGCCCAGAAGGGGGAGACGTTGAACAGGCTGTTGAGGAAGGGGCGTCTCACCAGGATCGCCGGCTTGAACAACCAGGCGATCAACGTCATCAGCATGGTGGTGGTAATGATGGCGCTAACCATGGCCACCAGATAATCGGCGAACACCGTCTGTACCAGCTTCGCCAGCACGGCGACGGGGATGGTGACATTGCCGTCATAGATGACGGGGGTCATGAACAGCAGGATCCCGATGAGCGACGGGATCAAAAACATCAGCACGTTGCGGCGAGTATGGATCGCCGGTGCTTCCAGGGTCTTTTCCAACATGATAGACAGCCTTAAATATGACTTTTCCTTCAGCCAGGCAGCCTGCATATTCATGCCCTCGCCCGGCAAACGGGCGCAAGAATAACCCAAAAAACTGCACAAACAAGCTTTAAATGGATTATTTCAAGCATAAATATTTTATCAGGCAAACCATCCATAAGAACAAACCAAAACAGTCATGCATATCAATTCAGTTTAACAGGTTAGCATAATGTTTCAAATTGGTTACGTTCAGGGGCGCAGTATAATGAGTTGCGGTTGGCAGGCAATAAGTGGCATGAGAAATATATCTATATGGTGATCCCGTCGATCCTCCCATAAAAAAACCGGAGCCTGTCGGGGCTCCGGTCTTGTCACGAGAGAGTGTCTCAGTCGCGTACGTAGATCACTTCGACGCCGTCGTCGTCTTCGTCATCCCAGTCGTCGTCATCGTCCAGTGCCTCATCGAAGGCCTTGGAGGCCGCCAGGGCTTCCGCCTCGGCCTGGGCCAGCTGGTTCTTGTGGTAGTCGTCCCACTTGAACTCGACCTTCTCGATGGCGGCCTTGGCATCGGCTTCCAGCTGACGGGGCATGGTGTCCAGCAGATCCAGGATGTCGTAGCAGACCTTCTTGGTGCCTTCCTTGCTGATGGCAGTGATGGCATAGACAGGACCTTCGTGGTTCAGGGCTGCCTTGACTCTGTCCATCACTTCCTGGGCTTCTTCTTCCAGGATCAGATCCATCTTGTTGAACACCAGCCAGCGCGGCTTGCCTGCCAGCTCGGGGCTGTACTTCTCCAGCTCACGCACTATGGTCACGGCGTTCTCGGCAGGATCCGAGCCATCAACCGGGCAGATGTCCACCAGGTGGATCAGCACGCGGCAACGCTCCAGGTGCTTGAGGAAGCGGATACCGAGGCCGGCGCCTTCGGCGGCACCCTCGATCAGACCCGGGATATCGGCGATGACGAAGGAGCGGGAGTTCTCCCCACGCACCACGCCCAGGTTCGGCACCAGGGTAGTGAAGGGATAGTCGGCCACTTTCGGGCGGGCGGCAGAGACGGCGCGAATGAAGGTGGACTTGCCCGCGTTGGGCAGACCCAGCATGCCGACGTCCGCCAGCAGCAGCAGCTCCAGCTTCAGGGTGCGTACTTCACCCGGAGTACCGTTGCTCTTCTGATAAGGGGCGCGGTTGACCGAACTCTTGAAACGGGTGTTGCCGAGGCCGTGGAAACCGCCCTTGGCGACCAGCAGCTTCTGGCCGTGGGTGGTCAGATCACCCAGCAGTTCACCGGTATCTTCATCGCTGGCGCGGGTACCGACCGGGACGCGCAGGGTGCGATCCTTGCCGCGACGACCGGTACAGTTGGCGCTCTGGCCGTTCTCGCCACGCTCGGCGGCATGGAAACGCTCGAAACGGTAGTCGATCAGGGTGTTCAGGTTCTCGTCGGCGATCAGATAGACATCGCCGCCGTCACCACCGTCACCGCCGTCCGGACCACCGTTCGGGATGTACTTTTCACGGCGAAAGCTCACACAACCGTTACCACCGTCACCGGCATCGACTCGAATCTGGACTTCATCAACAAACTTCATAGGTAACCGTCACCTTAATTCGAAAAACCGATACGCAATTATAGTGGTACAGGCCCCTTCGGGCGAGACGCATCTGGCCGATGAGGCCCGTCTGCGCCGGCTCATCCGCGTGCCGTTTTTTCGTCAAACTCATCAGAAAAACAAAAGCCCCGCCAGGTTGGCGGGGCTTCGGATCCTTGCGGTCCGTAATTACTCAGCAACGATGCTGACGTACTTACGATTCTGCGGACCTTTAACTTCGAACAACACTTTACCGGTCGCAGTAGCGAACAGAGTGTGGTCGGTACCCAGGCCAACGTTGGTGCCAGGGTGGAACTTGGTGCCACGCTGACGAACGATGATGCTGCCTGCCAGAACTGTTTCGCCGCCGAAACGCTTAACGCCAAGGCGTTTAGCTTCAGAATCGCGACCGTTGCGGGATGAACCGCCAGCTTTTTTATGTGCCATTTATCGGACTCCTCTAATTAAGCGCTGATGCCAGTGATTTTGACTTCAGTGAACCACTGACGGTGGCCCGCTTGCTTACGATGGTGCTTACGACGACGGAACTTGACGATAGTCACTTTCTCGCCACGGCCGTGAGCCACAACTTCAGCTACAACCTTGCCACCTTCAACGAAAGGAGCACCTACTTTAAAAGTGTCGCCTGCAGCAACCATCAGAACTTCGTTGAAGTCGATGGTAGCGCCAGTCTCAACGTTCAGCTTTTCCAGACGAACGATTTGACCTTCGGCCACACGGTGTTGTTTTCCGCCGCTTTGGAATACCGCGTACATTTGATTAACTCCGTAAAGGCGTGTCTTTTGCTCAAGGCCAGACACGCGCAAAAACCTATAACAATGGGCCGGCATTCTACGCAGAACGATTTGCCTAGGCAAGGCCAATTTAGCAAAAAGTTTATTTTGTGCGCATATCTGCCGCCGTGAATAAACGCTTAACTGTAACCCATTGTGAAATCGTGTAGAATCCCCGCCATTGCTAAAAACGCAGTAATTGCTGCCGTCACGTTACGAGACTTATGGACCAACAGACTATCCGTGCGCTCTGTGCCGCCGACATGACGGCGGTCAATGAACTGATCCTGGCCAGACTCCAGTCCGATGTCAGCCTGATCAACCAGCTGGGTTTCTACATCGTCAGTGCAGGCGGAAAACGGATGCGCCCTATGCTGACGGTGATGGCCGCTCGCGCACTGGGGTACCAGGGTCAGGACCATCTCAAGCTCGCCGCCATCATCGAATTCATCCATACCTCCACCCTGCTGCACGACGACGTGGTCGATGAATCCGACCTGCGCCGCGGCCGGGAGACCGCCAATGCGCTGTTCGGCAACGCCGCCAGCGTCCTGGTCGGTGACTACCTCTACAGTCGCTCCTTCCAGATGATGAGCGAACTCTCCAACCTGCGCGTGATGGAGATCCTGTCGGATGCCACCAACACCATCGCCGAGGGGGAGGTGCTGCAGTTGATGAACTGCAACGATCCGGACACCACGGAAGAGAGCTACATGACGGTCATCTACTGCAAGACCGCCAAGCTGTTTGAAGCCGCCACCCGCCTCGCCGCCGTGCTGACCCATCAGACCGAGCCCGTCGAGCAGGCCATGACCGACTACGGCAAGTACCTGGGTACCGCATTCCAGATCATCGACGACGTCATGGACTACTGCTCCCAGAGCGACGAGATGGGCAAAAACGTCGGTGACGATCTGGCCGAAGGCAAGCCTACCCTGCCGCTGCTGCGCGCAATGGCCGTGGGCACCCCGGAGGAGCGTCAACTCATCCGTGACGCCATCGAGCACCGTAACGGCATGGAACATCTCGAGCGCATCCTGGCCATTCTGGACCGCACTGGTGCCCTCGAGTATGCCCGTCAACGCGCACGGGAAGAGGCCGACAAGGCCATCGCCGCCCTCGCCATCCTGCCGGACTCCCAGCACAGGCAGGCGCTGGAGACCCTGGCCCAGATGGCGGTACAGCGCAGCGCCTGAGCCAGCGTGTCAGCATCCAAGAAAAAAGAGGCCTGTGGCCTCTTTTTTATGGTCTGCGCTTTGCTCTGAGGCATCAGTGCTGTCTTGACTGCTCAATGGGACAGTGCCCAGAGGATCACAGCCCCCGCCACCACCAGGCAGCCGCCGATGCGCCGCAGCTGCTCCGGCGGCTGATCGCTCATCAGTCTCAGCATCCGCTGCCAGACCCTCGGCGCCAGCAAGGGGCCCAGCCCCTCGAACAGCAGCAACAGCCCCACTCCTATCAAGATGGCTGTCAGCATGACTCCTCCTGCCCTCTGGGCCCTTGTCTCATCAAGCAAAAGGGCCTGAATCATCAGGCCCTTTGGGTTATGGCGCTATGCCTGCTTACTGCTTGTCACCGTGAGGCGACTTGAGGTAGCGGAAGAACTCGCTGTCAGGCTTGAGGACCATGAGGTCGTTGCCGCCGGCGAAGCTCTTGCGATAGGCCTCCATGCTGCGCACGAAGCTGAAGAACTCGGGATCCTTCTTGTAGCTGTCGGCATAGATCTTGGCGGCTTCGGCATCCCCTTCCCCACGCAGCTGACGCGCATTACTCTCGGCGTCGGCGATCATGACGGTGACCTTGCGGTCGATGTCGGCACGCAGGATCTCGGCCTGCTCGCGGCCCTGGGAGCGGTGTTCACGGGCTACGGCAGTCCGCTCGGCACGCATCCGCTGATAGATGGAGCTGGAGACTTCCACCGGCAGGTTGATCTGCTTGATCCGCACATCCACCACCTTGATGCCGAGCTCGGAGGAGCGCGCCATCTTCATCAGGGCATCTTCCATCACGGTACTACGCTCACCGGAGACGATGTCCTTGATGGTGCGGTTACCGATCTCGGAACGCAGACCGTTGTTGATCTTGCGCTTGAGCAGGTCTTCGGCCTGGATCTTGTTGCCACCACCGGTCGCCAGGTAGTACTTGGAGAAGTCCTCGATCTTCCACTTCACGTAGGAGTCGATGATGAGGTCTTTCTTCTCGGAGGTGACGAAGCGATCCGCCTGGCCTTCCAGGGTCTGGATACGGGCATCCATCTTGCGAACCTGATCGATGAGCGGCACCTTGAAGTGCAGGCCCGGCTCATAGAGCCGCGGCTCGCCGGAGTCAACCCGCTTCACCTTGCCAAACTGCACCACGATTCCCTTCTGCCCTTCATCGATGATGAAGACGGAAGAGAAGCAGACCATGGCGGCCACAGCGATGACACCAATAGCTAGCTTTTTCATCTATCAGTTTCTCCCTGTGCTGAAACGGTCACCGCCACGCAGCGGGGTCGGTGTGGAATTCGCCCCTTCGTTGGACGGCTGGGCCGGTTCCACCGCAGGTGTGCCCGCCGGACGCGCCGGTTGCGCGGCATTCGCCTTGCCGGACAGCTTGTCGAGCGGCAGATAGATCATGCTGTTGTTGCCAGCAGGCATGTCCACCAGCACCTTGTTGGCTTGCTGATAGAGCTCTTCCATGGTTTCCAGGTAGATACGCTCGCGAGTCAACTCGGGGGCGGACTGATACTGGGGCAGCAGCTCGTTGAAGCGGGCGACTTCACCCTTGGCCTTCAGCACGATCTGGGACTTGTAGCCTTCGGCTTCCTGTTCCAGACGCTTGACCTGACCACGGGCCTTGGGCTCGACTTCACGGGCATAGGCTTCCGCTTCACGGATGAAGCGCTGCTCATCTTCCTGGGCGGAGATGGCGTCATCGAAAGCGTCTTTCACCTCTTCCGGCGGACGCGCCGGCAGGAAGTTGACGTCGACGATCTGCAAGCCCATCTGATAGGGCTCGATGATGCCATCGATCACCTGCCAGGTCTCCTGACGGACTTTTTCCCGACCCGTGGTCAGGACATCATCCATCTTGGTGTGACCCACCACGTAGCGCAGGGCGCTGTCGGTGGCCTGGCTCAGACTCTCGTCGGCGTTGGTGACGCTGAACAGATACTGCTCGGGATCGACCACGCGGTACTGCACGTCCATCTCGACCCGCACCACGTTCTCGTCCTGGGTCAGCATGAAACCGGAGGCAGGCAGGGAGCGCACCGATTCCACATCCACCGGGATCACCCGATCGATGAAGGTCGGCTTCCAGCGCAGGCCCGGATCCACGTTGTGGGAGTACTCCCCAAAGCGCAGTACCACGCCCCGCTCGGCTTCACGGATGGTGTAGAAGCCGCTGACGACCCACACCACCACGGCCACCACCAAAGCGATGGAGAGGCCAAACTTGCCTACGTCACCGCCCGATTTGCCACCACCGAACAGGCCACCGAAACGACGGCTCACCTTGCGCAGCATCTCATCCAGATCAGGGGGTCCCTGATTCTTGCCGTTGTTCCCCCAAGGGTCACGGTCTTTGCCGTTGTTACCAGGCTCATTCCAAGCCATCAGCGTCTCCATTAATACATGCGGATGGATATCATCTCTACCGAGCCATCAACCGTTGACGAAGCTTGTCTTCATCGCCGGATCAATGCCTGATAAAGCGTTGTAAACTCTCACCTTCTTGTTTCATGAGGCGGTTCCAGTCGGCAAGCTGCAAGCGTACCTCCAGGACAAAATCCCCCTCCTCGCTGAAACCTTCCTGCTCGATGCCTTTCAGCCGATAGAGCGCACTGCGCAGTCTTGCGGCCGAGGGCGGCAACTGCAGGGTGTGATGGACCATGGATCCGGCCAGCAGTTCGGTCAGGGCCTGGAACAGGTATTCACTGCCTTCACCCGTCTGGGCCGACAGCCAGACCCGTTGCGGGCGCCCTTCGTCATCCCGCTCCAGACCGGCCGGACGATCGGTCAGCTTGTCGATCTTGTTGCAGATCATCAGCTGGGGACGGTCGTCCGCTTCGATCTCGGCCAGCACTGTCTGCACCGAATCGACATTCTCCTGCATCTGCTCATCGGCACAGTCCACGACGTGCAGCAGCAAGTCCGCTTCGCGGGTCTCCTGCAGCGTCGCCTTGAAGGCCGCGACCAGATCATGGGGCAAGTGCCGAATAAATCCAACTGTATCCGCCAGGATCACATCACCCACATCCTGGATCACCAATTTACGCAGGGTGGGATCCAGGGTTGCGAACAGTTGGTCGGCAGCATACACGCTGGCATCTGTAAGTTGGTTGAACAAAGTGGACTTTCCGGCGTTGGTGTAGCCCACCAGCGATACGGTCGGCACCTCGTTGCGGTTGCGGGCGCGACGCCCCTGCTCCCGCTGCTTCGCCACCTTGTCGAGCCTGCGTAAAATCGCCTTGATGCGCTCTCGCAGCAGGCGTCGGTCGGTTTCAAGCTGGGTTTCACCCGGGCCGCGCAGACCGATCCCGCCCTTCTGACGCTCAAGGTGGGTCCAGCCTCGCACTAGGCGAGTGGAAAGATGGCGTAACTGGGCCAGTTCGACCTGCAATTTGCCTTCGTGGGTACGGGCGCGCTGAGCGAAGATATCGAGGATGAGGCCTGTCCTGTCCACCACACGGCATTGGAACAGACGCTCCAGGTTGCGTTCCTGGGCAGGGGTCAGGGCATGGTTGAAGATGACCACGTCCGCACCCAGCATCTGGACCTGGGACGCGATCTCTTCCGCCTTGCCGCTACCGACAAAAAATTTGGCACTGGGCGCGCTGCGGCTGGTGGTGATCACCCCCAGCGCATTGACCCCGGCCGAGCTCACCAACATCTTGAGCTCGTCCAGATCCTCGCGCTCACCCTCATCGCTGAAGTTGACATGTACCAGAACGGCCTGTTCACCAGCTTCGTAACGGTCAAACAAGCGCTTGCTCCTTGACAGGTATCATGATGATTCTGAGTTGGCGAGTGGGCTCGCCGCGGGATATCACGCCTCGGCTTCACCCTGCTCTTCACCGGCGGCGCCAGGGGCGTGCTGGTGATGGTTGACGGCACGGGCCGGCACCACGGTGGAAATGGCGTGCTTGTAGACCATCTGGCTCACGGTGTTCTTCAGCAAAATGACAAACTGGTCAAACGATTCGATCTGACCCTGCAGTTTGATGCCGTTCACCAAATAGATAGAAACAGGAATCCGCTCACGGCGCAGCGCATTCAAAAACGGGTCTTGGAGAGATTGCCCCTTAGCCATCTTTCTTTTCCTTATAGTTTGTTGTTTTTAAACACCGGATATCAATATAACAACCTGATTATACAGGGAGTGTCAAGCCGCACCAGCTCGGGCGACCACCCTGGCCACATTGCCAGACTCACCAGATTCCAACCAGGTCAGGTCGGTCCAGCCACGCAACCAGGTCATCTGGCGCTTGGCCAGCTGACGGGTGGCCACGATGCCACGATAACGCATCTCATCATATCCCACTTCCCCTGCCAGGTAGTCCCACATTTGGCGGTAGCCAACGCAGCGGATAGCTGGCAGATCCGGGTGAAGATCACCCCGTTCGTAGAGCGCTCTGACCTCCTGTTCGAACTCCCCTTGCAGCATCTTGTCGAAACGCAGCTCGATGCGTTGATGCAGCACGGCGCGATCGCTCGGCGCGATGGCAAACTGGTGCACCCGGTAGGGCAAGCCTTCCCCCTGCACCTGGGTCAGTTCGGTCAGTGTCTTGCCGCTGATGCGATAGACCTCGAGCGCCCGGCTGAGCCGCTGCGGGTCGTTGGGGTGGATCCGCGCGCCAGCCACAGGATCGATGCGCACCAGCTCGTCGTGCAGCGCCTGCCAGCCGAGGCGGGCGGCCTCTGCCTCAATCTCGGCGCGAATGGCCGGATCGGCGGAGGGCAACGGAGAGAGCCCCTCCAGAAGCGCCTTGAAGTAGAGCATGGTGCCCCCCACCAGCAGCGGGATGCGGCCGCGGTCGGCGATCTCTTTCATCTCCCGCAGGGCATCGCGGCAGAAATCCGCCGCCGAATAGCTCATGGCCGGATCCAGGATGTCGATCAGGCGATGAGGCGCCTGGGTCAGCTCGGCGGCAGTCGGCTTGGCGGTGCCTATGTCCATGCCGCGATAGATGAGCGCGGAGTCCACGCTGATGATGTCGCAGGGCAGGGCCTGGCACAGTTCAATGGCGAGATCCGTCTTGCCGGAGGCCGTCGGCCCCATCAGAAAAATTGCAGTCGGCAAGTCAGCCACTTTCATGTTCCTCTGGCACGGTCGCCTCGTCGGGAGGCGTACCATGCAAATAGCTATCAATGAATGGAAGAGGTCAGCCCCGGCGACTCAATCGCCTTGTGCAAACCCTTCCAGCACGGCCGCCAACGACAGAGGGCGCGCCATGCGAATGTCTGCCAGTTGGTCACTGAAATCGGTCACAAGTTCCGTCAGCAGCCGGCTGGCAGTTGAAAAATCATATATTTTCTCGGTGCTTATCCCCTGCTCCACCAGCCACTGGCATAGTACTTCAGCCTGCTGGCCAGCATCACTGTCAGATCCGCTCTCGATCAATTGCAGCAATTCGGGTAAGAGACGCACCAGATCGGTCTGGCGCAACAAGGCAGGCACCCGAGTCAGGATCATGGTGTCGCGTCCCCCGCTTTTCAACTCCAGCCCCATGCGTTTGAGCAAACGTTCCTGCTCGGTCACCAGCGCAATCAGGTTCTTTGGCAGCTTGAAGGAGACCGGCAGCAGCAGGGGTTGCGCCGCCAGCCCCTGGCCCCAGGTCTCCAGCAACCAGTGGCGCAGCAACACCCGCTCGGCCCGCACCAGGGAGAGCAACGCCAGTTGTCCCTCCCGCTCGATCAGCAGATAGGCCTGTTCCACCAGGGTCAGGGCGCGAGTCCCTTGCGGCGGCGAACCGGCCGGGGTGACGGGGGCAGCCTGAGATACCTCCCCCGCTACCGGCAGGGTAGTGAGCAGGGCGCCCATGCCGCGCATCGCCTCCCGGCTGGGGGGCTCGGGGGGCTGGTAGCTGCCCGTGCGGCCAGCACCTTCGCGCACGGCGCCGCCATCCCGCGTCTGGGCGGGGGCTCTGTAGCTGTGCTCGGCACCATACCACTCGGGGCGCGGCGCCTGGCCTGGATACTCTATCTGCGGGCTGGTCGGCAGCTCGACCAGGGTTTCGGCGAGTGGCGCATCCGGCTCGCTGGCACCCACCCCTTCCCGGCGCAGGGCGGTAAAGAGCGCCTGGAAGATGAAGTCGTGGATGAGTCGCGCCTGATGGAAACGCACCTCGTGCTTGGCGGGATGGACGTTCACATCCACCTGACGGGGATCCAGCTCGATGTAGAGCACATAGGCGGCGAAGCTGCCGGCGGGCAGCAGCTCGTCATAAGCCTGACGGATGGCGTGGTTGATGAGCTTGTCGCGCATCATGCGGCCATTTACATAGGTATATTGCAGATCGTTCTGCGGCCTGGCCCCCGCAGGCAGCGCCAGCCAGCCCCACAGACGCACGTCGCTGTGCTCGCTCTCCACCGCCAGCGCATGGTGCATGAAGGGAGTGCCACAAACGGCGGCGAGGCGGCGCTCCTGTTCAGGCACCGTATTGGCAGCCTTGTACTGGCGCACTACCTTGCCGTTGTGGCGCAGGATCAAGGTAATATCGAAACGGGAGAGCGCGATGCGGCGCACCAGCTCGTCGATGTGGGCAAATTCGGTCTTCTCGCTGCGCATGAACTTGCGCCGCGCCGGGGTGTTGAAGAAGAGGTCCACCACCTCTACCGTGGTCCCCATCGGGTGGGCCGCCGGCTTGACAGTGACGCTCATCTCGCGCCCTTCGGCCTGTGCCTGCCAGGCTTCGGACTGCTCCGCGGTGCGGGAGGTGAAGGTGAGACGGGAGACAGAGCTGATGGAGGCGAGCGCCTCGCCACGAAAACCGAGGCTGTTGATCCCTTCCAGGTCATCCAGGGTCGCTACCTTGGAGGTCGCGTGTCGTGACAGCGCCAGCACCAGCTCCTCCTTGGCGACGCCGCTGCCGTTGTCACGGATGCGGATAAGCTTGGCGCCCCCCTTGTCGATGTCGATCTCGACCCGGTCGGCCCCCGCATCCAGGCTGTTTTCCACCAGCTCCTTCACCACAGAGGAGGGCCGCTCCACCACCTCGCCGGCAGCAATCTGGTTGGCCAGAATGGGAGGCAATATACGGATCGGCATCACTTACTCCTGAATTTCAATCTTGCGGATGATGAGCCCCTTAACCACCCAGGAGGGCAGCGCCACCACCTCTTCGCCAACCGGAATCTGGTTGGCCAGAACGGGAGGCAATATACGGATCGGCATGGCTTACTCCTGATGGTTTCGCTTGCGGGGTCAAGACACTTTCAACACGGGGACGGGCCGCGCCACCGCACCTTCGCCAGCAGCCATCCGGTTGGCCGACGTGGCGAACAATGCAGGGCACGGCCTGGCTTGAGCGCCAATCCGGGCGCCCCTCGGCCCTGCATCGCCAGCTCCCGCGCGTTAGTTTTGGGGAATGTAGAGCACCTGCCCTATCTGGATATCCCGTGACTTGAGCTTGTTGATCTCCACCAGCCGCGCCTGGCTCACCCCGTGCTTCTCGGCGAGGCGGGAGAGGCTCTGGCCGCGGGTGACCACGTGGCGGATCATCTGGGACTTGTCGTCGCGCTGGCTGCTTGCGACCGGCACGCTCGGCTCCTTGGCCGCCACCTTGTAGGGTTTTATCACCCCGGCACCGGAGGCGCTGCCGACACTGCTGACCGGGGCTCCGCCATCACTGCTGCGGCTCGGTACTGTCGCCGGCATGCGGTTGGTCACCTGCTGCCGGGGCGCGGGGGCAACCGCCGCCTTTTTCGCCGCAGGCTGACTGACGCTGGCCACTTGCTGCCCCTTGCCGGTCATCATGGGGCCCTTGGTCGGGTGGCTGCGGTAATAGTTGCGGATCCCCTCGAAGATGGCCCGGGCCAGCTGATCCTGATAGCTGGCGGTGGCCAGCAGCTTCTCTTCCGCATGGTTCGAGATAAAGCCCGTCTCCACCAGTACCGAGGGGATGTCCGGCGCCTTGAGCACCGCCAGACTGGCGTGTTCCGGCGCCTTCTTGTGCAGCCGGGCCACCCGTCCCATGGAGCGCAGGATCTGGCGACTGACGTCGTATCCCTCAGCGCGAGACTTGTCCATGGAGAGATCGAGGAAGGTCTGCGCCAGATAGGGGTTGGGATCGGACTCGGCCAATACCTTGCCCACCCCGCCCAGCAGTTCCCCCTGCTTCTCCTGCTTCTCCAGCCAGCTGCCCATCTCGCGGTTGGCGCGATTGGTCGACAGCACCCAGACCGAGGCGCCGCGCGGGGTCGAGTTGTGGAAGCTGTCCGCATGCACGGACACCAGCAGATCAGCCTTGGCCTTGCGGGCGATTTCCGAGCGCTTGTTGAGGTCGACGAAATAGTCACCACGACGGGTCATCACGGCACGCATGCCCGGCTCGCGGTCGATCAGTGCCGCCAACTTCTGGGACACCGCCAGGGTCACCCGTTTCTCGTAGGTGCGGCGCGGGCCGATGGAGCCGGGATCTTCCCCGCCATGGCCCGGATCGATGGCGATGACGATGGCCTTGCCCTGGCCGCCGACGGGAGCGGGCTGCGCCGTGGCGCCGCCCTTCTCTTCATAGGGCAGATCGATCACCAGACGATGACCGTAGGGGCCCGCCGGTGCCAGCGGGAACACCACCGGCTTGATGCTGGAGCTGAGATCCAGCACCAGACGCATGCTGCCTTTTTCAAGGGGCGTGCTCTCGCGGATCTTGCGCACCAGCTCGCTCTTGTTCTCGATGCGAGCCAGGTTGGCGGCGTTGCTCGCCCCCTTGAGATCGATCACCAGACGACTCGGGCCGCTCAGGGTGAAGTAGTTGAAATTGGGGGCGCTGCTCATGTCGAGCACCACCCGGGTGTTATCCGGCGACGGCCAGACCCGCACACTCTTGAGCTGATTTGCCCAGGAGGGTAAGGCCATCAGGGAGAGGGCAATAACAAGGATCAAGCGCACTGAGATGACAACCGTTCCAGAATGGCTTCGCCAATAGCAGTGCGGGCCGCAATCAGGGCCTCGCGCTGCTCGTTTACATACGTCAGGGTAATCTCGAGATCGGGGGACGGCAGCCAGCCTTCCCCTTTTTCAGGCCACTCTACCAGGCAGAGGGTATCGGCGCCGAAATAGTCCCGAATCCCCATGAATTCCAGCTCTTCCGGATCCGCCAGTCGATAGAGATCGAAGTGATAGACCTGCCAGTCGGCCAGTTCATAGGGCTCCACCAGGGTATAGGTCGGACTCTTAACCTTGCCTTGATGGCCAAGCCCTTGCACCCAGCCGCGGGTCAGGGTGGTCTTGCCGGCCCCGAGGGCGCCGTGCAGAAATACGGTAGTGGCCTGTTGGCATGCCTGCGCCAGGCGGCCGCCCAGAGCCACAGTTGCTGCCTCGTCCGGCAGTGTCATCATCAACGTTTTTGCCATGTTCTTCTTGTTACTTGTTACGGTGTCGGATTGACCAGACGGCGGATCCAGGGCAGCAGATCCGATGCCAGCATGCCCCTCTCCCCCTCGGCCGCGGCCAGGTCGGCGGCCTCTGCGTGAATCACGGCCCCCAGTCGCGCGGCCATGCCGGCAGACCAGCCCTGAGCCAGGAGGGCGGCGATTATACCAGATAACAGATCCCCCATGCCGCCACTGGCCATGCCGGGATTGCCTTCATCGCAGAGGCTGATGCGCTGGCCATCGCAGATGAGCGAGCCCGCCCCCTTGAGCAGCACCACGCCGCCGTATCGCTGCTGCAGCCGCGATACGGCGGCGAAGCGATCCGCCTCGACCTCGGCGACACCGCAATCCAGCAGGCGGGCCGCCTCTCCGGGGTGGGGCGTGAGCACCCAATTATCCTGATGACGGGGTGCCTGCGCCAGCCAATTCAATCCATCGGCGTCCAATACCAGTGGCCCGCTGGCGCTGAGGTGGTGCTCGAACTGGGCCCTTCCCCACTCATCCTGCCCGAGCCCCGGCCCCAGTACGCGTACCGTGGCCCACCCCTCGTCGGTCCCGACCGGGCATCCCATCAGCTCAGGCTGCACCAGGCTGGCGGGGGGAGAGTCCGGGTGCTGGCACAGTCGCACCAGACCCGCCCCCGCCCGCAGGCAGGCCTGCCCCGCCAGCAGTATGGCTCCCTGCATCCCCAGGTTGCCCCCCACCAGCAGCACCTTGCCGTGCTTGCCCTTGTGGGCCGAGCGGGGACGGGGAGAGAGCAGATTCTTGAGGCGGGGATAATCCAGGCGCTCGGCGGCGGGCACCAGGCCGGCCTCGGGCACTACCCCAAGGGGATCCCAGTCGAGCTGGCCGACGCCGTCCACCCCGTCGGCGGTGAGCATGCCCTGCTTGATGCCGATGAAGCTGAGGGTGCGGGTGGCGTGCACCAGGGCCCCCATGGCGCGGCCGGTGTCGGCATTGAGCCCGGAGGGGAGATCCACCGCCAGGACGGGGGCATTCAAGCCATTGATTGTTGCGACGATCTTTGTCATTGGCAAGGAGAGGGGGAGCTGGACACCGATGCCGAGCAATGCATCTATCACCAGATCCGGCGAAGGGAGCGACGCCCCCTCGAGCGCATCGGCCATCATTACCTCTCCCCCCACCGCCAGCCACTCGTCGGCGGCCCGCCTGGCGTCTCCTCTGAGCAGGCCCGGGGCCCTAGCGGCGATCACCAGAGGCTCGAGGCCGAGTCGACGGGCGAGGCGGGCCAGCACATAGCCATCCCCCCCGTTGTTGCCCGGGCCGACGAAGATCCACCAGCGGTGACTCTGGGGCCAGTGATGGCGAGCATAACTGCACAGGGCGGCACCGGCTCGCTCCATCAGGGCGTAGAGAGCTTGCCCCTCACGCTCGGCCCAGCGCTGCTCCAGCTTGCGGATCTGTTCGGCCCGCCACAGCGGCTGTGCTAGACTGATGCCTTGTTTTTTGCCGATAGCGTCCTCGATACCCTCTACCATGACGGCTCCCCACCTTCATCATCCACTGACCTGGCTTCTGGCCTGGCATATGGCGTGCCATGACGGCGCACGGCCCTCGTCACCCTCTGTGCTGCGGGCGCCATGCTGCTGCCAGCTGGCAGGTGAGGCATCATGACGGCCACCGAACTTGCACAACTGGCCCACGATATCAAGCTCTGGGCACGGGAGCTAGGATTTGACCAGGTCGGCATCACCGACACGGATCTCGCCCTCGAGGAACCCAGATTGCAGGCCTGGCTGGATGCGGGTCATCACGGCACCATGGACTACATGGCGCGCCACGGCATGATGCGGGCCCGGCCCCACGAGCTGCTGCCGGGCACCCTGCGGGTGCTGTCGGTGCGGATGAACTATCTCCCCTTCGAGGCGGGCTTTGCCGCCACCCTGCGCGATCCTACCCTGGGCTACATCAGCCGCTATGCCCTCGGGCGCGACTACCACAAGGTACTGCGCAACCGGCTCAAGCAGCTGGGAGAGCGCATCGAGCAGCGCTACCAGACACTGTTGCCATCCACGCAGGCAACCCCGGGGGAGTGGCGCCCCTTCGTCGATTCGGCCCCCATCCTGGAACGCCCGTTGGCGGCCAAGGCGGGGCTCGGCTGGGTGGGCAAGCACTCGCTGCTGCTCAACGAGACTGCCGGCTCCTTCTTCTTTCTCGGGGAGCTGCTGGTCAGCCTGCCGCTGCCCGTCGATGCCCCGGTGGAGAAAGAGCAGTGCGGCAAGTGCGTGGCCTGCATCAACATCTGTCCGACCGGCGCCATCGTCGCGCCCTACGTGGTGGACGGGCGGCGCTGCATTTCCTACCTCACCATAGAGAACGACGGCCCCATCCCGGAAGAGTTCAGGCCGCTGATGGGCAACCGCATCTACGGCTGTGACGACTGCCAGCTCATCTGCCCCTGGAACCGCTATGCGGATGCCAGCCCAGAGCCCGACTTCAGCCCGCGCCCCAATCTGCATCGCCCGCCGCTGTTGACCTTGTGGGGCTGGAGCGAGAGCGACTTTCTCAAGCACACCGAAGGCAGCCCCATTCGCCGCATCGGCTATCGGCGCTGGCGCCGTAACCTGGCGGTAGCGCTCGGTAACGGCCCGGCCAGCAGCGATGCCATGGCCGTACTGCAACAGGCGCTCGCCAGTGCCGAGCCCATGGTGGCCGAACACATCGAGTGGGCGCTGGCGACCCTGGCCGTGCGCCAGGAGAAAGAGAACAAGAAGACCCGTTTGCTGATCCGCTGCATCGAAAAAGGCCTGCCGGATCACGCATAAGTGATCTGGTCCTTGCCGGATGACAGCACTTTTTTCATGCTCTGCCGACCATTGGCCATCGGCACAATAAAAGGAAGATTCGGATGCAGATGTTGGGAGTAGATATTGGCGGCTCCGGGATCAAGGGCTGCCTGGTGGACACCGAGACTGGCGAACTGATTGGCGAGCGCCACCGCATCGCCACGCCACAGCCGGCCACCCCGGCCGCCGTGGCGCATACCCTCAAGGCGCTGGTCGAGCATTTCCAGTGGAAGGGCCCGGTGGGGTGCGGCTTCCCCGCCACCATCCACAACGGCATCGCCAAGAATGCCTCCAACATCGACAAGAGCTGGATCGAGACCGACGCCGCCCACCTGTTCGCCGACGTGACCGGCCTGCCCTGCCACGTGCTCAACGACGCCGATGCAGCCGGGTTGGCCGAGATGCGCTTCGGTACCGGCCGGGATCGCAAGGGGGTGATCATCCTCATCACGGTGGGGACCGGCATCGGTACCGCCGTGTTCGTCAACGGCCAGCTGCTGCCGAACACCGAGCTGGGTCATCTCATCCTGGAAGGGATGGTGGCGGAGCACTACTGCTCGGACGCGGTGCGCAAACGCGAGGATCTCTCCTGGAACCGCTGGGGCAAGCGCTTCAACAAATACCTGGCCCGTCTCGAGTTCCTCTTCTCCCCCGACCTCTTCATCCTAGGAGGCGGCAGCGCTGCCAAGCTCGACAAATTTATCGACCGGATAGAAACCCGGGCCCCCCTGGTGGCGGCGGCCAACCTCAACCAGGCCGGCATCATAGGGGCCGCCCTCTACGGCGCGGCCCGGCAAGAGGACTGACTCTCCTCCCGACAACGCCGCAAGAGGCCCGGACCGGGCCTCTGCCATGGCGCGCTAGATGTCGTCGAGCCGATGGGCTCCGTGCACCAGCCGGGTCAGCCGGGATTGCGCCATGGATGCCAGCGACGTCAGCAACGCGGCCGTGTCCGGCGTGGGGCACTCGCGAGCCAGGCGCCCCAGCTCGCCAACGAGTTTTTCCTCCTGCCGCGACACCATGGCCACTATCTCCTCGGGTTGAGTACCGGCCGCCAATGCCAGACGCTGGCAATCGGCCAGCAGATCCTCACCGAAGCCCTGATCCAGCCAGGTCTCCTTGACCGCACTCCCCATCTGCTCCCGATAGTCGTGCAGGTGGGCCGCCGCCGCGTCCTCCCGTCCTTGCAAATAGGCCAGCAGCATCCGGCTGCGCTCCCCATCCACCTGGGGGATCAGGCGCCCGTAACTGCGCCCCTGCTGCTGATGCAGTTGTTCGAGGTAAAGCATCAGGTCCTTGATCTGTTGAAATCGCATCTCTGCTTCCTCCTGCCGTCCACCTCCTGCCAGTATAAAAAAACGCCGCTCCTTCCCCGGATAAAAGCGGTCGTTTTTTGTTCTACATCAAAGGGATGGGAAAGAAAAAGAAGAAAACGAGGAGAAGTGGGCAAAGAGATTCCTCCCTGTCATGCTGGCAACTGACTGCCAGCGCCCAGGGGTAGGCCGTGACAAAACGGGGGAATCATCGATTCAAGGGTGATTATCCAGGTTATATTCGGAAGGATGATTTCAAATCAGAATCTAATATTGAAGCTGTCGGTTTACCCCTCTTCCCTTAGTCAGCGAGCGGGAATCCTTATCCATTTTTTAGACGTCTAGACGTAGAAACATGCGTTGACACAGCCATCCGGACATCTTAGCATCATCCTCCATGATGGCAGAGCAACCCAGTGAAACCTCTGCCCAATTCACCCGCCTGTAGCGCCCTGTGCTTTAAGGCTGTTAGCACGGAAGAATCCATGATTAAGTTGATCGGTCTCAACAAAGTCTACGGTAAAGGCAGTGACGCCGTGCACGCCCTGCGTGACGTGAGCCTGCATGTGCCACAAGGCAAGATTTTCGGGGTGATCGGCTCCTCCGGTGCCGGCAAGAGCACCCTTATTCGTTGCGTCAACCTGCTGGAGCGTCCCACCCAGGGCCAGGTCATCGTCGATGGTCAGGATCTCGTGGCCCTGAGCGAACGGGACCTGACCCAGGCTCGTCGCCAGATCGGCATGATCTTCCAGCACTTCAACCTGCTGGCCTCCCGCACCGTGTTCGCCAACATCGCCTTCCCGCTGGAGCTGGCTGGCTGGAGCAAGTCGCAGATCCAGACCCGGGTCGACGAACTACTGGCCCTGGTCGGGCTGGAAGCCCGTGCCCACGCCTATCCGTCCGAGCTCTCCGGCGGCCAGAAGCAGCGCGTCGCCATCGCCCGCGCCCTGGCTCCGGCCCCCAAGGTACTGTTGTGCGACGAGGCCACCTCGGCCCTCGACCCCCAGACCACTCGATCCATCCTGAGCCTGCTCAAGGAGATCAACGTCAAGCTGGGGCTCACCATCCTGCTCATCACCCACGAGATGGACGTGGTGAAGGGGATCTGTGACGAAGTGGCCATCATCAGCGACGGTCGCCTGATCGAGCAGGGCGAGGTGGCCTGGTTCTTCAGCAACGCCAAGACCCAGCTGGCCCGTGACTTCATCCACTCCACCATCCACCTGGAGGTGCCCCAGGAGTACCAGGACAGGATGAGCAGCGAGCGGGTGGCCAACAGCTATCCCCTGGTGAAGCTCGGCTTCACCGGCGCCACCGTCGATTCGCCACTCATCTCCGAGGTGAGCCGCCGTTTCAACATCGACATCAGCATACTGAGCGCAGACATCGAATACGCCGGTGGCGTCAAGTTCGGCTTCCTGCTGGCGGAGCTGTTCGGGGATGAGGCCCAGTGCGAGGCCACCCAGCAGTTCTTCATCGACAACCACATTCAGCTGGAGGTAATGGGCTATGTACGAAGCAATGACTAATCTGCTGCGCCCAATCCTCGGCGACTCAGCCATCGTATCCAGCTGGAGGTAATGACTCATGTCCGAAGCCATGATTAATCTGCTCATCACAGCCCTCGGCGACACCCTGATCATGGTGTTTGCTTCCGCCCTGTTCGGCTGCCTGCTCGGCCTGCCGCTCGGCGTGGCACTGCACGTGACCAAGGCGGGCCAGATCCTGGCCAACCCGCTGCTGAACAAGATCCTCGGCATCGTCGTCAACGTCGGCCGCTCCGTGCCCTTCATCATACTGCTGGTGGCCATCATTCCGCTGACCCGGCTGATCGTCGGCACCAGCATCGGCACCATAGCCGCCATCGTGCCGCTGACCGTGGGCTGCATCCCCTTCATCGCCCGTCTGGTGGAAGGTGCCCTGATGGAAGTGCCGGACGGCCTGCTCGAAGCCGCCAAGGCCATGGGTGCCAAACCCTTGCAAATCATTGCCAAGGTGCTGCTGCCTGAGGCCCTGCCCGGGATCCTCAACAGCATCATCATCACCCTCGTCACGCTCGTTAACTACTCCGCCATGGCCGGTGCCATCGGGGGGGGCGGTCTCGGCGATGTGGGTATTCGCTACGGCTACCAGCGCTTCGACCCTACCGTCATGCTGGTCACCGTGGTCATTCTGGTGGTACTGGTTCAACTCATCCAGAGCGCGGGTGAGCGCCTGGTCAAACAATGTGATCATCGTTAATCGTCGATTTCTGACAGGAGGTTTTTATGAAATTGGGCATTAAATCCGCTGCGGCTGCGCTGCTGGCAACTCTGGTACTGGTCGGCTGCGGTCAGAAAGAAGAGAGCAAGACCCTGAAAGTCGGCGCCATCGCCGGCCCCGAGACCGAACTGGTCGAGACCGCGGCCAAGGTGGCCAAGGAGAAATACGGCCTGACCGTCGAGATCGTCACCTTCTCCGACTACGTCACCCCCAACGTGGCCCTGAACGACGGCAGCGTCGACGTCAACGCCTTCCAGCACAAGCCCTATCTGGATGCCCAGATCCGTGATCGCGGCTTCAAGCTGGTACCGGTTGGCAACACCTTCGTCTACCCAATCGCCGGTTATTCCAAGAAGATCAAGGCCCTGTCCGAGCTGAAAGACGGTGCCCAGATCGCGGTGCCGAACGATCCGACCAACCTGGGTCGCTCCCTGATCCTGCTGGAGAAGCAGGGCCTGCTGAAGCTGAAAGAAGGCGCCGGTCTGGAAGCGACCGTGCTGGACATCGCCAGCAACCCGCGCAACTTCAAGATCGTCGAGCTGGAAGCCGCTCAGCTGCCCCGCTCCCTGGAAGATGTTGATCTCTCCATCATCAACAACACCTTCGCCGGTCAGATTGGCCTGACCCCGACCGAGAACGGCCTGTTTGTCGAAGACAAGGAGTCCCCCTACGTCAACCTGATCGTTGCCCGCGAGAACAACAAGGACGACGAGAAGGTCAAGGAGTTCGTCCAGGCCTTCCAGACCGACGAGGTCTACAAGAAGGGGACCGAGCTGTTCAAGGGTGGTCTGGTAAAAGGTTGGTAATCACTCACTCTGTAAAAAAGGCCACGTCAAGCGTGGCCTTTTTTTTTGCCCCCGTTATCATAGCCAGAAGCACGGCAACACGAAAAAACAGAACAACAATGAAGAAATGGTATCTGGCCTACTGCAAGCCCAAGGAAGAGGCTCGCGCTCGCGCCCATCTGGCAGCCCAAGGCGTCGAATCCTATTACCCCATGGTGGAAGTCGAGAAGCTGAGACGGGGCAGACGGGTTCCGCTACGTGAACCCATGTTCCCCAACTACCTGTTCATCTACGTGGATCTGGAAGAGGTCACTCCGGTCACCCTGAAGTCCACCCGCGGCATCAGCCGCATCATTCACTTCGGCAAGGAGTGGACCCCCGTCAGCAGCCAGCTGATCTACCGGCTGATGAGCCGGGACGACAGCGACGAGGCGCGCGCCAGCTATGCCTGCCTGCCGACGCAAGGGGACAAGGTATTGATCGAATCTGGTCCCCTGGCCGGGTTCGAGGCCATCTACCTGGAACCGGATGGGGAGAAGCGGGCGATCCTGCTGGTCAGCCTGCTCAACCAGGAGACCAGCAGCAGCTTTGACAACCAGGCCTTCCGGCGACTGGACTGATTCTCACCAGACGTCGCTGGCGAGAAGCGCCCCAACCCTGCTGGTGAGCCTGCTCAATCAGGAGACCAGCCGCAGCGTCGACCACCAGGCACTGGAAACAAAACGGGGCAGGCCCATCGGCCTGCCCCGTTTTTATGCCGCTGCACCGCTCCCCTCCTCAGGCATCCAGCGCAAAGCGGCTGATGGCCGTGGTCAGTCGGTTCGTCTCCCGGGTCAGTCTGGCGGCGATCAGCTCGCCCTGTTGACTGTGCTCGCTGGACTGGTGGCTGAGCCCGGCGATTTCCTCCACGGTGCCCGCCACCTCCTGCGCCACTCTCGACTGCTGCTCGGTCGCGGTGGCGATGGCGGCAAGCTGGCCGCTGAGATCCTGCACCAGCGTCGACATGGCCGCCAGTGTCTCGCTCGCCGAGACCACGGCGCCCCGGCCTTGCTCCACCAGCAGGGTACCGCTGCCCACGGTGTCGGCCGTCTGCCGGGTCTGTTGCTGTATGCTGGCGATGGTCTGGTTGATCTCCGCCGTCGACTGGCTGGTGCGGCTGGCCAGCAGGCGCACCTCGTCCGCCACCACGGCAAACCCCCTGCCCTGCTCTCCCGCGCGCGCCGCCTCGATGGCGGCATTGAGCGCCAGCAGATTGGTCTGCTCGGCGATGGTGGCGATCACCTCGGTGACGCGACCCACCTGCTCGCTCTGGCTGCTGAGCAGCGTCATCGCCTGATTCGCCTGGGTGATCATGGCGGCAATCTGCGCCATGGTGGTACTCATGCGGGCGAGAGCCTGTTCCCCCTGTTTGGCCTGTCGCTCGGTCTGACGCGCCGCCCCGGCCGCATCGGCGATGTTCCCCGCCACGTCCCGGGTGCTGGCCGACATCTGCTCTATGGCGGCCGCAACCGTATCCAGCCGATGATTCTGGCTCGCCAGATCGTCCACTATGGCATTGGTGGTCTGGCCCACCTCGCGACCGGCCCCTTCCACCTGCGCCACGGCCCCCTGGATCTCCCCCACCAGCTGGCGCAACTGGCTCGACATCCGGTTGATGGAGCCCGTCAACCCGCCCAGCTCGTCCTGGCGCAGCACCGGCAACGGCTCCCTCGGCAGACGGCCATCGGCGACCTGCCCGGCACGGCTCACCAGGCTGGCGATGTCACGGGTCAGGCGACGACTGAACAGCAGCGCCACCAGGGTGCCGAGCAGGATGACGCTGGTGGTCGCCAGCAGCAGGGTGCGGTGGATGGTCTGACTGGCGCCGGCCATCTTGCCCGCTATCTTCTCCACTTCCCCCCGGGTCTGGGTCACCTGGCTTGCCAGCTGGTCGGAGAGCCGGGTCAGGGAAGGTTCTATGTCGGTGGCCATCAGGTGGTTGGCCTGATCCCAGTCCGGCGCCTGTCGTCTGGCGATCACCTGCCCGACCAGCTCGGCAAAGGGAGCCGACATCTCCTCAAAGAGCGTCCACAGACCCTTCTGCGCCTCGGTGAGGTTGGCCTGTTGCTGTTTCAGCTCGGCCACTCGCTGCAGGTGGAACTGGTAGTAGTCCTGGTACTTGTCCAGGTACTCCTTGTCCCCGGAGATGAGGAAGTCCCGCAGGGCGGAAAGCGCATTGGCCAGCCCGTTGTAGGCATCCCCCACCTGCTTGAGCAGCAGGCGGCGATCGCCGGGCAGCGTCATCTGGGGGGTCGCCACCTCTTCGTTGGCAATGGATTGCAGTTGATCGAGGGCCGCCTCCGCCAGGGGGCCGGCCTCCAGCAGCATCAGGGTGTGGGCCGGCAGATTCTCCTCGGTATGGGCCAGGGCCCACACCTTCTCCTGCCCCCCCTTGAAGGTCTTGAGGGACCGGGTCAGAGCGGGTGTGAACCCCTGCTGCTCGATGGCCTGCCAGGCCGCCTCCCACTCCTGCTTGATGCGCGCACCTTGCGTGGGATCCTTGCCGAGGATGAGGTAGGCCCGCAGGGAGGAGACGGTAGCGATCAGGGCTTTCTGGCTCGCCTCGTCCCGTTGCAGGGCGGGCAGGGCCTGGGCCAGCAGGGTCTCCTGGGACGCTTCAATCCGGCCGAGCTGATGGTAGACAAGGGCGGACGAGAGAATGATGAGCAGATTGATAAAACAGAAGCTCAACAACAGCTTGCTTGATATTTTCATGACCATCCTTGTGTCGCAGCGGGCATCCTGCCCTTGATTAGCGCCCGATCAATGCGGGCAATCGTTCGCGCCAGGTGTCATGCCAGACGAGCAACTCCTCGCGTGGCATGGGGCGGGCGGAGAAGAACCCTTGGCACTGATCGCACCCCAGCCTGGCCAGCAGCCGCCAGGTGGCCTCATCCTCGACCCCCTCTGCCACCGATTTTAACCCCAACTTGCGCGCCAGTTCGATACTGGATTCGATGATGGCGAGGCGGGAGGGATCCTCATAGCAGCGATCGACGAAGGATCTGTCCAGCTTCAGCTCGGTGAACGGCAGCAGGGCGAGCTGCTGCATGGAGGAGTAGCCGGTCCCGAAGTCGTCGATGGAGAGGCCGAAGCCGTGCATCCGCAAGCGGGTCAGCACCTCCAGCGACTTGCCGAGATCCTTGACGAAGGCACTTTCTGTCACTTCCAGTGTGATGAGCTCGGGGTTGATGCTCCAGCGCTGGCAGTGATTGAGCAGGGTATTGCACAGATCCCCCTCGATCAGCGAGGTGGTGGAGAGGTTCATCGACAGGTTGAGGGAGAGTCCTGTCTTCTCCCAGAGATGGCCGTCGCGCAGGGACTTGCCGATGATCACCTCGGTCAGCGGATCCATGAGCCCGTTGTGCTCCGCCAGCGGGATGAAGCGGGCCGGCGAGATGAGCCCATATTCGGGATGCTGCCAGCGGGCAAGCGCCTCCATGCCGACCCACTGACCGTTTTCAAAGCTCACCTTGGGCTGATACCAGGGCAGCAACTGATCCTGTTCCAGGGCCCGACACAGTTCATCCAGGCTCAGGTTGTGACCGTCCTCCTCCTGGCTACGCACCTGCTGGGGCTGCCAGGCAGCGATCAACTGCGCGATCTGCTGATGGCTCGCGGGTTTGTCGATACGCCCCAGCACCTGCAGGCCGTAGGCACGGCTCATGCGCAGTACGGCATCGACCACATCGTCCTCCAGTGCGCTGCACAGCACTATGCCGCCGCGAAAACCGCCCAAAGAGAGGCGACGCAGCAGGGCCATGCCATCCATGCCGGGCATCCGCAGATCGCAAAACAGGATGTCGACCTGGTGGTGCTGGCACTGGGCCAGTGCCTCCTCCCCGTCCTGAGCCTCCAGCAGGTTAGCGTAGCCAAGTCCGCGGATCTGATGCATCAGGGCCTTGCGCTGGAAGTTGTGATCCTCCACCACCATGATCACCCACTCATGCCGTGCACTATTCATCGAGCCATAACCCCGTTTCACCTCTGATAGAGTCCATCAATGCCTGTACCGTCTGACTCAGCTCGCCGAGCCTGTCCAGCTGCTTCAACCTGGCCGCCGCCTCCAGTCGGGCAGCCTCCTCCGCCAATGCCTGCTGTCCCACCATGCGGGCGGCTCCCTTGATGCGATGCGCCGTCTCCACCAGCGCCTGGGTATCCTGTCGGGCCAAAGCCAGCATCATGTCCTCGCCATCTTGCCGATTGGCCTCCAGATATTCGCTGGCCATGCTGCGAGCAACCGCCTCCTCCCCAAACAGGGTCAACCAGCTGATGCCCGACGCCTGGGCCCTGGCTTGTAGGGGGGCCACTGACTCATGCTGCAGCGCCAGAGCCGGCAACCAGCGAGCCAGGGTCTGACGCAAGGTCTCCAGGCTGTAGGGCTTGAACAACATGTCGTTCATGCCCGCCTCCCGCATCTGCTGACCGGCCTCCTCCGAGGTGTCAGCGGTGACGCCTATGATGGGCGCCTCGTCACCGGCCGCCCGCAGGGTGCGTGTCAGGGTATAACCATCCATCACCGGCATGTGGCAGTCGGTCAGCAACAGGGTAAATCCCTGCCCCTGCCAGGCGCGAAGCGCCTGTTCCCCATTATCCACCACCTCGGACTCGAGCCCCAGGATGGCGAGCTGACGGGTCAGCAGCGCACGGTTGACGGGATGATCGTCCGCCACCAGCACCCTGCCCTTGAGCTTATCCCGCTGTATCTGTATCGGCCGACTGGATCGCTCGCTCGACAGTTGGCGACAGGTCTCCAGCAGCAGGTCGGGATAGATGGGCGACTGGCCGAGCCGCCACCAGGCGTCGCTGCCCATGCGGCCGCGCAGTGCTTCGTGGGGGGAGAGTACTATGCCCTTGAGCGAAGACTGCTGCAAATACTGCAACCAGCCACCACCGAAAACCTGCTCCATATGACCCTCTTGCGCCAGCAGGTAGCCATCCAGAGGCTGGTGCCACTGGTCGGCGGTCAGTCGGTGGAGTCTGGCGCCGAGTTGTTCCATCACCGACTGCACCACCTCGTCCTCACCGCACCACCACCACACCTGGCCGGCCAGCGGCGGCGCATCCCACTGACACTCGGACAGGGGCATCGCGAAAGTCACCGTGGTGCCCACCCCCGCCTCGCTCGCCAGCGTCAGGCTCCCACCCATTTTCTGGGTCAGCTGATGGCAGATGGCGAGCCCAAGCCCGGTGCCGCCAAAGCGCCGGTTGATGTCGGACTCCACCTGCTTGAACGGGATGAACAGGTTGTCCTGCTTCTCCCGGGCGATGCCTATTCCCGTATCCCGTACCTGCAAGCTCAATCGATGGTCGTGGTAGCTCACCCGGATGGCAATCTCCCCCGCCTCGGTAAACTTCACCGCATTGCTCAGCAGATTGGAGATAACCTGGCCCACCCGCACCGCATCCATGCTCGCCTGATCCGGCACCTCCCGCCCCCACGTCAGCGCCACATTGAGCCCCTTGCCATAGGCCAGGGCGGCATGCCCCCGGATGACGTCACAGATGACCGAGGTCAGTCGGCAAGGATGGGGGTGCAATTGCAACTGCCCCGCCTCCATCTTGGAAAAGTCCAGGATGTCGTTCACCAGATAGAGCAGGTGATTGGTGGAGGTCGAGATGTTGCGCAGCATGTAGCGCTGATCGTCATCGAGATGGCTCATCTGTAACAGCTCCAGCATGCCGTGCATGCCGGAGATGGGGGTGCGCAACTCGTGGCTCATGGTGGCGAGGAACCGGCTGCGCACCCGGGTCGCCTCCTCCGCCACCCGCCTCGCCTGGCGCAGCTCCAGCTCCTGGCGTTTCAGGTTCGTGATGTCCTGCACCACCCCGTTCAGGATGACGCCCTCGAGCCCCTCCTGCCGCACGAAGTGACCCCGGATCTGCAGGTAACCCGATTGCCCCTGGCGCTGGATCTCCACCTCGAGATCCAGCGGTTTCATGGCCCTGGCATGCTCCTCGACAGTGTCAACGAAGTCCTGATGGGCCTGCCCCGCCAACCCGAGAATCGTGGCTCCGGTGCTTGCCGTCTGCACCGGTTCATCTTCATAGCCCACTATCTCTCTGAGACCCTGGGAGGTGTAGAGGAAGTGCCCATTGCCCGGCCCCAACCAATGGTACTGGTAAACCAGGCCCGGCATGCTGTCGGTGATCTGGGTGAGCCGGGTCTGGGCCTCCTGGGCCGCGAACCGCGCCTGTTCCAGCTCGGTCACATCGGTCAACACGGTCAGGATCCCGAGTCGCTTGCCGCCGGGGCCGACGAACAGGCGCTTGGTGTAGATCATCTGATGTTCGACACCGTTGGCGAGCTGGATCTCGCCGCGGCCATGGAGCTCCTCGCCACTCTCCCAGACCCTGGCATCCTCCTCGATCACCCTGGCCCGGATGGCCTCCGGCAGCCTGTCCTGGAGCAGTTGCTCATACGAGCCGTTCAGGTTCTCGCCCCCCAGGAACATCTGCCGATACGCCAGATTGGTCATCGCAATTTCATAGCGCTCGTTGGTCAGCACCACCTGATTGGGCAGGGCATCGAGCATCATCTGGACAAACATCAATTGCTCTTCGAGCCGCCGCTCCGCCTCCCGCCGCTGGCTGATCTGGCGGCGCAGGGTCCGGTTCCAGCCCACAAACAGCAGCAGGAAGAGCACGAAGATGCCCCCGCCCAGGGTGGACCAGAGCAGCACCTTGTCGGGATCCAGCCCCGTCTGTATGGTCAGGGAGAGCCACTTCTTCTCCAGGGCGGTCAGCTCCGCCGGCGAAATGGAGAGCAACACCTTGGTCAGGATCTGCTGCAACATGGGATCCTGCAGATGGGTTGCCATGGCGATGGGAACCCGCAGTTCGTTGCCGGAGAAGACCACCTGATAACGGTCGCTGAATCCCTTCTTCAACGACTCTTCCAGGGTGGTCATGCTCATCAGCACGTAGTCGACCTGCTGCCGATCCAGCTGGGGCAGCAACTCGGGATCGCTCGCGACCGCCACGGGCTCGGCCCCCACCTCGGTCAGCAGCGTTTTTTCCACCGAGCCCCCCACCATGCCCACCCGGTGTCCCTTCAACGCCCTGGGGTTGGTCAGCTCGGCCATGCCTCGCCTCGCCACTATCACCCGGTTGAGAGAGGCATAGTTCGGCGTGAAACGGGCAAACTGCTGTCGTTCGGCGGTCGGTGTCATGGCCGGGATGACATCCAGCTTGCGAGCCTGAAACAGATCCAGGGTCTGGGCCCAGCTTCGGGTCTGTACCAGGGTGAACTGCAGACCGGCACGCTGGTTCATCATCGCCAGCAGATCGGCAATGAGCCCCTTGAGCCTGCCCCGGTCGTCTATCTCGCTCATGCCGGGCCAGTCCGGGGCGACCCCGTACCTGATCACCGGATGCGCTTGCAGCCACGCCTGCTCCTGCGCGTTGAAGACAATCTCCCTGTTCCCTTTCACCAGGGCATAGTCGACTATGCCGCCAGCCTCCAGGATGCCGCGACGCTCCAGCGGGGAGATGTCCTCAAGGGCCCGGTCCAGCAGCCCCTGCAGTACCTCGCCCCCAGGGGCGACCGCCATGGCGAGCGAGGTATCCCTCATCCAGTCCACCGTGGTCAACGTCATGCCCGCCATGGCTTGCAGGCGGCTCAGCATGGGCAACTCGGCCAGATAGGCGTCCGCCTGCCCCTCCTTGAGCATGAAGATCGCTTCATCCCGGCTGTCCACCGTCACCAGGTTCGAGATGCCGAGTCGCAGCAACTCATCGCAAGCGCTGACACCGAAGACGCAGACCCAACGCACCCCATAGGCCTCCTCCAGGGAGAGACTGTCCCGTCCTCCGGTCAACAGGACGGCGCGCGGCAGCGCCATCAACGCGGAGGTAAACAGCATCTGCAACTTGCGTGTCGGGCTCGGTGCCACGCCGATCACCATGTCGACCTTGCCATCCAGCAATGCCTGCTGGACCCCTGCATTGTTGGCATAGGCCTGGTAGCGCAGCTTGAGCCCCAGCCTGCTTGCTATCTGCGAGGCAAATTCATCCAGAGGGCCGGTGAAGTTGCCCCGGCCATCGGTATAGACATAGGGAGGCCAGGCCGTCGCCGGCATGCCGACCACCAGCTCGTCATGGACGGCGAGCCACTGCTGTGCGGCTGGCGTGAAAGTGCTTCTGTCCAGTTGCGTCGAGGCCGCCATCACCACCAGGCTACAGCAGGTCAACCAGCACAACAGGATGAGACGGTAAAACATTGTTAGTTCCTAATAAAGCGAGGGCGATAGCAGGTCAGAATCTCAGGGCAGGGTGAGAACACTGCGAGTAAAAATAAAGCCAGGCTCCCACCTTGCTTGAAAATGTCGCGTTTTCGCGCAGGTCAGGAGTCCTTCCCTGAGCATTGTTACAATACCACCAGGCAGCAGTACCGCATGAGTGGTTTCTTGATATCAAAAATCCAGGAGATTGCCATATTCAGTGACAGGGATGGGCACAGCAATACGTTCCCTGACCCAACATAAATCCATTGCTGACAGCGAAGGCGAAATGCTCTTTATGTTCAAGACCATGCACTATGGTTTGCTCACCGCCCCATGCATTGAGTATGCGTCTTAGCTCAGTAGCATCCCCCCTGCTAAATGCAGCTTCAAAAAAATTGCTGTCTATCTTTACCCCATCAATATATGGGTGAAAGGATTTTGACATCTGCAATGAAGGCCATTCATCATCAGCAATCATCCAGAATCGCACGCCTAATGACTTGAGTTTTATAATATTATCCAGCGCAATGCCGGACGACTCGTTCATGATCGTCTGCATCTTCACGCCAACATTGACTCTGAATTGAAAAACAAATGGAATAAAGTCTTTCCATGCCGATCTGGTATCCAGCAAACTAGCTGCAGCATCAATAAACAACGCTCGATAGGACAATGCATCCTGCCGATTCAATTTTTGAAAGAACTCCAGTTGTCGCATAAAAGACATTCTTTCATCGCTGTGATTGTTGAGCACACTCCCATTGTTTTTTAGGATGCGTTGCTTGATTTCAAAAGAAAAGACATCGCCGCTATTGAAATTAACTATCGGTGTTAATGTATGCCTAACAGAGCCAGGGCATTGGCTGATTGCCATAGTCATCAAATTCCTCCATCTCAAACCTTGCAAGACGTGGATAAAACATGCCTCAACTTGACCAAGGTAACTATGTGCCGGCAATCAAGGTCCGTTTTTATCACTATGCTCCTGATCCCAGAAAGGGGCACCTGCACCGTATCTTCACATGCGGTTAGTTCACGCCTGAGATGGATTGGCAATGTGTCTCTGAAAATCAGGTAGCCACGGTTTCTTGTCAAAGATATGAGCTAATTCATTTCTCTGTTTCCATATTTATGATGCGGTGGTACAACCCGCCGGCACATTCACTGGATAACATCACGTGACTTCTCAAGTCGATGACAATGTTTTTCTGTATTCTTCAAGTACAACGCTTTTCTCCGACCTTGAGTGCCCTCGAACCATGCAAAGGGATGCTCATCATTCGAGCAAACCACTGTACGGAAACTGAACGAATGACCAGATGGCGACCCTGAATAGAAAAGATGCATTATGATCCACATAATTCACACCAATTTAAATGACAAATAAATCAAAACAACAAAAAATTTAAATATCGATGAAAAACAAATACATAAAGGAAAATCAAACAGAAGAAAGCCCCGAACGAGACGGGTTTATAATCTGAAAACCAAGTATTGAAAGTATAAAAAACCTTTTGTTAAAGAGTTACCCGCATTAAGAAACATAAATACAACAGTGAGCGCACTCGATGCTTGTCGGCGTCACATGGTTTGAAGAGGTCATTCTGGAAACCGTCATCTGCGATCGGAATGAATTTCATAGCGAGGTATATCTCACCGAAAGATTTATCTTCCTCTGAGATTGCTTTATACCGATGTGGGCCGTGCTGCGAATGATGACGGCTTCTATCAGAAAAGAAAAATGGCAGGCCCGGGCCTGCCATCCACAAGTCGGGGGCCGAAGCCCCTCGCCTCAGGTTATTCGATTCCCGAGTCGGAAACCGGTTTGAAACTCCCGCTCACGGACATGAGCGACCTGCACATTGTGCCCTTCCAGCCCGATGTCTTTGAGCAGGGCGGGAGAGAGATGCAGATAGCTGACGCGACGTTCCAGCCGGGTGATCCGTTTTTGAACCAGGGTTTCGACGTGGCGCAGCAGGGTGAGTTCGATAGACATAATATTCTCCAGTTGAACGAGCGGTTCTCCCGGAGAGAGGACATCACCCTGCGGGACAACCGCGGGTGATGAAAAGGCAGGTGTTACCTGTTCCCTCCACGCGGTAAATAAAGAGCACGAGTCTTCGCGCTGCCATTGCAGCGAGCGAACGCAACGTTGAGCATGGAATGTTGCATGATCGTCTCCTTACCGTGTGAAAGTTGAACAAGTTGCCACAGTTTAAAAAAACACCGAATTTTACGCAATATCACCCCCACCCATATGGGTGGAATGCGGCCACAGCCGGCCCCGGTCAAATCCCGGACAACAGCCTGAACTCCTCAAGCGCATAGGTATCCGTCATGCCGCTGACGTAGTCGAGCAAGAGCCGCACCCTGTAGTACCACTCCTGCTCGCTACCCTTGTCGAAGCGCGGATCCCGGCTGGCCACCGCCAGCCGGTATGCCTTGAGATGGCGGGCCGACAAGCGGTGGAATAGCCGCCGGGCAAAGAACAGCTCACTCCCGCCGTTGCCGGCCAGCAACCGCTCGAACTGCGCGGCCGGCAGTGCCAGCAGGCAGGAATAGGTGGAAAGCACCCCACGCAGGGCGGCATGGCCTTCCAGCTCCAGCGCCTCCACCTCGGGGCGCATGAAGACCTGCTCGCGGGCCACACGTTTGAGGGTATCCAGCACTCTGGCAGCCGGTGCCTGACCGTGCAAGAGCGCCCTGGGGTAGGCGCCGCTCAGGATAGCCTCGTGGTCGCTCACATAGGTGTGGGCCGCGAGCGCCACCAGATCCCGGGTCAGATGCTGGCGGAAATGGGGGAAGAAGCCCCTGCCGGAGGCCAGCGCCTCCTCGAGCAGGCTGGCCATGTAGTCCCCCTCATCGGCACCGCGCAGCGCCACCAGCAGCTCGCCCTGGGTGAGGATGCGTCTGTCGACCGCATCCTCCAGATCGGCGATGCAGTAGGAGATGTCGTCCGCCGCCTCCATGATGTAGACCAGCGGATGCCGGCATCCCGGCGCCAGCCCCAGACTCTGGCCGAGGGCGCGATAGAGGGGTTGCTCGCTGAAGAAGATGCCGCGCTTGCTGGTCCAACCATGGTGCTGGCCATAGCCCTGGGGATTGTGCAACAGGGGCTGCTGCGGGTATTTGCACAGGGCCGCCAACTGGCCCAGGGTCAGGTTCATCTCGTGCAGACTGTGCACCAGTCGCAGGCTCTGGGCATTGCCGTCAAACACCAGCAGGTCCTGGCGAAGCTCGGCCCACTGCGGGCTCGGCAGCTGATCATGGGCGCTGGCAAACAGCTCATCCAGCGACTGTGCCAGCCACTGGCTCATCACCTGCTCGCCGAAGTGGCCGAACGGCGGGTTGCCGACGTCGTGCAGCAGGCAGGCCATCTCCACCAGGTTGATAAAGGCCCCTTCGCAGACGGTGCCCGCCGGCAGGGCCGCCAGGATGCGCCTGCTGATCTGGCGACCCGTCTCCTGCACCTCCAGGGAGTGGGTGAGACGGCTGCGCACCGAGGCCTTCACATCGAGCGGAAAGACCTGAGTCTTCTGCTGCAGGCGGCGCACCGGCGCGGCCTGCACGATGCGAGCGCGATCCTGCTCGGTCGCCTCCAGCAGCTCTTCGCTGCCCCAGGGGTGAATGCGCGCCGGGGTAATCAAACGGCTATACATGGTGCGGCTCCTTGCCAGCGACGTCCGTCAGGTTCACGACAACAACCAGCGCCGCAAGCGGGCGATATCGCCGGGGTATTCACGGCGCAGCGTCTCAATCCAGTCCTCCACGTTTTCCCACCAGGCGGGGTGATCCGGGCTCTGGATAAGCTGGGCTGTCTGCTGCAGGCGGCGCAAGCCGATGGAGCCCGCAGCCCCTTTTATCTTGTGCGCCTCCTCCACCACGCCGGCCTGATCCCTGGCAATCATGTTGGAATCGAGCACCGCCATGTAGTCCGGCATCATCTTCTCGAACAGATCCACGCTGGAGAGCAGCACCGGCTTGCCGACCGTACTGGCGTAATCGGTGAGGAAGGGCAGATCCAGCAGCGCATCCTGATTGCCCGCGTCCGCCTGATCAAAGGCCTCGTCGTCGGCGAGATCCGCAAACAGATGACCTATCACCTCCCGCACGGCCTTGGAGCCGAGCGGCTTGTTGATCACATCCTGCATGCCGTGATCCCGGTAGTACTGGCGATCGCCGGTGGCGTTGGCGGTGAGCGCCACCATGGGGGGCAGGCTGTCGCCATAACGCGCCAGCAACTGGGCCGCCACGTCGAAGCCAGTCATGTCCGGCAGCTGGATGTCCAGCAGGATGAGGTCGAAGTCATCCGGGTTGGCCATGGCCAGCGCCTGAGTACCGTCCCGCGCCACCTGCACCTGATGACCCAGCTTGTTGAGCAGGGCGCAGGCGACGGTGACGTTCAGCTCCACATCCTCCACCAGCAGGATATCCAGGGAGGGCATCTCGGGCTCGACTTCCGCGACCTGAGGTGCCACACAATCCACCTCCAGCTCGGCGGTGAAGCAGGAACCCTCACCCGGGTCACTGTCCACGTAGAGCTGGCCACCCATCGCCTGCACCAACTGACGGGAGACCGCCAACCCAATGCCGGTGCCGGTAGCGTGCTTCTTGCCCTGCACCTGATAGTACATGGCGAAGATCTTCTCCTGCTGGGCGCGCGGGATGCCGACCCCGGTGTCTTCCACCTCGAAGTGCAGCGCCAGCTTGCCCGGTTCATCGGCGGCGTGGGCGAGGCAACGCACCGTCACGCCACCCTCGTCGGTGAATTTGACCGCATTGCCCACCAGGTTCCACAACACCTGGCGCAGCCGGGTGCCGTCCGCCATCACGAACTGCGGCATGTCGCCATCCCGATCGAAGTGCAGGTAGAGCCCCTTCTGCTCCGCCTGGATGCGCGACAGCATCTCCAGCTCGTCGAGGAAGGCGGGCAGGTCCATGGGGGCAGGTGCTATCTCGAGGCGGCGGCGATCCAGTTTGTCGAGATCGATGATGTCATTGAAGATGTTGCCGAGCGTCACCGCGCTCAGGTGGATGGTCTTGAGCTGCTGCTGCCGCTTGGCATCCAGCGGCGTGTCCATCAGCATGCGGCTCAGTCCCACTATGCCGTTGAGGGGGGTGCGCAGCTCATGGCTGATGGTGGAGATGAAGGTGGTCTTGTCCCGGCTCGCCTTCTCCAGTTTGTCCTGATACTGCTTGCGCTCTGTGATGTCGCGGCCAAAGCCGAGCAGACCGAGCCGCTTGCCGAAGCGGTCGAAGAAGGGCACCTTGCGCAGCTCGAAGTAGGCCTTGCGGCCATCGGGGTACTCCAGCCACTGCTCGTAAGTGAGCGGCTCGTTGCTGGCGAAGACCTGCTTGTCGGTCTCCACCACCTTGCTGGCGATGTCGTGCTTGTAGACGTCGAACGGCGTCAGCCCGATGAGCTCGGCCTCCACCTTGCCGGTCAGCTCCTCCATGGCGCGGTTGCAGCCGGAGAACTGCTCGTCCTCGTTGCGGTAGTAGACCAGGTCCGGAGAGCAGTCGATGAAGGAGCGCAACAGGGCGGTACGCTCCCCCAGGTGCAACTGGGCCTTCTCCCGCTGGAACACCTCGTTCTCCAGATCCTCGATGGCTTGCTGGCGCAGGGTCTCGGCCCGGTTGGTCTCGGCTATCTGGGCATTGAGGCGGCTGATGTTCTCCTGCAGCTGGCTGTTGAGCTCGAGATCGCGCTCGCGCATGTCCTGCAGCTTGCGCACCATGCGGGTCAGCCGCTGGCGGGAGTCCTCCAGCTGATCCACCACGATGGAGAGGAAATAGACGGCCCAGGGGGTCACCAGCAGGCCGAAGAAGACAGAGCGCACCAGGTCGACGATGTCCACGGTACCGCGCAGAAACAGGGTCACCCCCATCTGGATGGAGACCGCCAGCACTATGATGGCGGTCGCCAGGAACATGCTGAAGCGCACCAGTCCCAGCTTGGTCATCAGGTCGACATAGTATTGCGCCCAGGATTTGATTTGCTTCATCTCGTTGTTTTCTCCCCGTTATTGCGCAAACAGAATACCAGTACGGCGCCCTGAACTCTTGCCCGTTGCACCTTAAATTATTGATTAACGTCACACTCCGACTGGGGTAGCATTCACGCCTGAGTCAGTCAGCTCCGGTTCAGCAAAGGATCCCGAGCCGCACTGCCACCCTTGTCATCCCTTGTGTCAGGAGCACACCCCATGCGCAATCATGTCCTGTTGAGTCTTGGTCTGCTAGCCGCCAATGCCGCCCACGCCGATCTTGGCGAGATCCCCAGAGAGTCCGGCTGGTCCGGTTTCCTGCTCGGCGGGGTCAACGTGGTCAGCTACGAGTCCAACTTCTACGCCGGCGATGACAACCACAGTCGTATCAATGACCTCGGCTCTCCCGACAGCGAGAGCGGCCTGACACCGCTCATCAACGCCGACATCCGCTACACCTTCGCCGACACCCGCACCCAGGTGTTCCTCGGCAACCTGATCCAGGATGCGGTGCGCTTCGACTTCACCCAGCAGCTGGGCCTGCGCCAGGAGATGGGCGACAAGGGCATAGTGGCCACCTCCCTGGTGTTCAACGCCATGCCGGTGGAGCTGTGGAGCGATCCCTTCGCCACCAAGGTAGATCGCAGCTCGACCGACGTGAAGTCGAAGGGCGTGCGCTTTGCCTGGGACAAGATCTGGGGCAGCCACTTCTACGGCACCCTCACCACCCGGGAAGTGGATCTGGACGAGGAGCGCAGCGGTCAGCAGTATGACCAGACCCACGGCACCCAGTATGCCGCCATGCTGAATCGCAACGGCAAGGTGCACGACATGGCGCTCTCCTACCAGTTCCACTTCGGCGGCAACCAGTTGCTGGAGCCGGCGATCCTCTACAAGCAGGCCAGGCTCGACGGCAGTGCCGAGAGCTTCGACAACACAGGGTTGCAGCTGACTTACGCCAAGCGGGGCCCGCAATGGTCCATCGTCAGCAACCTCTATGCCGGCAAGCGCAAGTATGACGAGGCGAATCCCCTGTTCGGCCAGCGTGCCGATGCAGACGAGTTCGCCATCAACGGCACCTTCTTCTGGCACAACCTGTTCGGGGTCAAGGCCCTGGCCGCGACCTTCACCGCCGCTTACTCAGGCGCCGACTCCGACATCGACTTCTACGATACCCAGGCCACCCGCTTCAGCACAGGCCTGCTCTACAACTTCTAAGCCGAGCCCTGTCGAAAACAGCGAGGCCACCCCAGGGGTGGCCTCGTTTTTTTCGCTTCCTGACTGCCTTAGATGCCGAGGGAGTCCAGCAGATCGTCGTGCTCGTTGCTCGCCGGGGCGACCGCCTGGGCCGGCTTGGTCGCCGCCAGCTTGGCCTGGGCGATCAGCTCGTCCGGATCGACCTCCTCCTGCACCCCACCATCGTGGATCCGGATAAACTCGGTCCTGTCCATGGCCAGCTCCAGATAAAAGATGTTGTTGCTGGCGGTGAAGAAGGTAACCCTGCGGGTCTCGGGGTTGTCGAGGTTGGTGTCGACGCTCAGCATCACCTGCTTGTTGAGGGCCAGCATCTTGGGCTGGTTCTGGGTGATGTGGGTCTGCAACTCGCGTCCCACCTTGGTGGTGAAGCTGCCGACGATCTGGTTCATCAGCTCGCCCATGACGTTGCTCACCTCATCCGAGGTATGGGAGATGGCGAGATCCTCCTTGGAGAGCCCCATGCTGAGCATGTAACGCTCGTAGAGCTCCATGGCGGCGGCGGCGGAGAAGTTGATCACCACCAGCCCGGAGAAGCCCCCGTCAAACAGCACGAAGCAGCCGATGTCCGGCTTGAGGCAGGTCTTGCTGATCCGTTGCACCATGCCGGAGAAGCGCACCTGGGTCTGGGTCGCCGCACTCAATACGCTCGTCACCGAATTGCACAGGCTCAGCAGCACGTCCTCTGTGGTCAATACGGCATCATCCTCGGATCTTGTCACTATCATGGAACCTTCCTGCTGATCGAAAAAATAGGCTTGTCTGTCTCGTCACCCATGTCATCACGCGCGCGTCCGATACGCTAACAGATTGCGTGATCCCGGTGTTGAAACCGCGAGCCGCCTCTCACTTGACCGTATTGTCAGTCAGAAACGGCTGGAATCCACCCAGGGTGACCAACCGGGCTCGCCAGTTATCGGCCTGCTGTCGCAAATCTTGTGTCTGATAGGGGATGGTGGGATGTGCTCCCCAGATGGGACCGGGCCAGGCGGCATCCGAGCTGAAGCGGGCGACATGATGCAGGTGCAACTGGGGCACCAGGTTGCCGAGCGCCGCCACGTTGATCTTGTCCGGATTGAGCGCCTCTTCCATCAGGGTGGCGACGGCGCAGGACTCCTGCATCAGCTGTTGCTGCTGCGCGGGGGCCAGGTGGTGGATTTCCCGCAGGTCGGCGACCCTGGGCACCAGGATGAGCCAGGGATACTGGCTGTCTTTGGCCAGCAGCACGCGGCAAAGGGGGAGATCCCCGAGTATCTGGGTATCCGCCTGCAGGCGGGGGTGCAATGCAAACATGGGGCCTCGCTGGTCAACATGGGCACGTCAGGAGATGAGTGTGCCCACGTTACTGCAACCAGGGGCAAACTTAAAGCCGGGGCACGGCCCAACCGATGAAGCGCTTGCGAAGTTCGGGATCCGCCCGCAGGAAGAGTTGCTGCAACTGCCCCTCCAGCTCGCTGGCAGGTACTGAAGGGGCCTGGGCCGCCGTCGCCACGGCGCCGGTCGCCAGCACCGCCTTGCCCGTGCCGCGGTTGTACTCCATCAGCCTGGCGTGCCAGTCCATGCCGATCTGCATGCCGTTGACCACCAGGGCCTCCTGCTGCACCTTCAGGGGCTTGTCCCCCGCCAGCAGGCTCACGGCCGGCGCCTTGGCGTAGCGCTCCATGCCTTTCTCGTCGGTGGGCACTGCGGCCTGCAGGCGCACCGACTGGCCGCTGGCCTCATAGCGGATCACCTGGGGCTCGGAGCGGATCTGGCGATCGTTGTCGCTGCTGTTGCGACTCGGGATCACCCCCTCATAGCGCACCAGCAACTGCTGCACCCCGTCGGCCAACACCCCATGCCGCTCGTCCTGCACCTTGCCGTCGCTCACCGCCAGGATCTGGAAATCCCCGGGGACCTCGACCCTGACCTCGGCCTGCACGGCGCCAGCACACAACAACATGACCCCAACCCAACCCTGATGACCCTTCATTCCCGTCTCTCTCTGCTCGCTATGATGGGCGCAGGCTAGCAGCCGAAGATGACAGAAAAATAACGCGAGCCTACCTCTCAGAGCAGGTAGTGGGGCCGCTCGGCAAACCACTGGGCCAGCACCTGCTTGAACAGCCGGATCTTGCGCGGTACCCGGCGCTGCTGGGCATGGAGCACATGCAGCGGGTGCAGGCCGGTCTGCCAGTCCGTCAGCACGGCCACCAGCTCGCCCCTGGCCAGGCTCGTCTCCACCAGCATCAGTGGGCACTTGGCAAACCCCATGCCCGCCCGTGCCAGCTGCAGCACTGTGCTGTAGTGGTTGGCCCGCACCTTGCCCTGCACCAGGATGTGGGCCTCCTCCCCTGCCTTGCGAAAATGCCACTGCTCCCAGGCCGGGTTGTGCCCCTGGCGCAGGCAGGAGCGCCCTCCCAGTTCATAGGGAGTGGCGGGGAGCCCCTCCCGGGCCAGCAGGGTTGGACTCGCCACCACTACGTCTTTCAACTGCCCAAGGGGCAGCGCCACCAGATTGTCCGGCACCTGATCCATGGCGCGCAGGGCGATGTCATTCTCCCCCTGACTCATGTCGATCATGGCGTTGGTGAAGTTGAGCTCCACCTCGACCCCGGGGCAGAGCACGGCGAAGCGCGCCAGCAGCTCGCTCACCATGGCATCCCCCGTGCTGACCGGGCAGGTGAAGCGCAGGCGACCACTGTCCTCCTCGGTCAAGGCCTGGATGTCCTGCTCCGCCTGACGGGCAAGGGCAAAGATCTGCCCCGCTTGCACATGGAGGGTTCTGCCCGCCTCGGTCAGGCTGAGTCTGCGGGTCGTGCGCTGCAACAGTTGCGCATTGAGGGCGGACTCCAGAGCGCTGACGTGGCGGCTCAGCATCCCCTTGCTCACCCCCAATGCATCGGCAGCGGCGGAGAAACTGCCCCGCTGCACCACTTCATAGAAACTGCTCAGATGGGCGATCTCCATCCATTAACTCCAATATGGAAACAATGGATTCATCATAAGCGCTTTTTCTCCCTTTTCATCCAGCTATCATCAACTCATCTCAACCAGGAGCGATAGATATGAAGATTGTGATTGTGGGTGCCTCCGGCACCATAGGTTCCGCCGTCAGCGAGTTGCTTGCCAGAGACCACCAGGTGATCCGGGTCGGCCACAGCCGGGGGGATGCCACTGTCGATATGACGGATGGCGCCTCCATCGCCGCTCTGTTTGCGGGCATCGGCCGGTTCGATGCTCTGGTGGTCGCCAGCGGCAGCGTGGCCTTCAACGCCCTGACCGAGATGACGGACGAGCAGTGGCAACTAGGGCTCCAGAGCAAACTGATGGGCCAGATCAACCTGACCCGGGCCGCCATTCCCTATCTGAATGACAACGGCTCCATCACCCTCATCAGCGGCATACTGAGCGAGGAGCCCATCAACTGGGGGGTCAGTGCAACCACCATCAACGGTGCCATAGAGCACTTCGTGAAGGGGGCCGCCTGCGAACTGCCGAGGGGTCTGCGCATCAACGTGGTGAGCCCGACCGTACTGGAGGAGTCCATGAGCAAGTACGCCGACTTCTTCCCGGGCTTCGTGCCGGTGCCTGCCGCCCGGGTGGCGCAGGCCTACAGGAAGTCGGTGCTGGGAGTGCAGACCGGCCAGATCTTCCGGGTCAATGGCTGAGGCCGCTCTCTCTCACTCCAGATGCCAATAAAAACGGGCCCCGTCATGGGGCCCGTCTGTTTGCCGGCTTGCTGCCTTCACCGCCAGCAAACGTTTGTGCGCCGGTGGCAAAAAAAGGCGGTCAGCCTCAGTCGATCAGACCGTACTGCTCGCGCAGTACCTCGATGATCTCCTGCTTGGGATTGGCACTGCGCACCAGCTTGTGACCAATGACCTTCTCGGCGATCCCGACATAGGTGTGGGAGATGTCCATCATCACCTCGGTGGGCAGCTTGTTGTCCCGGGCCAGGGCGAAGCGTTCCGGCATACGATTCTTGTTGAGCAGGATGTCCGGATCCGGGAAGTGATTCAGCAGCCACTGGCGGAAGCCCTCTTTGGACTTCTCGACGATCTCGCCCTGGCGCAGGGCGGCGCCGTCCCAGATACGGGAACTGTCGGGGGTACCCACTTCATCCATGTAGATGAGCTTTTCGTTGCCGGCGGCATCCTGGACATAGCCAAACTCGAACTTGGTGTCGACGAAGATCTGATCGAGCGCGGCCAGGGCCTCGCTGATGACGTTGAAACCATCCTTGAGCAGCGTCTCGTAGCGGTCGATGTCCGCCGGGGAGCGGAAACCGAAGGCCTGATGGTGGCGCGCTATGTCGGCACGGGAGACGTTGACGTCGTCCGCTTCCGGCACGCCATCCAGCCCCTTGAGGATCCCCTTGGTAGACGGGGTGATGAGGATCTCGGGCAGCTTCTGATCCTTCTTCAGCCCTTCCGGCAACGTGATGCCGCAGAACTCCCGCTCGCCGTCCTTGTAGGCACGCCACATGGAGCCGGTGATGTACTGGCGGGCGATGGCTTCGATCATCACCGGGCGGGCCTTTTGCACTATCCAGACGAAGGGGTGCGGTATGTCCAGGATGTGACTGTCCGCCAACCCCTTCTCCTTGAACAGCTTGAACCAGTGGCTGGAGATGGCATTGAGTGCCGCGCCCTTGCCCGGCACGCCGTTCAAGCCATCCACACCCTGCCAGATGCAGTCGAAGGCCGAGATGCGGTCGCTGATCACCATGAGGGCGAGGGGCGTATCGGCCGGCACATCATAGCCTTTCTCTCTTATGAGCCGGGCACTGTCTGCGGGGGTCAACCAGTAGACGCTGCGCACTTTGCCGGAATGGACAGGTTTATCGGTACGGATCGGCAAATCGTCATTCACCGCCAATACTTGATCTGCAAGACTCATGGCTAATAACACTTCCTGTTGTGGGACTGACAAGACAGGCGCATCAGGCTCCTGTCTACGAGGGATTCATTCAAGCGAAGCAGCGCCAGGCCTCTCTGCCGGGGCAGGCTCCCAAGAGGGCCTCTGCGCGAACTCCGCATAACAAAACAGGGGCACCAGGCCCCTGTTTCTATTCTGCTTTCGCAGCCTGATCGGCCACGCCTTTGGCAAACGCCTCGGACAGGCTGATATACATCTGGGAGATGACGCCGGATGCGACCGGCTTCTTGTCCTTGTCGAACAGGGTGATGGAGGTCTTGCCTCCGGCCATCTCGCCCAGCTGGAAGCGGTACTTGTCTTCCTCCAGCTTGAACGGCTCGGCACCCTTGGCCTGCCAGAACTCCGCATCGGGCTCGTCATACTCGACGTCGATCCAGCCCAGGGACTGCTGGGTATCCTTGATGGTGAAACCATAGGCCGGCAGCACCTGGTTGAGGCGGCGCCAGACCTGCTCGAAGGAACCATCGGCAATCCAGGCACTCAGCTCGTTGTTGTCCAGACCCAGCTCCAGACCCATGCCATCGTTGGACTTGTGTTGTTCGCGGGCCTTGAGCTGCTTGTCGTAGTAGAGGGAGAACTGGTTCAGTGCCCGGGTCGCATAGCGCTGGGCATCCGCCGGGGTCAGCACTGTGCTGGTCTCGCCGTCTATGGTCTCTTCATGATCCAGCACCCGTACCGACATGTTGACAGCGTGACGCTGCACATCGTTGTGCAGGGTGAACTGGTAGCGTTGGCGGATACGGAAGTCGTCGTCCTCCTCTGCCCAGCCATCGAGGGCGGCGGAGTTGTCAAACCAGCCGGTCTGCAACACGCCGGCCTGCTGATCCAGCTTCTCTGTGGTGACCTTGTGCAGGGCCAGGAAGTTCATCAGGAAGGCCCAGGTATCGCGCTCCACGCTCTGGCTGGTGCTCAGGGCATAGAAGGCCAGGGTCGGTTCGCTAGCCTTGGCCACCACCTGACTGCCAGGGATCACCGTCAGCAGTTGGGCTGGCGGACGCACGTCCACCTTGGCACCGATGGCACCTTCGCGGCTGCTCTCCGGCAGGGCCGGGATGTCGAAATTACTGTTAAAGGCGGGGGTACTCAACCCGGCGGGCACGAGGAAGGCGCGACCTTCGAGGCGGCTCTCTTCATACTCGAAGCCACGGTTGGCCATCTTGCGATCCTGGGGTGAGCTACAGGCTGCCAACACGGCAACAGTCGCGACACTCAGCACCAGGCGCACTGCATTTCCCTTTCCATTTGCTTTAAACACTCGCCATCAACTCCGCAGTCGTCAGTGCTCGCGCCATCGCCTGTTCCCCCTCGGGGGTGAGGTCGGTCAGCGGCAGGCGCAAGGTCGCCGTCGCCATCAATCCCAGTCGGGCACAGGCCCACTTCACCGGGATGGGACTCGGTTCGCAGAACAGAGTCTGATGCAACGGCATCAATCGATTGTTGATGTCATGAGCCTGCCCGGCATCACCGGCCAGTGCAGCACGACACATGTCGGCCATCTGGGGCGCCGCAATATTGGTGGTGACCGAAATGACGCCATCGCCCCCTTGCAGCATAAAATCACATCCGCTGGCATCATCGCCACTATAAAGCGCGAAATCCGGCCCGCACAACTCGCGCAGCAGCGGGGTGCGGCTCAAATCCCCCGTCGCCTCCTTCAAACCGATGATGCCGGGAACCTTGGCCAGACGAGCCACGGTCTCCGGTTTGAGATCGCAGCAGGTGCGACCGGGCACATTATAGAGAATTTGAGGCAGACCACTAGCCTCGGCGATCGCACAATAGTGACGATAGAGACCTTCCTGGGTGGGTTTGTTGTAATAAGGGGTCACCGAGAGACCCGCCACCACGCCGGTCTGGGCGAAACGCCTGGAGAGGGCGATGGCATGGGCGGTGTTGTTGGAGCCGCAGCCCGCGATGACCGGAACACGGCCAGCGGCGAATTCGACGGTTTTTTCCACGACGGCGATATGTTCCTGCTCGCTCAGGGTGACCGACTCTCCCGTGGTGCCCACCGCAACTATGGCACTGGTACCGGCGCCGACATGATACTCCACCAGGGCCGCCAGACTGGTCCAATCGATGTCACCCGAGGCCAGCATGGGGGTAACGAGCGCAACAATACTACCGCGTAACATGGATATTTCTCCCGATTTTCAGGGGCGTAATGGTAAAGCTGCCCCTTTTGAAAAACAAGGGAGGCAAGGGACAAGCCGTGTTACCATCCGCCACAAAACGTATGGATGCACGAGGGCAGGAGAGAGCCCGGAGCAGGGCGTCATGCCCGCCAAGCGCTCGCTTTCACCGCATTCGCAATAAATGGACGAGAGACGATTTATGACTCACTACCTGGTCGTAACGGCCATCGGCACGGACAGGCCTGGCATCGTCAATGAGGTTACCCGTCACGTCAGTGGCTGCGGTTGCAACATTGTCGACAGCCGTCTTGGCATCTTCGGTAACGAATTCACTTTCATCATGCTGTTGTCCGGTGACTGGAACAGCTTGATGCAGCTTGAGATAAGCCTCCCCCTGCGCAGCCAGGAGTGGGATCTCATCACCATGATGAAGCGCACCGAGCGCCACCACTCCCTGCAATATGACATCAGCGCCAGCGCCGAGGTGCTGATCCGGGATCAGCCGGGCATCGTAAGCCAGTGCACCCAGTTCTTCAGCGATCACGGCTGGGATATCCAGGCCATGCAGACTGTCACGCTCGAGCAGCAACCCTTCAACCTGCTCAAGGCCAATTTCCAGCTCAATCAGGCCAAGCAGGGCGAGGCGGCCGACTCGAAGACGGCCTTCGCCGATTTCTGTCGTGAACTGGGTGCCGAGTCATTCGAGTTCATCGTCAATCACAAATACGCCTGACGGCGTTTATCCGAGGAGACCCCATGCAACCACTACAAGTTGGTACTCAGGCCCCCGATTTTTCCCTCCCCGATCAGGATGGTCAGCAGGTCAGTCTGTCCTCCCTGCGGGGCAAGAAGGTGCTCATCTATTTCTATCCCAAGGCGATGACCCCGGGCTGCACCACCCAGGCCTGCGGCCTGCGCGACGTCAATACAGAGCTGGCCGCCCTCAATGTGGTAGTGCTCGGTATCAGCCCGGATCCGGCCAAGCGCCTGAAAAAATTCGAGGAACGCGACAGTCTGAACTTCCGGCTGCTGGCCGATGAGGATCACGCCGTGGCCGATGCCTTTGGCGTCTGGGGCCCGAAGAAGTTCATGGGCAAGGAGTATGACGGCATCCATCGGCTGAGCTTCCTCATCGATGAGGAGGGCAAGGTGGCCCATCGCTTCGACAAGTTCAAGACCAGCGATCACCATCAGGTAGTGCTCGACCTCGTCAAGGGCTGAGCCCCGCCAGTTCAGACACGACAACAGGGCCTGCAGATGCAGGCCCTGGTCGTTTGCACCCAACTCTGCCATGCAAGAGCCGGGGATGTCCTGCCAAATGCAGCTCCCCTATTAGACCCTCCTTCCCGTTTTTCTCGCCAACCTCCCCTATCAGATCAAAAAATTCATCCTGGATATGGGTTAACGTGACCCCAGATTCATTTTCCAGCGAGACAGCCCATGAACATGAGCCATACCGAACGCCTGATCCTGAGCAATCAGTACGAGATCCTGGCCAAACTCAATCCGGAGAAGGCGGCGTTTTACCAGCGGGCCAGCACCATAGTCGAGCGTGGCTACTGCCTGCAGATCCTCGAGCTGGAGAAGAGCTTCGGCCACCTGGATCTCGCCACCTGCCAGGAGGTGCTGGACACCCTGGAACTGCATCATGCGCTGGCCATCTCCTGGGGCAACCTCGACGCCGGTACCCGGGCCGAGGTGAACGAGAGTCGCCTGGCTTTCAACGGCTACAGCCGCAGCCAGGAGCGGGAACTGGCGGATTATGTCTGCTTCCTGCTGGAAGTGGACAAGCGCTTCCCCGAACTGCCCTGCCCCTGCGACGAGCTCTCCAGCGACATCGCCATGCGCGACAAGTACCAGCGCATGCTGGCGGCCTGGCGTCAGTGCCCCCGTCAGTACAAGCTCTCCATTCAGGAGATCAGCAAGGTGCTGGCCGCCTGAATGTGAAAAAGGCGCCTGACGGCGCCTTTTGCTCCCCTGCCGGGGTTATTCGTAGAGGAAGGATTTGTCCAACTGCTTGAAGGCGGCGTTGAGGGTATCGGCCAGCTCCTCGTAACGGGGGCGAGCCACCAACTGACGATGACCGCCCTGCTCGTTCATCTTGCCGTTGATCTCCCTGTACCAGTTGGCGAGGGAGGGGGGAAGGCGGGTATCGGCGCGCTGGCCGAGCCAGTAATAGCCTTGCAGCGGCAGGCTGAGCAGGAAGAGCACGGAGGCCATGACGGAGGGCCAGTAGTGCAGCTCGCCGAACTGGAACTGCAGCATGACGCTGAGCACGGCGAGTGCCGGGATGACCCTGAGGGCGAACTCGGTGGCCTTGATCACCCGATTCTCCGGGAACATGGAATTAAGCTCGGGACGGCGCGGCCAAAGAGTCATATAATGACGGCCTTGCTGTAATTTAGTTCCAAAAATGTTCATGCTCATACTACCTCCGAGCTCTTTTTGAACGTATTAACGGCAAAACCTCGACAATATTTGAGAGGTAATAACAAAGGTTGAGGATGACTTTGTTATTTTTCAACAATCAGGTTATCCTTTGTACGCCCAATTTTTACGCCAGTGGTTTGCTGCTGGCCTGTCAGGGACGTCAGAATTCCGGGTCTTGTATCACTATACAAGGGGCAAGCAACAGATTGCCAACCCTCATAAGGATAAGTTGATAGTTTTTGGACGCACCGCGTCCGGCGCATCCTCCAACCCAACCCAATCTGCGATAGGATTTATTCATGAGTAAGCTGGTTCTTGTTCTTAACTGTGGCAGCTCGTCCCTGAAGTTTGCTGTCATTGACGCAACCACCGGTGATGATCTGCTGTCCGGCCTGGCCGAGTGCTTCAACCTCGACGACGCACGCATCAAGTGGAAGCTCAACGGCGAAAAGGGTAGCGCCGATCTGGGTGCCGGTGCCGCTCACCAGGAAGCGCTGGACTTCATCGTCCACAAGATCCTGCCGCTCAACCCGGAACTGTCCAAGAACCTGATCGCCATCGGCCACCGCGTGGTACACGGCGGCGAGCAATTCACTTCTTCCGTGCGGATCTGCAATGACGTGATCGCCGGTATCGAAGCCGCCATTCCTTATGCTCCGCTGCACAACCCCGCTCACCTGATCGGTATCCGTGCCGCGCTGAAGGTCTTCCCTGAGCTGGCCGAGAAGAACGTCGCCGTGTTCGACACCGCCTTCCACCAGACCATGCCGGAAGAAGCATTCCTGTACGCCCTGCCGTACAAACTCTACAAAGAGAACGGCATCCGTCGCTACGGCGCCCACGGCACCAGCCACTACTACATCAGCCTGGAAGCCGCCAAGCAGCTGAACAAGCCGGTGGAAGAGCTCAACATCATCAACTGCCACCTGGGCAACGGCGGCTCCGTCTGCGCCATCAAGAACGGCAAATCCGTCGATACCTCCATGGGCCTGACCCCACTGGAAGGCCTGGTGATGGGTACCCGTTCCGGTGATCTGGATCCGGCCATCATCTTCTTCCTGCACGACAAGCTGGGCATGAGCGTCGCCGAGATCAACACCATGCTGACCAAGGAATCCGGCCTGCTGGGTCTGACCGAAGTCACCTCCGACTGCCGTTTCGTTGAAGACAACTACGACAGCAAGGAAGAAGCCAAGCGCGCCATGGACGTGTACTGCTACCGTCTGGCCAAGTACATCGGTGCCTACGCCGCCGCCATGGACGGTCGTCTGGACGCCGTGGTCTTCACCGGCGGCATCGGCGAGAACTCCGCCCCGATCCGCGAGATCACCCTGGGCAAGCTGGGCCTGCTGGGCTTCGACGTCGACCACGACGCCAACCTGAAGGCACGCTTCGGCAAGGGTGGCGAGATCACCAAGGCTGGCTCCACCAAGGCCCTGGTTATCCCGACCAACGAAGAGTGGGTCATCGCCCACGACGCGCTGGAACTGGTCGGCGCATAAATTAGCTGTAGAGCAAGGCCGCCCCAGGGCGGCCTTTTCCTGATCCCAAAAATGAACAAGGGGTAATAAGTGGCACGCACTATTATGCTCATCCCGGTCGGCACTGGTGTCGGCGTAACTTCCGTGAGTCTTGGCGTCGTTCGCGCCATGGAACGTCACGGTGTCAATGTCAGCTTCTTCAAACCGGTCGCCCAGCCGCGCCCGGGTGAAACCGGTACCGAGCGCTCCACCGCCGTGATCCGCGCCGCCGCCAACATCAACCCGCCCGAGCCGTTCGCCCTCTCCTACGCCGAGAACATGATCACCTCCAGCAACACCGACATCCTGCTGGAAGAGATAGTGGCTCGCTTCGAAGAGCACGTGAAGACCAGCGGCGCCGAAGTGGTGGTGATCGAAGGCCTGGTGCCGACCGACAAGCAACCCTTTGCCAACAAGCTGAACTACGACGTCGCCAAGGCGCTGGATGCCGACATGGTGTTCGTGACCCATCCGGGCAACGACTCCAGCCAGAAGCTCAAAGAGCGCATCGAACTGGCCTGCTCCAACTTCGGTGGCGTCAGCAACCCGCGCATCGTGGGCTGCGTCATCAACAAGGTGGGTGCACCGGTTGACGAGCACGGCGTGACCCGCCCCGATCTGACCGAGATGTTCGAGGCCCATCACCACACCTCCGACACCGCCCACAACCTGGAAGTGCTGCAGGTGTTCGGCAAGAGCCCGCTGCGCATCCTCGGCTGCATCCCCTGGAACACCCAGCTGATCGCCCCGCGCGCCAAGGATCTTGCCAAGCATCTGGCCGCCAAGATCCTGCACAAGGGTGAGCTGGACAGCCGTCGCCTGCAGACCGTGACCTTCTGTGCCCGCTCCATCCACAACATGATCGAGCACTTCCGTCCGGGTAGCCTGCTGGTGACCTCAGGCGATCGCTCCGACGTCATCGTCTCCGCCTGCCTGTCCGCCATGAACGGCGTCAAGCTGGGTGCCCTGCTGCTGACCGGCAACTACCACCCTGAGCCGCAAGTCATCGCCCTGTGCCAACAGGCCATGGCTACCGGCCTGCCGATCATGATCACCGGCACCAACACCTGGCAGACCGCCGTCAGCCTGCAGAACTTCAACGTCGACATCCCGGAAGATGACCGCGAGCGTATCGAGCTGGTGCAGGACTATGTGGCTGGCCACATCGACAAGCACTGGATCGAGTCTCTCTCTGCCAAGTCCACCCGCTCCCGTCGCCTGAGCCCGCCGGCGTTCCGCTATCAGCTGACCGAGCTGGCCCGTCAGGCCAACAAGCGCGTCGTGCTGCCGGAAGGGGAAGAGCCGCGGACCATCAAGGCTGCCGCCATCTGTGCCGAACGTGGCATCGCCCGTCCGGTGCTGCTTGGCAACCCGGAAGAGATCCGTCGCGTCGCCGAACAGCAGGGTGTGGTACTGACCGATCGCGTCGAGATCATCGACCCGCTGGAAGTACGCGAGCGCTATGTGCCGCGTCTGGTCGAGCTGCGCAAGAACAAGGGCATGACCGAAGTGGTCGCCCGCGAACAGCTGGAAGACAACGTGGTGCTGGGCACCATGATGCTGGAGCGTGGCGAAGTGGACGGTCTGGTTTCCGGCGCCGTGCACACCACCGCCAACACCATTCGTCCGCCGATGCAGATCATCAAGACTGCCCCGGGTTCGTCCCTCATCTCCTCCATATTCTTCATGCTGCTGCCTGATCAGGTGCTGGTGTACGGTGACTGCGCCATCAACCCGGATCCGAGCGCCGAACAGCTGGCCGAGATCGCCATCCAGTCCGCCGACTCCGCTGCCGCCTTCGGTATCGAGCCGCGCGTCGCCATGATCTCCTACTCCACCGGTACCTCTGGCGCCGGTGCGGATGTGGAGAAGGTGCGTGAAGCGACCGAACTGGCCAAGGCCAAGCGCCCCGACCTCATCATCGACGGCCCGCTGCAGTACGACGCGGCCATCATGGAGAACGTGGCCAAGTCCAAGGCACCGAACTCACCGGTCGCGGGTAAAGCCACCGTGTTCGTGTTCCCGGATCTGAACACCGGCAACACCACCTACAAGGCGGTACAGCGCTCCGCCGAGCTGGTCTCCATCGGCCCCATGCTGCAAGGCATGCGCAAGCCGGTCAACGACCTGTCCCGTGGCGCCTTGGTAGACGACATCGTCTACACCATCGCCCTGACCGGAATCCAGGCAGCCCAGGCCGAGTAATATCGCCCTCGCTGACCCTGTGAAAAACCCGCCTTCCGGCGGGTTTTTTTATGGCGGCGAGATGTTGATCCACAAGATCAAATCAGGATCCTGGGCAGATCCCCCGATCTGACGCTGGGGCTCATCTGGCAAGGCGCTGGCGATAAGCAAACACTCACACCCGCGCAGGGGGATTGCACAATTGCGATCCAGCCAGGATCAAATCAGAATATCCCTTTAAGATCAGCAAACTAACGCCAGACACACCGCTAATCTACAGAGTTTTCCACAGCTTTTGTGGATAGTTTACCGATCATTTGAAAGAAAATGACAGTTCCGGTCAGCACTTCCCCCCCTAGAGCGACCATGAGAAAGGGGCTCCGAAGAGCCCCTGTTGGATAGATTACCAGCCCCTGATATCAGGGACGCAGGGACTTGTCCGCACGGGAGATGCCGCAGACACCAGAGCGCACCACTTCGATGATCTCGTTGGTTTGGGCGGCAGTCTTGATGAAGGCGTCCAGCTTCTCGCTGGTGCCCACCAGCTGCACAGTGTACTGCTCGGGGGTGACGTCGACGATCTGGCCACGGAAGATGTCCGCCAGCCGTTTCAGCTCGTCGCGGGCACCACCGGCGGCACGTGCCTTGACCAGGGCGATCTCCCGCTCGATGTGCTCCCCTTCGCTCAAATCGCACACCTTGAGCACGTCCACCAGCTTGTGCAACTGCTTCTGGATCTGCTCCAGCACCCGCTCGTCACCCATGGTGACGATGGTCATGCGCGACAGGGTGGGATCCTCGGTGGGGGCCACCGTCAGGGTCTCGATGTTATAGCCGCGCTGGGAGAAGAGGCCCACCACACGGCTCAGGGCGCCGGATTCGTTCTCCAGCAGAACGGAAATTATATGTCTCATCAGGTCCTCTCCGTCTTGCTCAGCCACATCTCGTCCATGGCACCGAACTTTATCTGCATCGGATAGACGTGTTCATCCGGGTCGACCGAGATGTCCATGAACACCAGCCGATCCTTCATGGCAAACGCCTTCTCCATGGCACTCTCCAGCTCGGCCGGATCGCTCACCGCGATGCCGACGTGGCCATAGGCTTCCGCCAGCTTGACGAAGTCCGGCAGGGATTCCATGTAGGAGTGGCTGTGACGGCCGCCGTAGAACATCTTCTGCCACTGCTTGACCATGCCGAGGGCGCGGTTGTTGATGGAGATGATCTTGATGGGCACCCCGTACTGCATGCAGGTGGAGAGCTCCTGGATGTTCATCTGCACAGAGCCGTCGCCGGTGACGCAGCAGACCACGGCATCCGGGTTGGCAAACTGAGCCCCCATGGCGGCGGGAATGCCGAAGCCCATGGTGCCGAGGCCACCGGAGTTGATCCACTGGCGCGGCTTGGCGAACGGGTAGTAGAGGGCGGCAAACATCTGGTGCTGGCCCACGTCGGAGGCGACGAAGGCCTCCCCCTTGGTCACCTTGTAGAGCGCCTCTATGACCTGCTGCGGCTTGATCAGGGTGGGGTGGGTCTCGTAGGCCAGGCAGTTGCGGGAGCGCCACTGATCGATCTGGCTCCACCAGTCCGCCAGCGCCTGCTTGTCGTTGTCGAAGCCGCACTCGCGGATCACTTCCAGCATCTGCTCCAGCACGGTTTCCACCGAGCCGACGATGGGCACATGGGCCTGCACCGTCTTGGAGATGGAGGTGGGGTCTATGTCGATGTGGACTATGGTGGCGTTGGGGCAGAACTTGCTCACGTTGTTGGTGACGCGGTCATCGAAGCGGGCACCCACGGCGAAGATGAGATCCGCGTTGTGCATGGTTTTGTTCGCTTCGAAGGTGCCGTGCATCCCCAGCATGCCGATGAATTGCGGATGGGTGCCGCTGAAGGCCCCCAGCCCCATGAGGGTGGTGGTCACCGGCAGGTTCAGCAGCTCCGCCAGCTTGGTCACCAGATGATCCGCATTGGCGTTGATGGCGCCACCGCCCACGTACATGACAGGGCGGCTCGCCTCGGTCAGCAGCTTGGCAGCCCGCTTGATTTGCCCCTTGTGTCCGGCCTTGGTCGGATTGTAGGAGCGCAGGGAAACGGACTCGGGATACTGGTAGGGGAATTTCTCTTTCGGGTTCTGCACGTCCTTGGGCAAGTCCACCACCACGGGCCCCGGGCGGCCACTGGCGGCAATGTAGTAGGCCTTCTTGATGGCCTCTGGAATCTCGCTGGCCTTCTTGCACAAGAAGCTGTGCTTCACCACAGGGCGGGAGATGCCGATCATGTCGGTCTCCTGGAACGCGTCCTCCCCTATCATGCTGGTCGGCACCTGACCGGACAGGATCACCAGGGGGATCGAGTCCATGTAGGCGGTGGCGATGCCGGTGATGCAGTTGGTGGCGCCGGGACCCGAGGTCACCAGCACAGTGCCCACCTTGCCGGTGGAGCGGGCGTAACCGTCCGCCATGTGCACCGCGGCCTGCTCGTGCCGCACCAGGACATGCTCCATCTTGCCGTTTTCGAAGAGAGCGTCATAGATGTCGAGCACTGAGCCACCAGGGTAGCCGAAAACGTGTTCCACTCCCTGATCTTCCAGCGCTCTAACCACCATCTGGGCGCCTGATAACATCTCCATGATAAAGCCCTCCAGGCTTTGCTCCGTTAAGCGAAAGCTACCGACAGTCCGCTGCTTCCCGGCAGCGCCGATCCGTCTCTTGTTGTTGTCTGCATCCAGACCAGGCGAGTTCGGAGCCGTCGATAGTAGAAAAATAGGTTTTTTCCATCATTCACCCGAAAAGCGGGTGAAAAACCAACTTAACCCGCTTGTGAACGCTTGTCCACGGCTTTGTCTGACCAGAACAGTCATAAATTTCAAACAGCTATTAACATTCAGTGACTTGGTCACCAGACCGGAAACAAAGCGGGGAGTATGGGGGGGAAACTAGCGGATCATGCTGCCAATCAGGGCAGAGATGGAAATAAATGGCCCGCCCCCAGGGGGCGGGCCGTCAAAACCATAACGTTTTAGTGCTCGTCTTCCGGCTCCGCCAGCCAGATCTGCTGGTCCGGATCCGTCTCTTCACAGACCGAGATGCTGACCCCCATGTCGAGCAGCTCATGCAGGGTGAGATTGTCTGCCAGGGTCATGGTGTCGCCGTTTTCATTGGTAAAGCGCATGGTGTCCGTCCTCTCCTTGGTGGGATCAATTCAGTCTAGTCAAAGGCGCTGAGTTGCGATAACCAGGGACGGGACAATGCCGGGTTGCCCGCCAACTCGCTGAGGCGATCGCACACCTCCTCCGGGAAGAGGGTCCTGGCCCACAGGCGGCGGGAGAGAGACTCAATATCTTCCTCGGTACCGGCCATCAGCCAGTCGGCCAGCGCACCCGCCACATCGGGGTAATACACTCTGCCGGGTGCCGGCGCCTCGAGCCAGGCTCTCACCGCATTGACATCCAGCGTCTCCATCAACTGGGCCAGCCCTATCAACTCCAAGGTCCTGCCGTTGGTCAGCTGCTCGAACTGGCCACCCAGAGGCTTGACCAAGAGCTTCTTGCCCAGCGACAGCGCCTCCGAGGCCAGTTCAAACCCCGCATTGCTGATGACACCCCGGCAACCGGCCAGCGCCAACTTGAAGCCCTCACGGGCCGCCGGCTCGAAGTGGATGTTGCGCCATTGACTGGCTTTGCGAAGACCGGGGTGAAAGCAGACGAAGCGCTGCTGGCTGAAGCGCGACAGCAGCGCAGCTATCTGCTCTGTCTGCTCGAATGGCAGATAGACCAGGATCTGCTGGTTGTCCGGGGCCGGGGTCATGGGATCTATGATGGGGGGCAGCAGCGGCTGACCGAAATGGAACCAGTGCAACCCCAGAGAGCGGCTCACCGGGGCGAAGTGGCGCATCAGCTGACGGTTGAAACCACTCTCCCCCCAGCGCGGAATGGGCCAGTCGAAGCTGGCCTGATGGCTGATGGTCAGACTGGGTTTTTGCCCGCGCCGGGCGGCATGGGCACTGAGTGGCTCAAAATCGCTTATCACCAGATCGTAATCCCGGCAATCCAGCGCTCGCATGTCTTGCCAGAAACGCAGAGGCGAGAGCCCCTTGAGGGTACGCCAGCCCGAGATGCGGCCCTGATGACTGACGAAACTGATGCCGGGGAAGGTGCGGTACTCCCCGAACTCCCCCATCTCGAAGTAGCCGTCGGCGGTGCGCCCGCTGAACAGGTAGTCGACCTCTATCCCCCTGGCCTTCAGGGCGCGCGCCAGAGTCCTGCTGCGGCTGATGTGACCGTTACCGGTCCCCTGTACCCCGAACAGTATTCTCATCCCTGGCTCCAGCCGAGCGCCCACAGGGCGCAGCCGCCCCCGAGCAGGGCGCCGGCCACCAGATCGCTCAGATAGTGCACCCCGAGCAGCAGGCGCGACGCCCCGACCAGGATCGCCCAGAGAAACAGCAGCGGCGCCCAGAGCGGAAAACTTGCCGCCAGCACGGTGGCCATCAGGAAGGCGGCGGCGGTATGGCCGGAGGGCAGGCTGTAGCGATCGGAGGGGGTGATGAAGACCGGCAAGCCCACGGGGCGCTGACGTCTCAGGGCATTCTTGAGCAGCAGATAGAGCGGCAGCTCGGCGGCAAAGGCCAGCAGGGCGACTTGCACCACTTCCCGCTGCGCCTCTCCCTGCCACCAGAGCAGGGCCGCCAGCACGGCGTAGAGGGGGCCGTCACCGGTGCGGGAGACGAGCCGGCTGATCCTGGCCTGTGGCCGGTTGTAGGGATGAAGCAGACAGACGCGGCACACCCGTAGGTCCCATTGCTGGATCTTGTTCATCACGCCTCCTGCTCTTGAGTCTTGCCTGCAGACTAGGGCGCTGGAGTGACACTTGGTTGAAGGAGAGATAACAGATTTGTGAAATGAGCCATGCAAAAAAGGGCCATGCGGCCCTTTTTTCAGTTCTTACCCGGGAAGACTCAGTTCAGGGAACCGCGCAGGCCGTTCTCCATCAACTGGCAGTTGTGGGCCGCCAGCCGGCTCATGAAGCTCTCGTCCACCGTCAGGCCGAACACCTGCTCGTAGAGATCCTTCATCACGAAGGGCTGCCACATCATGCTGAGGAAGGAGATCTTCAGCATCTCGGGATCCAGGTTGTCGCCCAGCTGGCCATTGGAGCGCATGGATTCGAGCAGGGCATCGAACTGGGGCAGTTGACGCTCCAGCAGACGATTCAACACAAAATCCCGCCCCGGGCTTTTTTCGGTTGATAATGCGCTGGAGATGGCGGAAGTCAGCTCGCTGTTTGGCGCCATCACCTGATAGTAGGTATTGAGCAGATCGGTCAGGCTGCGGTTGCTGCTCTCGTCATGCCAGGCCTGATCCAGCGGCTCGGCCACATCCCCCAGCACCGCCTTGTAGAGGCCCTCTTTGCTGCCGAAGTAGTAGTGGATCATCGCCAAATTGGAGCCTGCCAGCTCGGCGATCTCGCGGGTCGTCACCTTGCTGTAGGGGGTGTTGAGAAAACGTTCGCGTGCGGCGGCGAGCAGCTTGTCACGAATGTCGGAACGTCCGACCGGACGGCCAGGTCTGCGTTTTTCCATGGAATACCTCAGATAATTCAGCAAGGGCTGATAAGTCGATCTGATTGTGCGGGTGATCGAGTACAGCAGGAACGACCAGATAATCAGGCATGAACCGAATATGGGACAAGGAAATTTGCACTCCTTTACAATCCGATTAAATAACACAGTGAATTGAACCTGTCCTTTCGAGTTGACACAGCATAAAAATCTCGATATTGGTAGTAGCGTTATCGACTGGAAGGATTGAGTCATCATGCATATTGCCGCTCCGCTACTACTGCTCCCCCTAATCGCGACTTCTCGCGCGGGATCCTTGTAGCCGGGCTAAGGCATAGCCGGAATTTACAAAAACCCGTGCACCCCGCACGGGTTTTTTTATGCCAATGCAGGATGCACGCACCGAACTTAGGAAGAGGGAAGTCACATGTCAGATCGAGTCATCATATTCGATACCACCTTGCGTGATGGCGAGCAGGCGCTGTCGGCCAGCTTGACGGTCAAGGAGAAGCTGCAGATTGCCCAGGCGCTGGAACGACTCGGTGTCGACATCATGGAAGTGGGCTTCCCTGTCTCCTCCCCCGGTGATTTTCAATCGGTGCAGACCATAGCCCGCCACATCAAGAACAGCCGTGTCTGCGCCCTCGCCCGCGCCCTGCCCAAAGACATCGATGCCGCCGGCGAAGCCTTGCGGGTCGCCGAAGCCTTCCGCATCCACACCTTTATCTCCACCTCCTCCATCCACGTCGAAAGCAAGCTGAAGAAGAGTTTCGAAGATGTGCTGGAGATGGGGGTCGGTGCCATCAAGCACGCCCTGCGCTACACAGACGATGTGGAGTTCTCCTGCGAGGATGCGGGTCGCACGCCGATTGATAATCTCTGCCGCATGGTGGAGGCCGCCATCAAGGCGGGGGCTCGCACCATCAACATCCCGGATACCGTGGGCTACACGGTGCCGACCGAATTCTCCGGCATCATCCAGACCCTGTTCAACCGGGTGCCGAACATAGACCAGGCCATCATCTCGGTGCACTGCCACGACGATCTGGGCCTCTCGGTGGCCAACTCCATCGGTGCCGTACAGATGGGGGCGCGTCAGATAGAGTGCACCATCAACGGCATCGGCGAGCGGGCGGGCAACTGCTCCCTGGAAGAGGTGGCGATGATCCTGAAAACCCGCGCCGACCTGCTCGGGGTGCACACCAACATCCGCCACAACGAGATCCACCGCACCAGCACGCTCGTCAGTCAGCTGTGCAACATGCCGGTGCAGCCGAACAAGGCCATCGTTGGGGCCAACGCCTTCTCCCACAGCTCAGGCATCCATCAGGACGGCGTGCTCAAGGCCAAGAACACCTACGAAATCATCACCCCCGAGAGCATCGGCCTCACCCAGAACAACCTCAACATGACCTCCCGCTCCGGCCGCCACGTGATCAAGCACCGCATGGAGAGCATGGGCTACGCCGAGAGCAGCTACGATCTCGACCACCTCTACGGCAAGTTCCTGGTCCTGGCCGACAAGAAGGGGCAGGTGTTCGATTACGATCTCGAGGCGCTGGCCTTCTTCAGCCAAATCCACGAGGAGCCCGAACACTTCAAGCTGGAGTACCTCGGGGTGCAGAGCGGCAGCTCTGTGCTGGCCACCGCCTCGGTCAAGCTCAAGGTGGGTCAGGATCTGATCTGCGAAGCGGCCACCGGCAACGGTCCTGTGGATGCGGTCTACCAGTGCATCAACCGCATCACCGGCTACGAGATCCGCATCGACAAGTACGAGCTCAAGGGCAAGGGGGAAGGCAAGAATGCCCTCGGCCAGGTCGACATCGTCGCCGAATACAAGGGCCGCAAATTCCATGGCATGGGGCTGGCCACCGACATCATAGAATCCTCGGCCCAGGCCCTGGTCCATGTCATCAACAGCATCTGGCGTGCCGATCAGGTCGCCGAGCAGATGGAACGCAATAACAACATCAAATCGGAAACCGTCTGAGCAGTTAGTGATAGGTTCACTGAGCAGATGGGACATAAAAACAACACCAAATCGGAAACCGTCTGAACAGTGAGTGATCGGCTCACTGAGCAGATGGGACATAAAAACAACACCAAATCGGAAACCGTCTGAGCAGCGATCGGCTCGCTGAAAGCGACGGAATTCAATCACAACATCAGGACGGAGACAGTCTGAACAGGTATAGGCTCGCAGTATCGGGTCACTGGGCAGATGGAACTCAAGACAACATCAGGACGGAGAGAGTATGAGCAGTTATCGGATCGCAGTATTGCCGGGGGACGGCATTGGCCCGGAAGTGATGGCCGAGGCCATCAAGGTACTGGAAAAGGTACAGGCCAAATTCGGCTTCTCCCTCGACTATGATCGCCACGACGTCGGTGGCATCGCCATCGACAACCACGGCACCCCGCTGCCCCAAAGCACCATAGCGGGCTGCGAAGCGGCCGATGCCGTGCTGTTCGGCTCGGTCGGCGGCCCCAAGTGGGAGCACCTGCCACCGAACGATCAGCCGGAGCGCGGCGCCCTGCTGCCCCTGCGTGCCCACTTCAAGCTGTTCTGCAACCTGCGCCCGGCCCGTATCTACACCGGCCTGGAGCAGTTCTCCCCCCTGCGTGCCGACATCTCGGATCGCGGTTTTGACATCGCCTGCGTGCGGGAGCTGACCGGTGGCATCTACTTCGGCCAGCCCAAGGGGCGCGAAGGGGAAGGCGCCATGGAGAAGGCATTCGATACCGAGGTGTATCACCGCTTCGAGATCGAGCGCATCGCCAGGATAGCGTTCGAATCGGCCCGAGTGCGCAAGTCCAGGGTCACCTCCATCGACAAGGCCAACGTACTCGCCTCCTCCATCCTGTGGCGCGAGGTGGTCAGCGAGGTCGCCAAGTCCTATCCGGACGTGGCCCTGAACCATATGTACATCGACAACGCCACCATGCAGCTCATCAAGGATCCGTCCCAGTTCGACGTGCTGCTCTGCTCCAACCTGTTCGGTGACATCCTCTCCGACGAGTGCGCCATGATCACCGGATCCATGGGGCTGCTCCCCTCCGCCAGCCTGAACGAATCCGGCTTCGGCCTGTTCGAGCCGGCCGGTGGCTCGGCCCCCGACATCGCCGGCAAGGGCATTGCGAACCCCATAGCCCAGATTCTCTCCGCCGCCCTGATGCTGCGTTACAGCCTCAAGCAGGAAGAGGCGGCCCAGGCCATAGAGCAGGCCGTGGCCCAGGCTCTGGCCGAGGGTTACTTCACCGCCGACCTGCATCAGGGTAACGCACAGCACCCGGTACAGAGCACCGCCGAGATGGGCAGCCAGATAGCCGCACGGATCTGAGCCACGCAGCACATAACAAGGAATACAGAGCAATGTCCAAGACCCTCTATCAGAAAGTGTTCGACGCCCATGTGGTCCGGGAAGTGGAAGGGGAAACCCCCCTTATCTACATCGACCGCCATCTGGTGCATGAAGTGACCAGCCCGCAGGCGTTCGACGGCCTGCGCGCCATGAAGCGCCCGCTGCGCCGCCCGGATCTGACCTGGGCCACCATGGATCACAACGTCTCCACCACCACCAAGGACATCGCCGCCTCTGGCGAGATGGCCCGCATCCAGATGGAAACCCTGGCCGCCAACTGCAAGGAGTTCGGGGTCCGTCTCTACGATCTCAACCACAAATACCAGGGCATAGTCCACGTGATGGGTCCCGAGCTCGGCATCACTCTGCCCGGCACCACCATAGTCTGCGGCGACTCCCACACCGCCACTCATGGCGCCTTCGGATCGCTCGCGTTTGGCATCGGTACTTCCGAAGTGGAACATGTGATGGCGACCCAGACCCTGAAGCAGGGCCGGGCCAAGACCATGCGTATCTCTGTCAACGGCAAGCTGGCCGAAGGCATCAGCGCGAAAGACGTGGTGCTGGCCATCATAGGCAAGGTCGGCGCGGCCGGCGGTACCGGTTATGTGGTGGAGTTCGCAGGCGATGCCATCACGGGTCTCTCCATGGAAGGGCGCATGACGGTGTGCAACATGGCCATCGAGCTCGGCGCCAAGGCAGGCATGATCGCACCGGATCAGACCACCATCGACTACATCCGCGGCAAGGTATTCGCCCCCACCGGCGAGGCGCTGGCGCAGGCCATCGCCTACTGGCAAACCCTCAAGAGCGATGCCGATGCCAGATTCGATGCCGAAGTGGTGCTGGACGCCGCCGCCATCGCCCCTCAGGTGACCTGGGGCACCAACCCGGGCCAGGTGATTGCCGTCAATGAACCCATTCCTGCGCCGGAGTCGTTTACCGACCTGATGGAGCAGCAGTCCGCCCGCAAGGCGCTTGCCTACATGGACTTGCAACCGGGCCAGAAGCTCTGTGATGTCACCATCGACAAGGTGTTCATCGGCTCTTGCACCAACAGCCGCATCGAGGATCTGCGCGCCGCCGCCGCCATCGCTCGTGGCCGCAAGGTGGCCGCCGGGGTACAGGCCCTGGTGGTGCCGGGCTCCGAGCAGGTGAAGGCCCAGGCCGAAGCCGAGGGGCTGGACAAGATCTTCCTCGAGGCGGGTTTTGAGTGGCGCCTGCCCGGCTGCTCCATGTGTCTGGCCATGAACAACGACCGGCTGCAACCGGGGGAGCGCTGCGCCTCCACCAGCAACCGCAACTTCGAAGGGCGTCAGGGCCGTGCCGGCCGCACCCACCTGGTGAGCCCGGCCATGGCCGCCGCCGCCGCCGTCACCGGCCGCTTCGCCGACATTCGCGCACTCTAAGAGGAAACAGCGATGACAGGATTCAAACAGCATAAAGGGATCGTCGTCCCCCTCGACAGCGCCAACGTCGACACCGACGCCATCATTCCGAAGCAGTTTTTGCAGAAGGTGAACCGCATCGGTTTTGGCAAGCACCTGTTCCATGACTGGCGCTTCCTGGACGATGCAGGCCAGCAGCCCAACCCCGAGTTTGTGCTGAACCAGCCGCAATTCGCCGGTGCCAGCATACTGCTGGCCCGCGAGAACTTCGGTTGCGGCTCGAGCCGCGAGCACGCCCCCTGGGCGCTGGCAGACTACGGCTTCAAGACCATCATTGCCCCGAGCTTTGCCGACATCTTCTACGGCAACGCCATCAACAACGGCATGGTGCCGGTGCGCCTGCCGGAGGAGGAGGTCGAGGCCCTGTTCCAGCTGGTTGCCGCCCAGCCGGGTATCGAGATCGACGTGGATCTGGAGGCGAACCAGGTGCGCGCCGGCGCGCTCACGTTCGGTTTCGAGATCGACGAGTTTCGCCGCTACTGCCTGCTCAACGGGCTGGATGCCATCGGCCTGACCCTGCAACACGAGGCCGCCATCAGCGCCTTCGAGGCGAAGCAGCCGAGCTGGATTTGACGAGCCTGCGACAAGAAAACGAGTAGAATCAACAGGGAGCCGAGGCTCCCTGTTTTATTGTCGGGTCGCTGTACAAGGCCCGCCACCTCTGCATGTCCGACAGGAGACACCTATGTCCGCAAGGGGCGCCCTTTCACTGCTCAGCCTGCTGCTCAGCCTCCCGGCCCTGGGCGGACAGACCTACTTCAACAGCAACGGCGGCCAGCTCAACGTCGGCTGGCAAGACAAGGAAGGCAAGGCCCAGCAACTCAGCTACCGGCTGGAGGCGGGCAAGCTGCCACCGCTCATCGCCTATCGCCCGGCCAGGATGCAGGAGGAGGTGCTGCAGAGCTTGCTGCAGCAGGCTGCACTTGAGTTCCCCGAGGTGCAGTTCTCCCTCTCTCGCCCCAGCCTCGCCCTCAGCCTCAAGAGCCGCAACGCCGACAAGGCCAGGGAAGCCTCGCTATGGGTCAAGCCGGAGCAGGCCATGCTGGAGGCCGAGTGGCTCAAGCAGCACTACTTCCAGCCCTTCACCCCGCCCGACGGCGCCCCCGCCATCAAGCAGGATCATGTACGCATCGCCCTGGAGAGCCGCGCCGAACTGGCGCCCCTGGCCGAACAGCTCAAGCAGGAGGGGGCCACAGAGACAGAGGCGCGCCAGAAGACGGTGGAGCACATGCTCGACTTCATCCAGGCCATCCCTTATCAGCTGCTCGACAGCCAGTCGGGGCGATCGGGCAAGGGCTTTCTGAGCCCGCGCCAGGTGCTGGAGCAGAACCGGGGGGACTGCGACAGCAAGGTGACCCTGATGGCGGCCCTGCTGGCCCAGCGCTTTCCCGAGCTGAAACAGGCCATGGTGTTCGTGCCGGGTCATGCCCTGCTGGGAGTCGCGTTGCCGGCTGGCCCGGGTCAGGCGACCCTGAGCTGGCAAGGGGAGACCTATCTGCTGCTGGAACCGACCGGCCCCGCCCAGCTCCCCATGGGCCAGATCGCCGTCACCAGCAAGACGCTGGTCGACAGCAAGCAATTGAGCGTCCAACCCGTGCTGGCCAGCCACTGAGTCGCCTCCGGAGCGGCGATCCGGGCGGGAAGGCAAGGTTGGCCCGGGCCGAAAATGCATCGACCAGCCGGTGGCTGGTCGATGGAACAGGGTGGCGTGCGGACTCAGGTCAGCGGCAGGAACTCCAGGGCCAGCAAGAGCCCACCCTCCTCCTCCAGCACCCGCACTATGCGGGCCTGGGCCTCGAAGGGGGGCAGCAGGTTGCTGCTGGTGGCCAGGCTCACCCGGATGGGTTGGGCCAGATCAAACCCGTGTTCGTTCACCTCGACCCCCATGCCATTGGCGCTGAGATCCCGGCAGACTCCTTCAAGCACCTTCTGGTGCTGGAACAGGGTGACAGGGGCGTTGATGACCATGCGCTGGAAGGCACGTCTTTCCTTGGTGCTGGTGATCACTGGGGGCATCCTCCTTGGTGGTGGCTCGCACGGCGCGGCCCCTGAAACATAGTGCTGGCCTCCCCCAAAGAAGGTCAATACAATGCGGTTCGTTGCTCAAACGGGGTGCGGTTTACCGCTGAGATTATACCCGTGAACCTGATCCAGATAATGCTGGCGGAGGAATTTGAGGCATGGCGCGCGTTTTTTGCGCCCTCATCCGCTGGCCCTCACCACAAGAGAGGTGCCATTGATGCGCAGACCGCGGCCCATGGCACCTCATTACTCACAGGAGTGCCATTGATGAAGACCCTGCTGCTGCTCGCGACCGGCCTGCTCTCTGCCCAGGCATTTGCCGCCGACACCCTCACCGTCTACACCTACAGCTCCTTCGCCGCCGAATGGGGCCCGGGTCCCAAGATCAAGCAGGCCTTCGAGAAGGAGTGCGGCTGCACCCTCAATCTGGTGGCCCTGGAAGACGGTGTCGCCATCCTCAACCGGCTGCGGCTGGAAGGTCAGCACAGCAAGGCAGACCTGGTGCTGGGGCTGGACGATGCTCTGGTCAGCGAGGCCAAGCAGAGCGGCCTGTTCGCCCCCCATCACACCAGGCTCGACGCCCTCAAGGTGCCGGGCGGCTGGCAGGATGACACCTTCGTCCCCTATGACTACGGCTACTTCGCCTTCGTCTACGACAAGGACAAACTCAAGCAGCCCCCCAAGAGCCTGAAAGAGCTGGTGGAACGCCAGGATCTCAAGGTGATCTATCAGGATCCCCGCACCTCCACCCCGGGCCAGGGGCTGATGCTCTGGATGAAGTCTGTCTATGGCGATCAGGCCCCCGCCGCCTGGGAACAGCTGGCCAAAAAGACGGTCACCGTCACCAAGGGCTGGTCGGAGGCCTATGGCATGTTCCTCGACGGCGAGGCGGACATGGTGCTCTCCTATACCACCTCCCCCGCCTATCACCTGATCGCCGAGAACAAACCCCAGTATCAGGCGGCCGCCTTCGCAGAGGGGCATTACCGTCAGGTGGAAGTGGCCGCCAAGCTGAAAAGCGCTACCCAGGACAAGCTGGCTGACCAGTTCCTGCAGTTCATGGTGAGCCCGGTCTTCCAGCAGGAGATCCCCGCCGGCAACTGGATGTACCCGGTGATCGACCAGCCGCTGCCCAAGGGCTTCGAGCAGATGATCACGGTCGCCAAGCCGCTGAGCTTCACCTCTGATGAAGTGGCCGCCAATCGCAAGAACTGGATCCGCGAATGGCTGCAAGCCGTCACCCAGTGAACGCAGGCTCTCGTCCCCTCTGGTGGCTGCCGGGCAGTGCGGCCACCCTGCTGATCCTGCTGTTGTCCCTCGGGCCGCTCGCGGCCCTGCTGTGGCAGGCGGGCACCTTGTCTCCCCGCACCCTGCTGGCCGATCCCTATCTGCGCCATGTGCTGGGCTTCAGCCTGGGGCAGGCCCTGCTCTCCACCCTGCTGAGCTTAGGTGTAGCCATTCCGGTGGCAAGAGCCCTGGCGCGGCGCCGCTTCCCCGGCAGGGCCCTGCTGCTCAAGCTGTTCGGCCTCTCCCTGGTGCTGCCCGTCATCATCGCCATCTTCGGCATGGTCGCGGTGCACGGCCGCCAGGGCTGGCTGCCACAGCTGCTGCGCGGCCTGGGGCTGGATCCCGGCAACTACCTGTACGGCCTGTTCGGCATACTGCTGGCCCATGTGTTCTTCAACATGCCGCTGGCGGCGCGCCTCATACTGCAGAGCATAGAGAGCGTCCCCGAGACCTCCTGGCGCCTCGCCAGCCAGCTCGGCATGCGCTCATCCCACATCTTCCGGCTGCTGGAGTGGCCGCTCATCCGCGGCATACTGCCGGGGCTCGCCAGCCTCATCTTCATGCTCTGCTTCACCAGCTTCACCACAGTGCTGGCGCTGGGCGGCGGCCCCAAGTCCACCACCCTGGAAGTGGCCGTCTATCAGGCACTGCGCTTTGATTTCGATCTCGCCACCGCGGGCGGACTGGCGCTGGTACAGCTGCTGCTGACCGTCGCCCTGCTCCTGCTGCAACACAGGCTGCAGACCACCCCGGCCAGCCGTCTCACCAGCCGCCGTCCCTGCCTGAGGCCGGATCGCCATCAGCCGGGGACAGGCCTGGTGGATGCCGTGGCGCTCTGCACCGGACTCGCCATCTTCCTGCCGCCCCTGCTGGCCATAGTCGTGGCCGGTTTCAACCCTGGCCTGCTGACTGCGCTGGCATCCCCCCAGCTGTGGCAGGCGGGCGGCCAGTCCCTGGCCATCGCCCTGGCGGCCGGGTCGCTGGCGACCCTGCTCGGCGCCGGTCTGCTGCTCACCAGCCGCCACCTGAGGGTGCGCGGGCGCAAGCGGCGGGCCGCCGCCCTGTGGGAGGCCAGCGGATCCATGATCCTGATGATCCCGGCAGTGGTGCTCTCCACCGGTCTCTTCATCATGTTCATGCCCTTTGTCGACGTCTTTGCCCTGGGCCCCTGGCTGGTGGTGCTGGTCAACGCCCTGATGGCGCTGCCCTATGTGCTGCGTACCCTCAGCGCCCCCATGCAACTGGTAGTACGCCAGTACGACCGGCTGGCGGACAGCCTTGGGGTACGCGGTCTGCATCGCCTGCGACTGGTGGAGTGGCCTCTGCTGCGCCGCCCGCTGGCGCTCGCCATAGCGCTCTCCATGATATTGTCCCTCGGGGATCTCGGCGCCATCGCCATGTTCGGCAGCCAGGCCCTTACCACATTGCCCTGGCTGCTCTATCAGCAACTCGGCAGCTACCGGCTGACCGAGGCGGCCGCCACTGCCCTGCTGCTGCTCACGCTCTGTTTCTCCCTGTTCTGGCTGGTTGAGCGGGGTCTTGGAGGAAAAAATGGCGAGCATTGAGGTACAAACCCTGCGCTACCGTTTCTGCGGCTGTTCTGGCTGGTCGAACGGACTCTTTGAGAGGAAAAAATGCTGAACATCGATGAACTGGTCACCAGCTACCCGGATTGGCGCGTCAGCTTCAGCGCCACCCTGCCCAGGGGGGAGATCACCGCCCTGATAGGGCCGAGCGGTGCCGGCAAGTCCACCCTGCTCGGCATGATCGCCGGCTTCGTGCCGGTGGAGTCCGGCCGTCTCAGGTTCGATGGCGTCGATCTGCTGCCGCTCGGTCCCGCCGAGCGGCCGGTGACCACACTGTTTCAGGATCACAACCTCTTCCTGCATCTGTCGGTGTTCGACAACATCGCCATCGGCCTGCACCCTGGCCTGCGCCTGAGCGAGGCCCAGCGCGAGCAGGTGAGACAGGGGGCAGAGCGGGTCGGCCTTGGAGACATGCTGAGCCGCCTGCCGGAGCAGCTCTCCGGCGGCCAGCAACAGCGGGTGGGGCTGGCCCGCGCCCTGGTGCGGGGAAAACCCCTGCTGCTGCTGGATGAGCCCTTTTCGGCCCTGGATCCCGCCCTGCGCCGGGAGATGCTGGCCGAGGTGGCTCGCCTCGCCTGCGAGCAGGGCATCACTGTGCTCATGGTGTCCCACAACCCGGAAGATGCCCAGCTGATCGCAGATCAGGTGCTGTTCGTGGACCAAGGCCGCATCGCCCTGCAGGGCAAACCCGACATACTGCGGAACAGCGAGCACCCCGGGCTGCTGCGCTACCTTGGTCGCGCTCTATCTCCATAGGGGATGGCCAACAAGCTGATGGTCTCCCCCTGGCATAACCCCGGAAGATGCCCAGCTGATCGCCGATCAGGTGCTGTTCGTGGACGAGAGCCACATAGCCCTGCAGGGTAAACCAGACATACTGCAGAACAGCGAGCACCCCGGGCTGCTGCGCTACCTTGGCCGTACACAAGGGCAATGACGGCGACGGGATCAAAAAAGGGGAAGCCGTCCGGCTTCCCCTTTCTCATGCAGAGATTGCGTTGAATCAGAGATTTTCCTCGGCGAACGAAGCCAGCCGGCTGCGCACCACGCCGTTCAGGAAGATGTTGGCACTGCCGTCGAAGTCCTTGAAACGCTCGACTATGTAGGTCAGACCCGAGGTCACCGGGCTCAGGTAGTTGGAGTCTATCTGGGCCAGGTTGCCGGAGCAGACGATCTTGGTCCCCTCGCCGCAACGGGTGATGATGGTCTTGATTTGGGAGGCGGTCAGGTTCTGGCACTCGTCCAGCAGCACGAAGGTGTTCTGGATGCTGCGCCCGCGCATGAAGTTGACCGATTTGAACTGGATGTTGGCCTTCTCCATGATGTAGCTGAGGGACCCGCTCATGTTCTCGTCCTGCTTGTGCAGCACCTCCAGGGTGTCGGTCACCGCCGCCAGCCAGGGCATCATCTTCTCCTCCTCGGTGCCGGGCAGGAAGCCGATGCTCTCGGCAATTTCCGGGGTGTTGCGGGTGACGATCACCTTCTCGTAGATCCCCTTCTCGATCACCAGCTCCAGGGCAGCCGCCATGGCGAGCAATGTCTTGCCGCAGCCCGCCGGGCCGGTCAGGATCACCAGGTCGATGTGCGGATCCAGCAGGGCATCCAGCGCCATCCCCTGATAGACGTTCTTGGGGTGCACCCCCCAGGCCTTGCGGGACATCAGCCGCTCACGGCCCAGATCCTTGAGGCGGATCTTGTTGCCGTCGTGGCTCAGCACCCTGGCAGCAAAGAAGTTCTCCTCGTCCAGCAGGTACTGGTTGACGTGCACCCCCTCCAACAGGTTGGCATCGATAACGTGCACCGTATCGCGGCCATGGGTCTCGCTGTCGCACTCGCCGACCCGCTCCCAGAAGCTGCCGGGCACCACCTGGAAGCCCTTGGCCAGCAGGCGGATGTCGTCAATCAGCTGGTCGCTGCGATAATCCTCCACGTGGGCAAGACCCGCCCCCTTGGCCTTGAGGCGCATGTTGATGTCTTTGGTGACCAGCACCACCTGGCGTTTCATCTCGTGCTTTTGCAGGTAGAGGGCCGCGTTGATGATGCGGTTGTCCGCCTCCTTGTCGGTGAACACCTCGGCATCCTGGGGCAGGTGGTGATCGCTGAAGATGGAGATATGACCACTCGCCTCGCCGGCCAGGGCCACCCCCTGCACTATCTGTTCGGGGTTGGCGTCGCGAAACACGTCTTCCAGCGCCCGGATGGCGACCCTGGCATCACGACTGACGTCTTTCTGGCGATCCTTGATGTTGTCGAGCTCTTCGAGCACCGTCATGGGAATGAGCACGTCGTGCTCTTTGAAGGAGTAGATGGCGAGGGGTTCGTGAAGCAGAACATTGGTATCCAGGATAAACAGCTTTCGGTCCGTGTTGTCCATAAGCATCCTCCTTGGCACTGAAGGTGCCACGTGTGTGAATCTCAGATGTCATTGAAACCACACGGCCGTGACAGTTTTATTACCCCTCACGCTACGCCCGAATTTACCGGTGTGCAACATTTCCCTTGTCCGTCCTAACTGACTGTATATAAAGCAATCAATAAACAAGACCGGCCCATAGGCCGGTCTTTTAAGCTGATTTATGCTCCTGTTGGCCCCATTAGCCACACTTGGAATCACCGCAGTTGAGGCAGGTCATGCAACCATCCTTCTGCACCAGCGCCTTGGTGTGGCACTTGTAGCAGAGCGCCGCACTGGCCGGGAAGCCGCTGCCTGCCTGCTGGGCGTCAGCCTCCTGTTCGGCCTGCATCTGTGCCTGTTTCTCGGCCAGAAACGCCTGCTGGTGCTCATCCAGCCCGGTGGCCTTGAGCATGCCGATCTCGGTGAGATGGGTCTCGATCACGTTGCCAATTTCGGCGATGAGCGACGGCACATACTTGCCCTTGTTCCAGTAGCCCCCCTTGGGATCGAACACGGACCTCAGCTCCTCCACCAGGAAGGTGACATCCCCGCCCTTGCGAAACACCGCAGAGATGATGCGGGTCAGCGCCACTATCCACTGGTAGTGCTCCAGGCTCTTGGAGTTGATGAAGATCTCGAACGGACGGCGCGTCTCGTGGACCGTGCCCTCGTTGAGAATGATGTCGTTGATGGTGATGAACAGCGAGTGCTCGGAGACATGCTCCGGCGTCTTCAGCTTGTAGGTGGTGCCCATCAGCCGCTCCGGACGCAGTACCGTCTCGTGCATGTGCACCACGTCATCCTGAGGAGCCGGCGCTTCTTGCGGCTCATCCCGGATTTTCACCTTGTAGGCGACGATTTTCCTGTCGATCTTCTTGACCATAATCTGTTCTCAGAATTTACCGTAATAGCCTTCTTTCAAGGCGTCGTAGAGGTTGGCGGCGGTGTGCAGCTCGCCATCGTATTCGATCTCTTCGTTCCCCTTCACCGTGATGACGGAGCCATCCTCCAGAGTGAACTCGTACTGAGTGTTCTCCAGATCCTTCTCCTTCACCAGCACCCCCTGGAAGGCCTCGGGGTTGAAGCGGAAGGTGGTGCACCCCTTGAGGCCTGAGTCCGAGGCATACATGTAGATGTCCTTGAACTGCTCGAACGGGAAGTCGGTCGGTACATTGGCGGTCTTGGAGATGGACGAATCTATCCAGCGCTGGGCCGCGGCCTGGATGTCCACGTGCTGGGCCGGGCTGATGTCGTCGGCGGTGATGAAGTAATCCGGCAGACGGCAGGCCTCATCCTCGGTGTAGGGCATGGCGCCGGCGTTGATGAGCTCCCGGTAGGCCAGCAGCTCGAAGGAGTAGACATCCACGCTCTCCTTGCTCTTCTTGCCCGCCTTGATGACGTTGCGGCTGTAGTGATGGGCGAAGCTCGGCTCTATGCCGTTGCTGGCATTGTTGGCAAGCGACAGGGAGATGGTACCGGTCGGCGCTATGCTGCTGTGGTGGGTGAAACGCCCACCCACCTCGGCCAGTGCGGCCACCAGGGCGGGATCCACCTCGGCCACCTGCTGCATGTAGCGGCTGTAGCGCGCATGCAGCACCTTGCCCTTCACCTTGTCGCCGAGCTTGATGCCATCGGCCACCATCTCGGGGCGCAGCCGCAGCATCTTGCCGGTCACCTCGAACTCCTGCTCCATGATGGGGGCAGGGCCCTTCTCTTTCGCCAGCGCCAGGGACTCCTGCCAGCCGGTCATCGCCAGCTCCTGGGAGACCTGCTCGGTGAAGGCGACAGAAGCGGCAGAGCCGTACTTTATCTGCAGCATGGTGAGGGTCGACCCCAGGCCGAGGAAGCCCATGCCATGGCGGCGCTTGGCGGTGATCTCCTCGCGCTGCCTGGGCAATGGCAACTGGTTGATCTCCACCACGTTATCCAGCATGCGGGTGAAGATGGCCACTACCTTGCGAAACGCTTGCCAGTCGAAGGCGGCCCGTTCGGTGAAGGGCTCGCGCACAAACTTGGTCAGATTGACCGACCCCAGCAGGCAGGCGCCATAGGGGGGCAAGGGCTGCTCACCACAGGGGTTGGTGGCGCGGATCTCCTCGCAGAACCAGTTGTTGTTCATCTGGTTCACCTTGTCGATCAAGATGAAACCGGGCTCCGCATAGTCATAGGTGGAGGTCATGATGACGTTCCACAGCTTGCGCGCTGGCAGGGTCTTGTAGACCTTGCAGGCCACCTGCCCCAGTGCATTGATCACCACTCCTTCCTTGTTCGGCCAGTCGGCCCAGAGCACCTGAGCGGGATCATCCAGGGCGATGCCGTCCTGCTCCACCTCTTTGGCGGTGTAGGGGAAGATCAGCTGCCAGGGAGCATCCTCCTTCACCGCCTTGACGAACTCTTCGGTGATCAGCAGGGATAGGTTGAACTGGCGCAGGCGGCCATCTTCCCGTTTGGCCTGAATGAACTCGATCACGTCGGGATGCCGAATATCCATGGTGCCCATCTGGGCGCCGCGACGACCACCGGCTGACGAGACGGTGAAACACATCTTGTCGTAGATATCCATGAAGGAGAGCGGGCCCGAGGTATAGGCCCCGGCGCCGGAGACGAAGGCGCCGCGCGGGCGCAGGGTCGAGAAGTCATAACCGATGCCGCAGCCCGCTTTCAGGGTCAGGCCGGCCTCGTGCACCTTGCCGAGAATGTCGTCCATCGAATCTTCGATGGTGCCGGAGACGGTGCAGTTGATGGTCGAGGTGGCCGGCTTGTGCTCGAAGGCCCCGGCATTGGAAGTGATGCGACCCGCCGGGATGGCGCCATTGCGCAGGGCCCACAGGAAGGGCTCATACCAGGCATCGGGCTCGCTCTCCTGGGCCGCCAGCGCACGGGCAACCCGCTGATAAGTCTCGTCTATGGTGCCATCTATGGGCGCCCCATCCTTGCTCTTGAGGCGATACTTGCTGTCCCAGATCTCGAGGGAGGTTTCCTGCATGGGGATGAGGGCAGAGTTGGGTCCACTCTCCAGAACAGGGTTGGATTTAGCCATTTTCAAGCCACCTTATGTGAATGCAACAACGTCATGACAGAGTTAAAAACACAACTAATAGGTTTCATATAAACCAGATAACACTATATATAGTATCTCTCTCACGGGGCGCCGATTCTATCCTAAAAAAATGCCCCGGCCAGCAGATATTTGGGCCAGGGCATTTAACCAGTTCATTTCCCGATGAATTTAACGGGAGGGGAAATCTCAGGGCTTCTTGACGTACACGCTCGGCGTCTCACCCGCCATATTCAGATAGAACTCGTAGACACCGTCGGCATCCGGCGAGAACTTCATGTCCTCATACTTGGAGCAGGGGTTGACCGGCACAGGCTCTCCGCCCAGCACGGCGACGCCGTCACTCGGACTCTTGTAGCCGAAGTTGGTACCACAGCTCCAGCCGGAATCGGCGAACTTGAACTTGTAGGGCGCCCACTCTTTCTTGAGCGTTCCCTTAGCCATGTAGAGCTTGTCTGCTACCTTGACAACCTTGCTCTCATCGGTCGCCATCCAGTCATTCATCTCCCCGCGCAGGTAGATGGACTTGCCGTCGAAGTCGCTGTTGTCTGCCGCCTGCTCTGCACCACCATTGGATGCGCAACCGCCTAATACCAGGGTTCCCGCCGCCAGCATCATCGTTACTGTTCTTTTGAACATGTGTCCATTCCTCAGATTATTGTGATTCCTTGGCCCATCGAACGTGGGCAGACGAATTAAAGCAGAGCAGGCATCACAAGAAAGGTAGAGTCATCACATTCTGTGCTTTTTATATCCAGCACGTGGCGATAATGGATAAATATCGAACAGAAGATGGTCGAGGTTTTTGGACCGAGGGAACATGTCGTCAAAGTTAGAGGTCAATTATCAGTCAATGCGCTAATTTTCAGGCAATAAAAAACCCCGCTCATTGAGCGGGGTTTCTTGTATTGGGTGCCTGGCAGTGTCCTACTCTCGCATGGCGAATGCCACACTACCATCGGCGCTACCGCGTTTCACTTCTGAGTTCGGC